>JACPRK010000099.1 GCA_016190005.1 Candidatus Wallbacteria bacterium | reverse complement strand
GCCTCGAAGTCCCCAGGAGAGGGTACGAAGAGCGCGTTCATCCCGCGCTGCCCGCGGCCGTCGACATCGTTCAAATGGAGCACGAGCAGCAGATCCGGCGCCCAGTCGATTACGCTGCTCACGCGCCCCGGATGCAGCGGTGTCCCTTCCCGCGCAGGCAGCCGGGCGGGTGAATCCAGCAGCCGGAAGTCGCGGTTGGGGTCGGGTTCCTTCCTCGCCTGGCGAGCACGGTAGTCGTCGGTGCGAGTCAGGCGACTTTCGATGCGCACGCGCGGCAGGGCTCCTCGGGCCCCAAGCCGCCGCAGCATTTCCTCGAACCGCGACCAGCCGGCGTCGGTCCGGGTCAGCTCGAGCAGCGCCGCCAGCCGCCGCGAGAGCGACAGCGCCAGTTCGTGCTCCTCCACGCGCCGCCCCGGTGCCACCCGCGCTGAGCCCCCGTAGTTCACGACGCGAAGGAACTGCGCGTACTGGCTGTCCCAGTTGTCGCCTGTCGTGGCGCCCGGCTCCTCGCCGCGCCCGCCGTGGCCGGGGTCGATCATCACGCGGATCGACTTCGGTGAACCGTTCGCGCCGCCCGATCGGGAGGTCACGCCGTCGGGCGTCACCGCCGCCACGGATGTCGGGCCTGCCCAGGCGAATAGGCCAGCCAGCACGAGCGCGCCCGACAGCCGCGAAAGGTGCGAAGGACTCATCGCCCCTGCCTATTTCCGCAGGACGACCGAACCGTCAACCGTGTTGCCCCTCGAAAGAACCACGTTGCGCAGGCCCACGTTGAGCTCGCTGCGTACGAACGTGAGCGTGGCTGGCCCGGCCGGCAATCCGGTCAGCTGGTAGCGCCCCTCGGCGCCGGTCACGGTCGTGCGGCGGGTCGCGCCTTGCGAGAGCTCCACGGTGGCCTGGGGTTGGGGCAGCAGCGTGTCGTCGAACACGGTCCCGGTGATGGCGGAAGTGCTGCCATCCAGCGTCAGGACGATATCGCCGTTGTTCTCCGCCCCGCCGACGATCTCGATCACCTTCGTGGCTGCGACGAAGCCGTTGACCGCCGCCTGGAGAATCACGGTACCTGTAACCAGCCCTTCGAATCGGAATCGGTCGTCCACCGCGAGCACTCCGCCGGAAGCGGCACACGCATCTGCAGGCGGCACCAGCCGCTCGGCCCGCTGGCCGCCGACGAAGAGGGCGATGGCCGCCGGACGCGAGCAGCTCGCCAGCCCGCGCAAGCCGTCCGTCACGCGCCCCACCAAGGCGCCGTCGGCGCGGCGCGTCAATGCCAGCTCCACGCGAGCCTCTCCGGAGGCCGCCACCCGGGCGATGCCACTGCCCCCCACGAACCCGGGGCGCGACACGTCCACCGAGTAGAGGCCTGGGTCGACACCCGTGAACAGGAAGGTGCCGTCAGCGCCAGAGAGTTGGACCGAGTTCGTCCCGGAGAGGACCACGCGCGCGCCGGCCACTCCGACAGTGCCATCGGTGATTCGTCCCCCCACGCTCCCGGTAGCCGAGGCGCGAGAGAGCGCCAGGTCGGCTCCGCTGACGCGCCCCGGAAGCACCGTGACGTCACGCGCCGCCGGGTTGAACCCTGGGGCCGCCGCCCGCACCTGGTAGGTGCCAGGTGGAATCGCAGCGAGCTCGTAGCTCCCCGACGCGCTCGACTCCGTTGTGAAGCCGCCCGGCGCCAGGCTCACGGCGGCACGATCTACCGCTCCCCGGCCGCTGGTCACCGTCCCCACGATCCTGCCCTCGATGGCCGACAACGGTCCCAGGAGCGGAATCGAGTCCGGTCCGGACGCGCAGCCGGCCAGCGCCAACCCGAAGACCACCGGGACGAGCGCCGCAGGAGGACGCGTACGACGAGACCGCTCCACGATCATCCCATCGGCCCGGCGCCCCCCCCTCTTGAACGGGGCGGCATGCGGTAGAGTGTGCGGGTATGCCTCACCGACTTGAGCGTCCTACAAGAAGAGTCGAGTTCATCTACACGCGCTGGTACGGCGAGATCGTCCAGTCTGCCGAGACCGAGATCGAGGTCCGCGTCCGCTACGCCGAGACCGACGCGATGGGTGTCGTTTACCACGCCAACCACCTGGTCTGGTTCGAGATGGGTCGGGTCGACTGGCTCGATCGCCTGGGGCTTCCCTATCGCGAGGTCGAGGCCCGGGGCCTGGGCCTGCCCGTCATCGAGGCGGCGGTCCACTACCTGGCTCCCGCCCGCTTCGACGACCGGCTGAAGGTCGTGACGCGGTTGGTCGGTATGACCAAGGCTCGCGCGCGCTTCGCCTACAGGCTGCTGGGAGTCGACGGGAACCTGATGGCGGAGGGCTACTCGGACCACGCCGTGGTGGACCGCGAGATGCGCCCCATCCGCGCGCCCGACTGGCTCCGCGCCAAGATGTCCGGCCTCGACGCCTTGAACGAGCCGAGCTCCTGACCCCGCCCGCTGCCGCCTAGTCCCAGGCCGCGGCCTTGAAGCCGGTGATGTCGAACTTGAGCCGGCTGACGTGGCCCTTCTTCGACGACGAGGTCATCAGCACGTCGGCGGTTATCTTGATGGAGCGTGTCGTGATCTTTGCCAGGTTGAAGTAGAAGTCGCCACCGCTGCCCGTGATGCTTGGGCAGTACGTGTAGGCGGTGCGGCCCTCGACGGTCACGGCCTCACGGACGACATCGATCGACCCCTCTCCCTGCAGGCCGACGTTGATGCGGATCACGTCGTGCAGATCCACCCGGTTGAGGGAGTGCGTGGCGATGACGCCGTTCTTGACCGCCGTCGTCTTCGTCGCCGGGAAGACCTGTCGTTCGACCCCCTTGAGGATGAACAAGTCGATGATCAGCTTCTTTAACCGGTCGGCCCCCAGCATGCCGCTCAGCACGGCCATCACGCGATTGACGCCGTAGATGCGTGCCGCGATGATGAAGAGCATGAAGACGACGAGCGTCCAGAACATCGCGAGGTTCTGAGCGTTGCTCTCCCGGCTGGTGGGCTCCTTGAGCCACTCGGAGGTGCTCTTCAGTACGAACTGGACCCGGGCCCAGAAGGACATCGGCTGGGCGGCCTCGCCCGCCTCGTTACCCGCGGCTTCTCGCGACGCACTCTCGACCTGGCTTTCCACGTCGGCCGTGTGGATGAAGACACCGCTGAAGCGGTCCGGGTGCGGCGCGATCGTGCGATCCAGCTTCGTCGAGTAGGCCACCTGCAGCTTCGCGTGACGCGCCAGATCCGCCCCTACCGGCAAGAGCACCGTCGTCAGCAGCACTACGAGCGAGAGGAACTTGAGCAGGCCCAGGCTGCCCGGATCGGTGTCCGTGCTGGCGAACGGCGCTTCCTGCGACGCGCCAGGCTGCAGCTCCTCACTCATTGGCCCTCCTCCCTGAAATTGGCGGCCAGCATCCACCCGAGCGCCAGGACGAGGATCGGAAGCGTGTAGAGATTGTAGAAGTCGAGGTACTTCGGACACTGCGCAACGCCCTGGAAGCTCAGCCGCTCCTTGTCCAGATCGAACCGCAGCACGTCCCCCCCACTGGTCGCCAGCCAGGCCTCCTCACCCTTCAACGCGCCCGCCACGATCTGTGCCGCAGGCTGCCCCTCCCGGGCAGCTAGCTCCATCAGCGGATACCAGGTCTTGCGCTCCGAGGTCGTCGAGATCCCCGTCAGACCATTGGCCGAGAAGAGCCAGACCATCCTGTCGCCCGCGACAACCTTGATCAACCGCCCCAGCTGCCGCTTCCCCAGCGAGAAAACGTCGGTGGTGCCATCGGGCTGGATGCGGAAGAGCTGCTGGCCGTCACAGACCCAGACCCTGTCGCCCGTGAGGCAGAAGGTGACATTGGGCTGATGGGTGGAGCGATCCAGGAGCGTCCTGTGGAGCGCAGAGAGCGTGGCGGTTCCGAGCAGCAGCTGGACCCCGGTCTCCGAACGATTCTTTGCCGGGCTCCACTGGAGCCCTCGAGCGCTGAGGATGGCGTCGGGCTGCGTCAACTTGGAGCCCCGACCGTAAAGGAACAGCTCGCCTGTCCCGCTGCGGAGCAGCCGCTTGATCGGCACGGAGCGCATGTACGGATAGGCAACCGGTCCTATCCCATGACTGACGGTGCCGTCGCGCAAGGCCATGCAGAGCGAGCCGTCGGCCTCTAGCTCCAGGTCGGCCACGGCCCCCGGCCCCCCCGCAGAGAACCGGGCCCTGAGCGAGGCGTCCAGCAGCAGGATGAAGAGAACCATCGCCACCGTCCCCCAGAACGGGACGTTGTAAAGCGTGCGCAGCCGCGCGTCGCGACGCGGGAGCCAGAGCTGGGCGAAGCAGGAATTGACGATGATGAATCCGAGCACGACCAAGGGGCCGCCGAACGTCACTCGCTCGAACTGATGGTAGGCGACCAGCGAGACCAGCACGGAGACGACCGGAAATCCGTACGAGACGCGCCGCTCGAAAGGAGTCACTCGCTCCACGTACTCGCCCAGCGACATGCCGCAGATCTCGCAGGTGGACCAGTTGCGCGGCAGGTCCCGCAGGCCGCAGCCGGTGCAGTACTTGCCCCTCTGCCGGAACAGCATCTCCTGCAGGAGCTGGAACAGGAACAGGCAGACGACCAGCACCAGTACCCAGTTCACGACGTCCATCGTCGTGAGCATGAAGGGGTCGCCAGCGGGATGGCCGAAAGCCGAGTTCGGGTTCATCGGAGCACCGGGCATGTTAATACGGCGCCGTCGCCGCGCGATAGCCCCGTCATGCGCGTCGCAAACGTGTCACAGGCGGCGCCACCCGCACGCATGAAACCTCGCACGCTTGGCCAGTTTTCGTTGACACTGTCGCCATGGGCAGAGTAAGACAATCGGCGCATGAAAGGCGACCTGCAGAGATACTCGCGGCAGATGGCGCTGCGCCAGTTCGGCGAAGCCGCCCAGGAGCGCCTTTCGCGCGCGCGCGTCGTGCTCATCGGATGCGGCGCCATCGGCTCCGTGCTCGCGTACTACCTTGTGGCCGCGGGAGTTGGCCGACTGCGGATCGTCGACCGGGACACGGTCGAAGAGAACAACCTCCAGCGCCAGCTGCTGTTCGACGAGCGGGACGTCCATCGCGGCCTGCCGAAGGCCGTCGCCGCGAAGGCACACCTCAAGCGAGTCAACTCGGCCGTCAAGCTCGAGGCGATCGTCGCGGACCTCGACGCCGGCAACGCCGCCCGGCACCTCGCAGGAGCCGACCTATTGCTCGACGGCACGGATAACCTCGAGACCCGCTTTCTGATCAACGATTTCTCGGTGCGCCAGGGCGTGCCGTGGATCTACTGCGGTATCGTCGGCGTCTTCGGACACACGATGGTGGTCCAGCCCGGAGCGGGCCCCTGCCTGCGATGCTACCTGCCCGAGACGCCCGCCGCTGGTGATCTACCGAGCTGCGAAAGCGAGGGCATCGCCGGCCCGGTCGCCGCCGTTACGGCGGGCACCGCCGCCTTCAACGCCCTGCGCCTGCTCGCGGGCCACGGCTCGGGCCTGGCAGGCCGGATGGCCATGTACGATTGCTGGGAAGGCTCGCTCGACGACGTGCGTGTCGACCGGAGACCCGGCTGCCCGACCTGCAGCCAGCGCCGGTTCTCCTATCTGGAAGGTTCCTCGGGGTCCCGGGCCACGGCGCTCTGCGGGCGGCAGGCCGTCCAGGTCTGGGCCGGCTCCGAATCAGCGGCTCGAAAGCCGCCCTGCTTCGAGGAGCTCGCCAGGCGCCTGGCAAGGCAAGGCCAGGTCTCCTTCAACAAGTACGTGCTGCAATTCCGAACGGACCGGTTCGAGATCTCCCTATTCAACGACGCTCGCGCGATCGTGAAGGGGACTGCCGACCCAGCGGTGGCCCGGTCCCTCTACGCCCGCTACATCGGCACCTAGGGAGGGCCAATGAAACCCACTCTGACGCGAGAAGAAATCGTCAAGATCATCGAGAAGCGCCTCCGCGGCGAGATTACTCAGGCCGAGCTCGCCCGCTGGGCCGACGATCAGTTTCAGAAGTGGGACGCCGACGAGCAGGTCTACGACGAGCGCCACAACGACCAGATCGACGAGACCATTTATGCACTCCAGGGGTGCGAGCAGCCCGGACGCCAGCTCTCGGAGGCCGACCTCCGTGAGTGCATCGCCCAGCTCACCCGACCCTGACGCGCCGGGGCCGTACGGACTCCTTGCGTCGCGTCGGCCCGCGGCAGTCGTAAGATCGCCCGAAAAAAGCCCGGTACAGGTAGACGCCTGGGTTTTCGTAATCCCACGCCATGAGAGTTTCCCGGGTCCAGCCGGTGGCGCCGAGGGAAGAGTGGGAAGCGAGCGGGCGATGGGCACTGGCGCTCTTCGCGGCGTTCGACCTTGCGCTCTTCTTGCCCGTTCTGATGGCAGGCGCCGACTGTGGGCTGGGCGTAGCGGATGGCGACAGCCCCCGCATGTTCGTGCCGTGGCGGCAGTTTGCCCGCCAGAGCCTCCTGGCCGGCGAAGTACCGATCTGGAATCCGCACCTGATGGCGGGCCTGCCGTACCTGGCCAGCCTGCAGGCCGCGATCTTCTATCCTCCCAACGCCCTCTACTTGCTGCCGCTGGGACTGGCGATGTCGCTCACCCGGTTCCTGCACGTGCTGCTGGGCCAGCTCGGGGCCTGGGCGCTGGCACGTGAGGCGGGCGCGCGTGGAGCTGGCCCGCTCGTCGCCGGGCTCGCCTTCGGCCTCTCCGCGCAGACCACCTACCGCATCTTCGGCGGCCACGCCTGCCAGCTGGACGCCACGGCGTGGGTGCCGTGGGTCCTGCTCGGAGTGCTCTGCTCGATCCGCCGGCCGGCCCCGCTCACGGTGGCGCGCACGATCGCGGCCTCCGCCCTCTGCCTGCTGGCGGGCTATCCCCAGGTTTTCTACATCGCGTGGTTCTGCGCCAGCATCGTGGTCACCGTGGCGGCCGTGGGCGACGCGCGGCGCCTGCGGCTGCTGGGGCGGTTCGCGGCGCTCACGGCCGCGGTCGCGCTCTCGACGGCGGTGCTGGCAGCCGCGGCGCTGCTGCCGGCGCTGGAGCTCCTGAAAGACTCGAGCCGGGCCGGCTTCGACCCACGCTTCGCCTCCCTGGTGTCACTGGCGCCGGAGAATCTTCTGACTCTCCTAGCGCCCAGGGCCCTGGGCGACGACGCGACCGCGCCGTACTGGGGACAGTCCTTCGCGCCGGAGTCGATCTTCTACGTCGGGATCGCCACGCTCGTCCTGGCGTGGCGGGCCATCCGGCTCCTGGAACGGCCGCGAGTGCTTCCATGGCTGGTGCTGGCGGAGGTTGCGCTCGTGATGGCGCTCGGCGCGCGCACGCCCCTGTTCCTGCCGATCGCCCGGACGCTCCCCGGCATGAGCATGTTCCGCGGGCCGGCGAAGTTCATGCTCGGCTTTAGCTTGGCCGCTGCGATGCTTGCGGCCCTGGGTGCGGCGACCGTCGGCGCAGCGGGCGAGACCCGTCGCCGCCGGCCGCGTCGCCTGGGGTGGCTCGCCGTTCTGCTCGTCCTGGCAAGCCTCCTGGCCCTCCACTCGGGGGCGGGCGCCGAGGCGTTCACGCCATGGCTCGACCGTTACCTGCACAGCGGTGAGAGGTACACGCCGATGCCGGACGCAACGGTCCAGAGCACGCGCGAGACGATGCGCTTCGCCGCAACTGACATACTCCGTTCACTCTTCATGCTCGCCCTCACGGCGGCGCCGATGGCGGCGGCCTCGGCGGGCAAGCTCTCGAGGAAGAGCGCCGGACTTCTGCTGGCGTTGCTGCTGGGCGTCGACCTCGTCACCCTGGGCATCCCCTGCATGAAAACTTTTCCGCTCCAGCGCTGCGCGCTCCCGGCCCAGCTCACCCAGCTCATCGGCCGCCAGCCGGGCGGCCCCTGGCGCGTCTCGCTCTGGGACCGCATCGATCAGAACCGCGTGATGCCGGCAGGGCTGGAGTCCCTGGACGGCTACGAGGCCATCCTCCCCCGGACCACGGCGGACTTCTACGACGCCATGGAGCGCCGACCCGCGGAAACTCGCCTTCCCGAGCGCATGACCGAGCCGCGCCCGGAGACTCGCATCCTCAATCAGCGGTTCTATGTCTATCGGGCAGGCGGTCTGGACTCGAAGGCTCCTTTGCGTCTTGTCGGCAGGGTGGGCGACCTCGAGCTCTGGGAGGACCCCCTGGCCCGACCCCGCGCGTTTCTGACGGCGGACTACAGGGTCCTTCCCGATCGCGCTTCTGTCCTGGAGCGCGTGCGCGCCGGGGAACTGGGGCCCGGCTCGCCGCCCTTGCTCGAGGAGCAACCTGGCTTCGCCACGTCTGAAGGCGCGGGCTCGCCCGGCTCGGCCCGATTCCTCGCCCGGCGACCGCTTGGCTCCGTGCTCACCACCGACGCCACGACCCGCTGCCTGCTCGTCGTCACCGATGCGCTCTACCCCGGTTGGCGAGCGTGCGTCGATGGGGCGCCAGCCCGCATCCTGAGGGCCTGGGGCCTGGTGCGCGCCGTGGAGGTCCCCGCCGGCCGCCACCAGGTCGACTTCCGCTTCGACCCGAAGACGGTCGTCGCCGGCATCGGGCTTTCGGCGGCAGGCTGGCTACTGCTGCTGGCCGCCGTGGCGCTGGCGCGACGCCGCCGCCACGCGGATGGTCCGGACGAAACACCAGACGGTGGCGTCTGACGCGGGCCGCGTCATTTCGCGGCCTCCTCGCCGGCGATCCATCCCGTCGACCAGGCGAACTGGAAATTATAGCCGCCCCAGTCGCCGAAGATGTCGAGCACCTCGCCGCAGAAGTAGAGGCCCTTGCAGTGCCTCGACTCGAGCGTCCTGGGGTCGAGGCCATCGACGGCCACGCCGCCCGCCGTGACCTCGGCCTCTTCCCAGCCGCGGCATCCGGAGACCCGAAACTCCCAGCGCGTGAACGCCTGGGCAATGCGCCGCCGCACCGGCGGGCCCAGCTGTCCGACGGGCGGACCGTCCGGGTCGATGCCGAGGGACTCGAGCAGGGCGTGTCCCATCCTGCCCGGCAACAGGCCCACGAAGCTGAACCCGGGGCGCCGCCCTGGGTCCGCTTCCCAGCGTCGCGCCAGGAGGGCCTCAACCGCCTCTGCGTCCTGGCCCGGGAAGAAGCTGACCTCAAAGGCCGGGTGCGTGCCCGCGAGCCGGGTGGCGAGGTCGGCCGACGCTGCCAGCACGGTGGGGCCGGAGAGGCCGTAGGCGGTGAAGAGCAAATCACCTCGAAAGGTCCTGTGACGCTTTCCTCCGGACTTGCTCGTCAGCTCGGCCTCGAGCCGGATTCCCTGCAGCCCGTGCAGACGGGCCAGCTCGGCCTCCATCGGAGCCAGCGCCGGGTGCAGCTCGGTGACGCGGTGGCCTAAGCCCCGGGCCCACTCGTAGCCGTCGCCCGTGGTCCCCAGCTTGGGGAAGGACCTCCCGCCCGGCGCCAGGACCACCCGCCGGGCCCGTGCTGCGGGCGCGTCCTTGAGGTCGACCCGGAATCCGGCTCCCTCCCGCTCCACGCCGGTGACGCAGGCGCCGCAGGCGACGCGCACGCCCAGCTGCTCCATGCGATACGCCAGAAGCGCGACGACGCTGGCGGCCTGGTTGGAGACCGGGAAGATCCGCCCCAGCTTCTCCTCCTTGAGTGCCAGCCCCAGCTCCTCGAAGAACTCGAGGGTGCGACCGACTCCGAATCGGGCGAAGATCGAGTGGAGGAACCGGTTGTTCTCGCCGTGAAAGTTCTCCACGTGCGCGCCGGCGTTGGCGATGTTGCAGCGCCCGTTACCGCTCACCAGCACCTTGCGCCCGAGCAGCGGGTTCTTCTCCAGAAGAAGCACCCGCCGCCCGAGCTCTGCGGCCCGTATGGCCGCCATCATGCCCGCGGCCCCGCCGCCGACGACGATCACGTCGGGACGGGACGCGCCGTCCGCCTGCCTGGCGGGCGTCTGCGGCTCCAGAGACGCCGGTCTAGCGGTCGTGGTGGACCTTGGGCTCGTACTTGTGGCTGCGCTTGTAGGAGACGGTGAGCTTCTGGATGACGACATCCTGGATCGGCCGGTTGAACCCCTGGCTCGTCTCGACCTTCTCGATGGCGTCGCAGACCTCATGGCCCTTGCTCACGCGTCCGAAGACCGCGTGCTTGCCGTCTAACCAGCTGGTGCCGTTCGACTTCGTGACGATGAAGAACTGGCTCCCGTTGGTGTTGGCGCCGGCGTTGGCCATCGAAAGCGCGTAGCGCTCGTGGTGCCGGTCCGAAAGCTCGTCCTCGAACCAGTAGCCCGGTCCGCCCGTGCCCCAGCGCGTCGTCTCGGGCGTCTTGCTGAGCGGATCGCCGCCCTGGATCATGAAGTCCTTGATCACCCGATGGAACTTGGTCCCGTCGTAGAACCCCTTCTCCGCCAGGTGAATGAAGTTGGCGACCGTGTTGGGCGCATCGTCCTCGAACAACTCGCAGGTGATGGTGCCCATGCTGGTCAGAATGTTCACCGTGGGCAACCTTTCCTTGGACACGCTTTCGACTCTCCTTTTGCCAGTACCACCGGGCGCGCCCGAAAGGCGCACCTGGGCCGGCTGTTACTTGTCTCCCGGGTGGACCTTCGGCTCGTACTTGTGGTCTCGTTTGAAGTCGATGACGATCTTTTCGATCACGACGTCCTTCTTGGGACGATCCGCCTCGCCGGTCTCGACTTTCTCGATGGCGTCGGCGATCTCCTGGCCCTTGAGCACGCGCCCGAACACCGAGTGCCGCCCGTTGAGCCAAGGAGTGCCCCCTTCCTTGGTCACGATGAAGAACTGGCTACCGTTGGTGTTGGGGCCCGAGTTCGCCATCGAAAGAGCGTACTTCTCGTTGGTGCGGCTGGAGAACTCGTCCTCGAACCAGTAGCCCGGTCCGCCCATCCCCCACTTCGCGACGTCGGCTTCCTTGCTGTTGGGGTCGCCGCCCTGGAGCATGAAGTCCTTGATCACCCGGTGGAACTTGCAGCCCGCGTAAAACCCCTTCTCGGCGAGGCTCACGAAGTTGGCGACTGTGTTCGGCGCATCGTCCTCGAAGAGCTCAGCGGTGATGCTTCCCATCGACGTCACGATCGTGACCACGGGCAGCTTTTCCTTCGGAGCCTCGGCGGTCTTGGCGCCCTCGGCGGGCTTGGCGGCATCCGTAGGCTTGGCCGCAACCTGGACGGCAGCGGGCTCGCCCTTCTCCATCGACTGGACCTGCTCTTCCTTGAACTGAAACAGCCCGGTCGCCCCGTTCACGGTGACGACCTTGTCCTTGACGATGACCTCGCCTTCGAGCGTGCGGCCATCCTTCAGGACGACTTTCCCGGCCAGCGCCGGCACGACGGCCAGACAGACGGCCGCAGCCAGAGCGAGAGACTTTCGGATAATCGCGTTCATCGGTGTCCTCCTCCAACCCCGCCGCGCCCGCGGCGAAGGTGCCCGATCTTATTCGGCGCCCCTGTCTCCTGTCAATCATCGGCAGCAGCCGGTAACGGACAGGGTGCCGCGACGCAGGCTGCGCGTGTTACATTGGTGGCGCCGATCCGATGCCTCGACTCCTCTCCACCTCTGCCCGCGTGAAGGTCGAAGCGCGCATTGCGCCGCGCGCGCTCCCGCGCTCGCTGATGTCGGTTTACTACCTCGACGAGCGGCAGTTCCGCGACATGGCCGAGCGGCTCGAGAAGGACGAGACCTTCTCCCGGCTGGTCGGCCGCGGCGTCATCGAGCGCGTCCGGTATCGCGGAAACATCCCCCAGCACCGTTACGAGGAGTACAAGGACCAGGAGATGGTCCACTTCTTCGAGAAGCACGCCATCACGCGCCAGCCCGACTGGCAGCAGGATTTTCTGGCCCCAGGTGCGCTCTCCCGACGCCAGCAGCTGGCCCGCAAGTACCGCGTGCCGCTCGGCCCCCTCACCGCCGTGCTCCGGTACATGGCCTACCTCTCCTCGCTGCAGCAGTGTTCGCCCTCCTTTTCCGTCTCCACCCGCGAGGAAGAGCCCGACTTCCTGGCCTTCAAGGCTTCCCCGGAAACCTTCGACACCTCCTCTCACGTCGAGCGCATCCGCCGCTTCATCGAGCGCGCCCGCCTCAGCCCCGAGGAATTCTCGGAGCTCTTCTTGGCCTGCAAGCCAGACCTCGATCTCATCATGCGCCGCGTCAACGCCCCCGCCGAGGAGATTGCGGCCATTCTGGCAACGCTGGAAAAGATTCAAATCCTCAATAGCCTCCACTTCGACGTGCGGGACGCGCCCGCGCCTCGCAAGGCCGAGAAGTCCCGTGCCCGGGTCGTCGCCGAGGTCGTCCGAGGTAAGGAGTCCCTCGACCTGGAGCTGCGATTCCTTGGCGACGACCTCTACGACGTCAAGTACAGGCTCCACACCGACCTGCCCGGCATCCGCCTCTCGACCCGCGAGCGCGACTTCCTCGAGCAACTCAAGGCCGTCAACCAGCGCAAGACGGTGCTCTGCCGCATCGTCGCCTGCCTCTTCAGAAACCAGTATCGCTACCTCCTGACGGGCGACCCACTGCAGATGATCCCGCTTACCCAGGCCCAGGCCGCGCGCGAGCTCCAGGAAGAAGAGGCGACCGTCAGCCGCCTGATCCGCGACAAGCTGATCGCCACGCCCCATGGCGAGCTGCCGCTCAAGAAGCTCTTCCGCAAGGTCGCCGAGGTCGTGCGCGATCTGATCGGCAGACGGGAAGCGCGCGAGCTCGCCGCAGGCACCATCGCCACCCCCTACACGGACACGCAGCTGCAGGGAATCCTCCAGGCCGAGTTCGGCCTGAAGCTCTCGCGACGCGCCATCACCTACCACCGCAACCGGACCAAGGCCGGCCTCAACTTCTACGCGCGCAACCGCCAGAAGCGGCCGGTCGCCCGGCCCGTGCCCTGATCGCCCATGGGCCGCGGACAGAAGCCACACATCGTCCCGCTCCAGGGCCGGCGCGCCCGCAAGCGAAGGGCCCTGCCGCCCTCCCGCCCGGCCCCGCGCGACAACCCCCACACGGAACCCGAGCGGCTCGCCGAGTCGATGCCCGTGCGCCTGGAGCACGGCCGGCGGCGCGACCGCGCAGTCCACGAAGTCTTCGAGGACGGCAACCGCGCCCTGCTCGCCGGCAACTTCGTCGCGGCCGCGCAGCGCTACCGCCGCGCCCTGCTGCTGGCCGGAGACATCGCCGAGGCCTACAACAACCTCGCCGTCGCCTGCCATCGCCAGGGCTTCTTCTTCGAGGCCCGACGCGCTGTCGAGCGCGCCATCGACCTCGCCCCAGGCTGCGCGCTCTACCAGCACAACGCCGCCCTCATCGCCCGCGACGCCGGCGAGCCCCAGAAGGCCCTGGAGTACCTCTCGCTAGCCCTCACCTTCGAGCCCCGCTCCGCTCCCATCCTCCAGTGCCGCGGCCTCATCCACACCACGCTGCGCCAGTTTCCCGAGGCGCTGGCCGATCTCTCCAGAGCGCTCGAGCTCGACCCCTCGCTTCCCGGCCTCGTCTGCCAGGTCGCCGTCGCCGCCAGCAACGCGGGTGACACCGGCCGTGCCCGAGAGCTTCTCGACCGCCTCACCGCCTCCCAGCCGCACGATCCGGAGCCCTATTACAACCTGGGGTTCATCTCTCTATCGATGGGCGACACCGCCGCCGGGCTCAAGTACCTCGAGCGCGCGCGCACCCTGTCGCCTGCCCACGCCGGCGCCGCCTTCCAGCTCGCCTCCCTCTACGCCAAGAACCGCGACGAGGGCGACAACCGAGCCCGGGCCATCGCCATCCTGGAGTCCTGTATCGCTTCTTCGCCCGAGCTCGACGTGAAGTCCGGCCGAAAGCTCGCTCCTGTCTACTTCCTGCTGGCCAGTCTCTACGACGACACCGCAGACGGCTATCAGCAGGCGATGGCCAACTACCGGGCGGGCCTCGAGTGGGACCCCGACTTCTACGTGGCCCACAACAACCTGGGCGCGCTCTCGCTCGAGCGCGGCGAGGTCGAGCAGGCGCTGGAGCACTTCTCGCGAGCGCTGGCCCTGCGGCCCACCTACGCCAAGGCCTGCCTCAACTTCGCCAAGGCGCTCTACCGGCGCGGCACCGAGTTCTCCCTGGAGGAACGGATCGAGTCCCTGCTGGCAGCGACAGGCCGGCAGGCCCCCTACGCACTCGCCATCGTTGCCCGCTGCCTGGTCGACCTGGCCGAGCACGAGGTCTACGCCGAAATCCACGAGCGCGATCACAAGATCAAGAACGTGCTCGGCCTGACAGGAAACAGATTGCGCCGGATGCGGTCCAAGGTGCAGGACGGCCCCCCGGCAGCCGAGCTAGGCGAGGTGCTGGCCGTCCTCGAGGACGCCTACGACAGCATGGGAGCCTACCTGCGCGCCATCCAGCCCCAGGCCAATTCGACCGGCCGCGTGGACCTCAACGCGATCGCCCGGCGCGTCGCGGCCCGGATGGAGGGGGCCAGGCCCGAAGGCTGCGAGCTCATGGTCACGCTGGCCCCGGAGCTTCCTAGTATCTCCGGGGACCCGGACCGCTTCGAAGAGGCCGTGCTGAACCTGGTCGCAAACGCCCTCGAGTCGCTCGGCGGCCCAGGACATGTGCGGATCAGGACCGAGGCCGACGAGGAACGCGGCACCGTGCTGGTCAGTGTCGAGGACGACGGGCCCGGAATCCCGCCGGCCATCCGCGAGGCGATCTTCCGCACCGGCTACACGACGAAGGCCTCGGGCAACGGGCTGGGGCTCGCAATCGTTCGCCGCACCGTGGCAGAAAGCCACGGAACGCTGGAAGTCTCCTCGGCGCCGGGCCGCGCGACACGCTTCACGATGCGCTTTCCGCTCGAGCTGGAGCCTCTGCCCAGGGGCGGCGGCCTCTCCATGTCCGAGTCGATCGCCGAGGACCCGGGCAGCCTGATCGTCTCGGAGCTGGCATGACCGCGCGTGAGAGGATGGGCCGATGAAGATCCTGGTGGTCGACGATCAAGCCGAGATCGTCAAGCTCGTCACCGAGCTTGCAAAGGCCCGTTCGCTGGACGTGGAGAGCCACTCCGATCCCGACAAGGCCATTGCCGCCGTCAAGAAGAACCCGAAGGGCTACGGGCTGGCCATCCTCGACTACGACCTAGGTCGCCGCAAGAAGACGGGCATCGCCCTGCTCCAGGAGTTGCGCAAGCTGGCCCCGGAGCTGCAGGCGGTGATGCTCTCTGGCCAGGGCAACATCCCGTTGGCCGTCGAGGCGATGAAGGCCGGAGCGAGCGCCTGGATCGAGAAGAACTTCGACCTCTCGGACAAGCTCGAAGCCAACATCGGCCGGGCCGCCGAGCTTTCCGGCGTCATGGACGACCTTTCGCGAGCCCAGGAGAAGAACCGCGAGCTGACCGCCCGCGTCGACTTCTACCAGGAGGAGCTCTACCGCAAGTACCGGGTGGTGGGACAGTCGCCGGCCATGAAGGAGTTGCTTCAGCATGTGGAGCGATTGGCTCCGATTCCCCGCCCCGTGCTGATCCGCGGCGAGCGCGGCACGGGCAAGGAGCTCGTGGCTGCGGCCATCCACCAGGCCAGCCCGCGCAAGGGCGGCCCCTTCGTGACCCTCAATTGCGCGGCGCTCTCCGAGGGATTGCTGGAGTGCGAGCTCTTCGGCCAGGAGGAGAACGCCTTCAACAACGCGCCCTTCCGCCGCGGCCGATTCGAGCTGGCCCACAAGGGCACTCTGTTCCTCGACGAGATCGGGAACATGCCCTACGACTTCCAGCAGAAGATCCTGCGCGTGCTCGAGTACCAGACCTTCGAGCGGGTCGGCGGCGGCCAGACCATCAAGGTCGACGTGCGCGTCGTGGCGGCCACCAACGCCGACCTCGAGAGGGAAATGAAGAGAGGCAAGTTCCGGGAGGACCTCTACGATCGCCTCGCCTTCGAACAGGTGCGGCTTCCCGCCTTGCGCGAACACCGCGAGGACATCCCGCAGCTGGCTGCCCACTTCCTTCGCCTGCTCGCTAACGAGGTGCCCGGCATCGAGCCGGAGGCGTTCGAGCCCGAGGCCGAGAAGCTCTTGGCCGCCCACGACTGGCCCGGGAACATCCGGGAGCTCAAGTTTTTCGTGGAGCGCGTCGCCTACCGCACGCGGCGCAAGACGATCACGGCCGAGGACCTGCCGCCGCTCGAAAAAGCCGGGCCCGCGGAAGCCGACGACACCTCTGGGGGTTTCCGACAGCGCGTGGCTCAATTCAGGCGTAAACTGATCGAGGAGGCGCTGGCGCGCTCCGGCGGCGACCGAGGCCGCGCGGCCAAACTGCTCAAACTCTCGGCGCAAGAGCTCGCCGAAATCGTCGAAGGAATGGGCCTCGAAACCTGAGACCCGATTCAGGAGGACCGAGATGGGACTGTTCGCCAGACTGGGCCGGATGCTGCGCTCCAACGTCAACTCGATGCTCGATGCCGCCGAGAACCCGGAGAAGACTCTCGAGCAGCTCATCCGCGACATGGAAGAGAACTATCGCCAGGCCAAGGAGCAGGTGACCCAGGCGATGGTCGACGAACGCCGCATCCAGAAGAAGGTCGCAGAGCTCAAGGAAGAGGCCGCCAGCTGGAAGAGCAAGGCGCAGTTCGCCGTCGGCAAGGGCGACGACGCGCTGGCCAAGGCAGCGCTGGTGCGCTTCAAGGCTAGCCAGGACCTGGTCGACCAGTACGACAAGGAACAGCAGCGCCAGGCGCAAGCCGTCGAGTCCCTCAAACAGGCTCTGACCACCCTCGAGAACAAGATCGAGGAGGCCAAGCGGAAGAAGAAGGAGCTCATCACGCGCAAGCGGATCGCCGAGACCAAGATGCAGCTCTCCACCACCGCAAACGAGGTCAAGGAGACAGACGCCTTCGCCGAGTTCGACCGCATCGCCACCAAGATCGAGGATATGGAGCTCAAGAGCGGCGTCATGCTCGAGCTCTCCGCGGACCCCCTGAAGAGCGAAGTGAAGCTGCTCGAGGGCGCCAGCGAGGTCGACGTCGAGCTCGCCAAGCTCAAGGCAGAGATGGGCGTGGACGGCAAAGGCGGAGCCTGAGGGGCAGGCTTCAGGAGTCAGGCTTCAGGCTTCAGGCCTCAGGCCTCAGGCTTCAGGCTTCAGGGTTGAGGCCTCAGAGGCTGCGAAACGATCCAGGCGCCCCAGTAACCGCTCGGGCTGAGCTCGTCGAAGCCCGGTATCGAAACCGCTGGGGCCAGCTCGCCCCGGGCTCGGCCGTTGAGGCCCGCCCGCCCCTACTGGCTACTGACTCCTTCTACCTTCTACCTTCCACCTTCTACCTTCCTGAACGCCAGATAGGCCGAATCGGCGAACGCATAGAGGAACGATAGGCCGAAGATCCAGGCGGGAAGCGTCGATACGGCGTGCAGCTGCGCCCAGAGCTGGGGATCGGCGGCGTAGGCCATCAGCTGGGCGGCGTCGGGGGGCTGACTCATCACCGACACCTTCGCGACCAGGTACTGGTAGATCGGTCCCACGTAGGCAACGGCCGTCCATGCGAGACCGATGCTCACCACCACGAGCGTGGCCATGCCCCGGGACCGTGCCCCCAGTCGCATCTGGCCCAGACCCGGACAGATGAGCGTGAGAATCCAGGCGGTCGCCAGCGCCCGCACTCCAGTGGTTCGTGACGCAACCGGCGTGGTAGCTTCCATGCCGCCCAATGTAGGTGCCGCCATGGAAAGCGTCAAGTGCCCCAGACCCGCAAGCCGTACCGTCGATTCGACGGCAGCAGTGCGTCCGGCATCTTCGGCGGGGATGGCCTGCGCCGCCCCTGGCTCCCGCGCCGCCTCGTCAGCCGCTCCAATTCGGCCGTGGATCCGCCGATGTTCGAAATGAGCGACTCGGAGTTCGCGCTTTTCCGCGACTTCGTCCTCGAGATGACCGGTATCCTGCTGCGCCCCGAAAAGCGCACCCTTCTCGAGAACCGCCTCAGACCCCGTCTCCGTGCCCACGCGATGACCAGCTACCTCGAGTACTACACGCACCTCCGCGGCCTGGGCCCAGGCGCGGTCGGCGAGCTGGCCAACGCGGTGACCACCGACACGACGGAGTGCTGGCGCTCACCACACCAGTGGGACTTCCTCATCGGCACGGTCTTCCCGGTCTTGGAAAGCCAGGCCGCCGCTACCACCAGCACCCGGGCGCTCCTGCTCTGGAGC
This sequence comes from Candidatus Wallbacteria bacterium, assembly GCA_016190005.1. Taxonomy (GTDB): domain Bacteria; phylum Muiribacteriota; class UBA6191; order JACPRK01; family JACPRK01; genus JACPRK01. Next base: position 78,021 of record JACPRK010000099.1, on the reverse strand, counting down.
GCTGGCTGCTCCACGGGCGAAGAGGCCTACTCGCTCGCAATCGCCGCCGCCGAATCGCTTCCCACGCCGCTCGCCCGGCGAGTGCAGGTGCTTGCAACCGACGTCAGCCCCAGAGCCATCGAGCGAGCTTGCCAGGGCCGCTACCGGCCCGCGCGGCTCGCGAAGCTGCCGCCCGGCACCCTGGAGCGCCACTTCACTCCCGAGCCGGACGGCACGTGGCTTGCCCAGCCGGCGCTCCGCGAGCGGGTCGTCTTTCGCATCCAGAACCTTCTGGACCCGGTGCCCGCCCAGTCCCCCTTCACCGTCATCTTCTGCCGAAACGTGATGATCTACTTCGCCGAGGCCGTCCGCCAGCGGCTGGTCGACCGGCTCTGTGCGGCGCTGGCGCCCGGCGGCTGGCTCTTCCTGGGTCCGTCGGAGATGCTCTTCGACCCGCCCGCCGGGATCGAGCATCGAGCTCCCTCGGTCTATCGCAGATCGCTCCCATGAAGGCCGCGCCTCGCAGGAACCGCACCGCCTCGGGCCCGACGCCAAGCCGGGCCGCCACGGACGCAGGGCTGGCGCGGTTGCTGGAGCTGGCGATGAGGAACTCGGTGGAGAAAGTTTCGGCGATGCTCCAGATCCCGATCCTGATCGACGGTGCCACGGTCACTCCCGCGGCAGCGGGCCTTCTGGAGCTGCCGGCGGCCGCTAGCTGCGTCGCCGTGCTGCTGGGGATTCGCGGAGAGACCGGTGGGAACCTCCTGATGAGCCTGACGCAGGCCGGCGCCTCCGAGCTTTGCGAGATGGCCCCGCCCGAGTTCAAGGAGTTCATGCCCGACCCGCAGGAGTGCTTGAGGGCCCTGCTCGAGGAGATGGCAAACCTTCTGGCCAGCACTTACCTGGACGTCTTCAGCGAAGTCTGTTCGCTAAGGCTGCTGCCGACGCCGCCGTCCTTTCTGGCCGCACCTTCCGCGGAGGTGAGCGATGCCTTCTTCGCGCCACTGTCGGGCAGCTCGCCGACCAGCGGCGCTCGCCTGCTCTGCTCCCACCTGGTCTTGCGGGCCCCGCAGGTCCGGATGCTGGTCGCCGCCGCCCTCCCGGGCGACGCCGTCCGGCGGATCTCGGAGGGTGCGCGGCGGTGTATGCCTGAGTTATTCTTGACCTGACACACGCCTGATGAGCACTCCGCAGAGCCTGGGCCGCACCGCCGCCACCGGCCGGAAGACAACCGTTCTGGTGGTCGATGACGCCATCTATTCGCGCGTCGCACTCCGTCGAATACTGGAGACCGAGGCCGACTTCGAGGTCATCGCCGAAGCCGAAAACGGGGTCGAGGCCGTCAAGAAGTACAAGCTCTACCGGCCGGACGTGGTCCTGATGGACATCGTGATGCCCGAACAGGACGGCATCGAAGCGCTGCGCGAGCTGGTCAGCTTCGACCCCGAGTGCCGGGTCATCATGTGCAGCGCCATCGGCCAGGAGAAGATGCTGACCACGGCGATCAGCCTGGGCGCCAAGGACTACATCCTGAAACCGCCCGTCGCCGACAAGATCATCAGCTCCATCCGGATGGTCGTCTCGGCCGGCATGGACTGAGCCCGCGCCGTACCCTGCGCCTGTCTCGGCCTCAGATTGCGGGGCGCACGGCCTGGAGCCGCATCTGAAGGCTCTCGCGGCCGTTCCAATTGTCTAGCTCGAAATGGAACGCCACGTCCAGGTACGAGGTCTGTTCCAGCGCGCCCATCACCGCGTCGCCCAGATTGAATCCTACGTTCTTGACGCCGCGCGGGATCACCGACGACTCGAGCCGCACGTGCTTGCCGTCGCCGATCCGATCGGCACGCGAAACCTGCAGCCGCCGCAGCGCCAAGAGGGGCGACGGATTCCCCTGGCCGAAGGGCGCCAGGCGATCCAGCTGGGCCAGCGTCTGCTGCGTCAGTGCCGATGGCTCGACCACGGCGCTGACCTCGACCGGCGGCGGGTCGGGCCGGGTCACGAGCCGCTCGACCGCATAGGCTTCGAGGGAATCGGCGAACGCCTCGACACGAGCCGGGTCGATGGTGAAGCCGACCGCCATCGCATGCCCGCCAAACCTCATCAGGTGTGAGCCGGCAGAGGAGAGCGCGGCCACCAGGTCGAAGCCGTCGACGCTGCGCCCGGAGCCAGTCGCAGCGTTCCCGACCGCGGCCAGCACGAGGAACGGCTTGTGGAAGCTGTCCTTGAGACGTTGGGCCACAAGACCCACGAGACCTTTTTTGTCCGTTGGTAGCGACACGACGGGCAAGGCGCGATCGGCCCAGTCCGGTGCCTTCTCGAGCGCCAGCTTCATCAGCTCGGTCACGAGCCGGATTCGCTCGTGGTTGATCTGCGCCAGCTTCAGCGCCAGCCGGCCCGCAGCGCTCTCGTCCCGCGTGGTCAGCAGCTCCAGCGACAATCGATGGTCGTCGATCCGGCCCGCCGAGTTGAGCTTCGGACAGATCTTGAATCCGACGTGATCCACGGTGAGCCGCCGCCCGACCAGCTGCTCCAGGCCCAGCAGCGCCCGCAGACCCGGATGCTCGGTCCGCGCCAGCTGGCAGAGCCCGTGGCGGACGATGGCCCGGTTCTCCCCCACGAGCGGCACCATGTCCGCCACCGTGCCGATCGTGACCACGTCCAGGCAGTTGCGCGCGAAGCGCTCCCGTACTTCCTCGCGGCCGTCCAGGGTAGAGGTCGCCAGGAGCGCCAGCCCCAGCTTGAAGGCGACGCCAGCGCCGCAGAGGTGCGGGAACGGATACTCCCGCCCGGGGAGCCGCGGGTGCAGGAGCAGCGCGTGGCGCGGCAACTCGTCGGGCAGCGTGTGGTGGTCCGTGACGATCACGCTGACCCCCAGCTCGGCCGCGAAGGCGATCTCGCGGGTCGCGCTGACGCCGTTGTCGACCGTGATGATCAAGGTCGTCCCGGCCTCCCGCAGCGCACGAATCGCGTCGCAGTTGAGACCGTAGCCCGCGGAGTGCCGGTCGGGGATGAAGACCTCCACGCTGGCACCCAGCTTCTTCAAGACCCAGTAGAGCAGGGTCGACGCCGTCATCCCGTCGACGTCGTAGTCGCCGTATACGACGATCTTCTCGCCCTCCCGCACCCCCCGATGGACGCGCGCGCACGCCTCTTCCATCGCCGGGAACTGGAACGGGTCCGAGAAGTCGCTACCCGAGGGCTCCAGGAAGCGCCGCGCCTCGCACTCCCCTTTGATGCCGCGGCCGACCATCACGTCGCTGACAAGCTGAGAGACACCCAGTGTCCTGCCGAGTTCCAGACTGGCGTCGCTCGACGCCGGCGGAAAGTTCCAGGCTCGCTCGCATCCTTGCATGGGAACTCGATTCTAGCAGTTGCAGCCGCGCGTCACCAGACCCGCCCCCCTGCTCACCGGCGCGCCTGGCGGCCCACGGTGATCCGACCGCCGAGCCGGGCCGCGCGCCGCCCCACTCCTTTCACGCCAGCCATCTCCCCGACCGCGCGGAACGGCCCCCGCTTCTGGCGGTAGTCCACGATCCTGCCTGCCAGCACGGGTCCGATCCCGTCCAATAGACACAGCTGCTCCTTCGAGGCCACATTGATGTCGATCGGCTCCGCTTCCTCCGTCGTTGCCCGGCTCGAGCGCACCGAAGCAACCGGGCCCACCTCGCCAAAATCCACCAGCGCCGTCAGTCGTCGCACCAGCACCGGCCCGATCCCGGGCACCCGCAACAGGTCCCCAGGGCCCCGATAGTCCCCCGCCCTGGCGTGCTCGTCCAGAATCGCCTCGGCCAGCCGCGGGCCCACCCCGGGCAAGGACAACAGCTCCGAGTAGGTGCACCCGTTCACGTTCACCGGTCCGGCCACGGCGGCGCAGTGACATGCCACGAGCGCCGCAAGGGCAAGCTCCACCACCCGTCTCATTCGATTTCTCCTTCCAATCAGTCCGTTGCGGACCGCCGAAAGCTATCGCGAATCGATCTGAAACGGGCCTGAAATCAGCTCGAATCGGCTGAAACCGGTGTTCGAATTCAGGCGCCGACGCGCTCGCCGTACAACGTGAAGCTGTCGGCGCGCTGCACCTGCACGCGCTGCCAACTTCCGATCGTCGCCTGGGGGGCTCGCAAGAGGAGGCTCTTGTTCCCGGGCGTCCGTGCCAGCAGAACTTCGGGGTCGCGCTTGCTCACTCGCTCCACGAGGCACCGCTGCTCGCGATCGACCTCGCGCTGGTTGACCTCCAGCTGGATCGACTTCTGCAGTTCGATCAGCCTGGCCAGCCGCTCCTTGCGCGCCGGGATGGGCACCTTTTCGCCCAGTTTCACGGCCGGCGTGCCCGGGCGCTCGGAATAGTAGAACATGAACGCGGAGTCGTAGCGAATCCGGCGCATCGCCTCGAGCGTCAGCCGGAAGTCTTCCTCCGTCTCGCCGGGGAATCCGCAGATGATGTCGGTGGAGAGGGCCACGTCGGGTACCGCGTCGCGCACCGCGCTGACGATCGACTCGTACTGCGCCATCGTGTAGAGCCGCTTCATCCGCCGCAACACGCTGTCCGACCCCGACTGCAACGGCAAGTGCAGATACGGCATCACGTTGGCGTTGGAGGCCATCGCCTCGATCACCTGCGGGGTGAAGTCGCGGGGATGGCTGGTCAGGAAGCGGAAGGCCACGTGCGGGTAACGGCGCGCCATCGTGTCGAGTAGTCGGGCGAAGTCCCAGTCGCCGTGCCGGTATGCGTTGACGGTCTGCCCGAGCAGCGTGAGCTCGAGCACCCCGGCGGCGCTCATCCGCTCCGTTTCGGCCAGAAGCCGCTCGGCGGGCTCGTTGGCCTCGGGTCCGCGCGTGTTCGGCACCACGCAGAACGTGCAGCGGTAGTTGCAGCCGCGGATGATCGGCAGATACCGCTTGAAGTCGGTCTCTTGCTCCATCTGCAGTGGGGGGAGATCGCCCGCTTCCTCCCCGAGCCCGGGGGGCGGCGGCAGGCCGGCCAGCACCTCGCGCAACCGGCCAGCCTGGACCGGCGGGATGACGAAATCGGCCTCCTGCTCGAGGTACTCGCTCGACTGGGCGGCCATGCAGCCCATCACCCCGACCACCAGCCACGGCCGGCGCGCCCTCACGGCCCGGAGCTGGCCCAGGGTCCCCTTGATGCGGTCCTCGGCCTTCTCGCGGATCGCGCAGGTGTTCATCACGACCAGGTCTGCGGCCTCCCACGACGCAGTCAGCGAATAGCCCGCGTCGCGCAGAGCGACGGCGATGTCGCTCGAGTCGGCCTCGTTCATCTGGCAGCCGTAAGTGAGGATGGATGCGCGTCCGATCATCGCGATAGCCTCTTGGTCATCCGGACGGTGGTGCCTCCGCCGGGGGTCGCGATGATAGCACAGCTGTCCATCAGATTGTCCATCAGCACGAAGCCCCTTCCGCGCGGGCTGAGCGGGTTCTCGTCAATCGCCATCGTCTCCCGCTCGATGCCGTGGGAGGGCGGCCCCTGCCCCCGGTCCACCACTTCTACCGTCACCAGACGTTCGTTCCTGTCGAGCTGGAACCCAATCTCGACCAGATCCGAGAAGGGCTTAGGGTAGGCGTAGACCACCGCGTTGGTGGCCGCCTCGTCAACCGCGTAGACCAGGGCATAGGTGTCGTCCTTGTCCAGCTCCAGGTGGACCGCCATGGTCGCCGTGAAATCCCGGACGTCCTTGAGGTTGACCTCGGAATTGAACACCCGGATGAACCCGACCTCGGAGGAAAGCGCGTACTGGTGGCACCGCATCGCAACAATCGTCACGTCGTCGGCTCCCGAGCTGGCGGGCGGCGAGGCGAGCAGCGTCGAAAGGAAGGGGTGCTGACCGCCGGCTCCGTTTTCGACCAGTAGCCTCTTCAGCGTCGCCTCGGTGCCGATCGGGCGGTCCTGGATGTTCAGATGATAGAGCCCGTCGGTGAAGAGCAGAACCAGATCGTCCTGGGCCAGGTAGACCCGGGCCTCGTTGAACCGAACGTCCGGAAAGATCCCCAGGAATGGCCCCCCGGCCGATAGCTCCGTGCAGGTTTGCCGCCGGGCACTGTAGACGATCGGGAACTCGTGCCCGCCGTTGGAGTAGGTGAACGAGTTGGTGGTGGAATCGAGGATGCCGTAGAACAGCGTGACGGCCTCGGCGCTGCCGTAGCTGTTGATGATGAGGCGATTCACGTTCTCCAGGACCTGGCTGGGCGAGACGCCGCGGATCGCCTCGGTTCGCAGCAGGGTCTTCGTGAGCACCATCAGGAGCGAGGCCGGTAAACCCTTGCCGGCGACGTCGCCGATGGCGATGCCCCAGCGATGGCTGTCGAGCGGGATGTAGTCGTAGAAATCGCCCGCGATGTCGTCGGCCGGAAGAAAGCGCGAGCCGAATCCAAACCCCTCGATCACCGGATCGGAGGCCGGGAGCAATCCCAGCTGCACTTTGTAGGCGAGATCGAGCGCCCGCTGCCGCTTGTGCTCCAGGACCGACAGGTCGTGGACCTTCTCCTCGAGCTGGTGGCGCATCGCCGTGAGCAGCCGGTTACGGGCCCGCAGCTCCTGCTGCAGGGTGACAATTCGCAAGTGAGCTGCCAGGCGGGCCATCAGCTCGCCGGCGTCGAAGGGTTTGGTGACGTAGTCGGCGGCGCCGATTTCGAGCCCTTTGACCTTGTCCCGAGGATCGGTCCTGGAGGTCAAGAGGATGACCGGGATGTTCTTCGTGCGGCGCCGGGCCTTGACTCGGCGGCAGAGCTCGTACCCGTCCATCCCGGGCATGATGATGTCGCAGAGGATGGCGTCCGGAATCGAGCGGGACAGCCACCGCAGCCCCTCTTCGGCAGATTCGGCCGTGGCGACGTCGAACCCCTGCTCGCCCAGAATCCCGGCGATCAGCTTGCGAATCATCGCCGAATCGTCGATGACGAGGACTTGAGGAACTTTGCTTCGGCGGGGGCTCATGCTCCGGCGGGATCGGAGGCCTCAGTTTAGCACGCTACGGGGTTCGCCGAGGGCTCCCCGGCGGCTTCGCTCAGGGGCGGCCCAGCTCGAAGTGCGCCCGGCCCGAAACGGCCCGCCAGATCAACGGCTCCTCACCAGGCCGATCCAGGTGCACTTCGACCAGCCGCCCGGGAGAATCCCCTTCTGCAAAATAGAGGAAGCTCTCGGAGCTGTATCCCTCCAGCTCCTCCAGGAGCCGGTAGGCGCCGCTGGCATCCTGCACGGACACGCGCGCCCGCACCCGTTCGAAGAGCTGCGTCGCTCGCAAACCCTGGTTTGCGGGCGCCAGATCCTCGAGCTGGCGCAGCTCCGATTCGTAAGAGACGATCCTCACCTTGGCGAAGAGCCGGGCGCCCTCGTTCTTCGAAACGCTCGCCAGGAAGGCGGTGTCGTAAATGCCGCTGGCGTCGCGCTTCTCGAGCGCCAACCGCCTGGCAACCGCACCGGCATCCACCACGCCAGCGCCGCTTGCCCTCTTCAGCGCCTCTGCCCAGACGTCACCGACCTTCGCCACGTCCGCCCCCGTGCTGGCAGGTGACTGGTCGATAGCCTCCAGAACGGCCATCGTGCCCACCCCCGACTTGCCCGCTCGGGCGCCGCCGGCTTCGGGCTCCGCAGCGCCCAGCCGCGCCACCAGCTCCACGGCCAGCGCGGTGAGCGCCCTGGGGGACAACCTAGGCCGGACATCCTGCGACACCAACTTCCAGCTATGGTCCGGGTCGCACGCGCCCATACTTCCTGGGATCACCAGCAAGGCCAGAAGGACGGTCAGCGTCGCTCCTCGGCGCGCTGCCATCAGACCAATCCCACGAGGGCGGCCACGTACCCGGCCAGGGCCGCGAAGACGATGACCAGCCCGTAGTACGCCAGCGAGAGCCGCATCCCGATCACCTCGGCCACAGCAAAGAGCGTGGAGAAGCTGACGCCGGGAGCGGCGACCACAAAGGCCAGCGCCGGGCCGCCTGCCATGCCCATCGCCATCAGGGCCTTCACGGTCAGGACGGCCATGATACTTCCCAGGTAGAGCACGGCGCCGACCGCTGAGGCCAAGAGCGTCGCGCGCAGGCTCGAGTCTCCCACCGCGCTCCGGAACCAGCCGAAGCTCTGGGGCGCCGTCGACTGCGCGTGCGTGAGCATCCCCAGGAGGAAGAGGCCGACCAGGATCTTCGGGAGCAACCGGTAAATCAGGAAGGTGCTCTTGGCCACCCAGGCCTCCACATCCTGACGCGTGAAATGGAGCTTGAGCGTGACCATCAAGCCGGCGAAGTTGGCCGCAACCCAGGGCACCTTGATGCTCCAGGGAATCTCGGCGACTGGCAGCGGCAGGGTCATCAGCAGCTGGAAGAGAAAGAAGTGGAAGACGGCCAGGGAGCTTCGGGGCGCCGCGCCGAGCAGAGGCTCCTTGGGCGGCTTGGGCGCCGGCCGGCCTCGCGCGAACGCCAGCTCGAAGGTCATCCCCAGCAAGATGGAGGTCAGCAGCACCGAGGCGATGACGGACAGCCCGAGCCGCGGCCCCAGCAGGTAGAAGCCGTAGAACATCGAGATGAGGTTGATGGACGGTCCGGCGAAGAGAAACGTGACTGCCGGCCCCAGTCCCGCGCCCTGCTCGTAGAAGGCGGCGAAGAGCGGGATGATGCCGCACGAACAGACCGAGAGGACCGCCCCCGCGACCGACGCCACGACGTAGGCCAGTCCCCGGTTTGCAGCCGGCGAGAGAAACCGCACGACAGTCGATTTCGGGACGAAGACGCCGACGCCTCCCGCGATGAAGAAGGCCGGGATGAAGGCTCCGGACAGCTTACCGACAAGGTTCTCCCAGACAGCCGAGAGCCCCGCCCCTACCAGCGATACGAGGAACTCCATACGTTTCCATGATATGCCCGCCGCCCCCCGATGGGGTAGAAGAAGATGGGGTGAGCAGTGAGTAGCGAGCAGTGAGTAGGAGAAGCGCTGGCCGAGTCCACTCGCCCTCCGGGCCCCTGAGGCCGCCTGCGTGCGCTGAGAAGCCTAACTGGCCGCAGACTTCCTTCTCACTACTCACTACTCGCTACTCGCTACTCACTACTCGCTACTCGCCACTCCTGTACACTGTCGCCGTGCCGTTTCTGTTAGCACTGCTGCTCCTCGCCTGCGGTCGGGCTCTCGGGTGCGACCCCGTGCTGCTGGACTTGATCCGCGGGCAGGGGCGCGTAACGGCCTTCGACGAGGCGGTCCAGGCGGTCAGCACCCAGCTCAACGAGCTGGCCGCCCGGGCCCGCGCGGGGGAATGGGAGAAGGGTGACCCACTGGTCGGCGGCGTGCAGCAAGCGTGGGTCGGCGTCTACGCCAAGTACTATCTGAACCGGCCGTCGGACTCCGGAGCACAGGCGACGTGGCAGACCACGTTCGACGCGGTGTCTGTGGAGCTGGGTCAGCTCGAGAAGCTGTACGCCGGGCGGGATTTCGAGAAGCTGCACCCCGTCGTGCGAGGCGTCCAGGACCGTCTGATCCGGTTTTACCGATCGCGCACGCCGCAGACGCCGTCCCTGGCCTTTGAGAGGGCCCGCAGCCTGGCGCTGCGACTGGCCGAGCAGGCGCAGGGGCCCCGCTCGGAGAAGCGGGACCTGGGCGAAATCTACCTGCATCTGGAGGACCAGATTGGCCGACTGCCCGCTGTCTCGGGCCCGGCGCGGGAGCGGTTGCTCGGCGCGGTGCGGAAGCTGGGCGGAGCACTGGGGACGCCGGCCGAGGCCGTCCTCGCCGCCCGGGAGCTGGTCACCGCGCTGGAGCCCTACCGTCAGCACTCGCTCGAGAAACTCTGGTTTTCGCCGGCCACGCCTGGAAGCAAGGGAGGATCGAAATGAAGATCATGGTTTTCGGAAGTCTGAAGCCCGACTGCAAGAACTGCCGGGCAGCGGAGCGCCTGGTCGAGGAGATCATCACGCCCTGGGGCGGCGACGTCGACTACCAGAAGCTGACGATCAACACCCCCGAGGCCAAGGAGCACGGGATCATGGTGACGCCGTCGATCGTCGTCAACGGAAAGCTCGTGACCCACGGAGCGGTCCCGGACGCCGGACAGCTGCGGTCGGTTCTCGAAGCAGAGCACGCGCTGGAGGGCTGACGGGGCGCAACATCCTCCCGCGCGGGCACGTATTGTGTCATGTGAGAAGGTGCGCCTGGCCGGATTGACGATCCGAAAAGTCGTACCTATACTCAAAGAACACAGAAGAGATGCCGTGTTGGAGGAGATGAAAGTCATGAGGAAGTCAGCCAATCTGGGCCTCGCGAGACCGGGCCGGGCGATCGCGCTCACGGTCCTGGTGCTCTTCCTCTCGACAGCCACTGCCGCGCACGCCCAGGCGGGCATTCTCGACACGATCAAGGGCTTCTTCGGCAAGGCCTCGGATACGGTCAAGGGGTGGTTCTCGGGCGGCGGCGAGAAGGAATTCGTCAAGATGCTCGAGACCGTTGCCAAGAGCCAGCAAGCGGTTTCCGATAAGCAGACGAACCTGCAGGCGCTGCTCAACCAGCGCGGCACGGCAAACGTCAAGCCCAACGACCCCATGATCAACGAGCGGATGAACGACATCGCTCAGGCGTCGCGTGAGAACGAGGCCGCTTATCTGGCTCTCCTCAAGGCGCGCGACGAGCTGGTCAAGGGCAAGAAGGACATCTCCAAGTACCAGGAGACGCTCTCGCAGCTCACCGAGCGGCAGAACCAGATCGAGCAACAGTTCCAGGAGATCCAGAACTTCAGCCGCAAGATCGGCGCATTCACGCCGCCCGCAACGATCGCCGGCGCTGGTGCCGGCAAGGCCAGCGTGATGGCAGCCACCGGCGAAGTCGACTGGCGCGACCCGCAAGTCCAGGGCTTCATCGACGAGTGGCTCAACGGCGTGCAGCTCACCGAGTGGGGCCAGTACATCGCCCCCGGCGCCGTCGCGGCCGGCCCGCCCGATCATGGAGCCAAGGCCCGCCACGAGTGGATCTGGGAGAACATGCACAGCAAGAGCGCCGACGCCAACATCAGCCTGGGCGATTACGTCCGCTCCAGACTGGCCGGCAAGAACCCGCAGATCACCATCAGCCGCCGCCAGACCACCACGGTGGCCTCGAGCAACGCCAACACGTTCCAGGCGGCGCCCAGCACGCCGGCCGTCCAGACGATGAAGGCCTCGGCCCAGATCGAGACCGCTCCCCAGGTCGCTTCCGCTTCCTCGGAGCAGCCCTCGGGTGAGCTGCGCGACGTCATCGACCAGGAGAAGTCGGTCCTCAACTCCATCGCCAAGCTCAACACCGACGGCCAGGGTAACAGCGAGGCCGCCCGCAAGCTTTACGAGAGCCTGAAGGCCATCCAGACCCGCAAGAACGAGCTCATCAAGAACGCCACGCCGGCCTCCGCCAACCCCGCCGGCACCATCACCACCCCGCGCTGAACGATCGAGAAAATGGGTCAACTCGACTTGCCCCAATTTCCCTTCGAAGGGAAATTGGGGCAAGTCGAGTTGACCCATTTTCGTGCGTCGCACGTGGAGTGTCGGGCGATTGCGGAGGGCGTGGGGGCGCAGGCCCGGCAGCAGGGGCTGGACCGCTGCACTGTGGGCGGGATGGCGGCGCCGGTCGTGGCGTCGCTGTTGCTGCTGGGGCTGATCGCGGTGGGCGGGCACTCGTCTGGACCGCTTTGGGCCGTGCTGGTCGTGGCAGCGGGGTACTGCAACGTCGTGCTCGCCTTCGTCGGTCACGACGCCGCCCACGGGGCCTACAGCCAGAGCCAGGCCGCTAACGAGCTGGTCGGCATGTGGAGCCTGGCGCACTCCTTCACCACGCTCCGCGGCTTCCGGGCCCTCCACCAAGCGCACCACCGCCACACGGGCTTCGACGAGGACCCGACCGGCGACAGCCCCCGCCACCTAGGCCAGGTAAACCTCATCAGCTACTGCCTCTTCATCCTGGTGCCGCTCGGGTTTCCGCTCTTCGTGGTCCTACCGAGCTGGCTGGGCGGCATCGGCTACCAGCCTCACGTCTTCCCGCCCGAGGAGCGGGCCGGCATCCGCCTCGACTGCCTCTTCGTGCTAGCGCACCAGACCGCGTTCTACGGGCTGGCATCGTGGATCGGAGGCACCTGGGGCCCCCTGTTCGCCTTTGCAGGCTTCGTCTGCGGGCTCTGGCTCACGACGATGATGAACGCGCTGGCCCACGCCGGCGTGCAAACCTACACCGACTGCAGGCTCTGCAACACTCGCACGATTCGCTCCGGCCGTCTGCTGGGCCTACTGACCGCCAACGGCGGCTACCACGTCGAGCACCACCTGCTGCCGCACGTGCCCTGGTACCACCTGCGGCGTCTTCACGCCCTGATCCGGGAGCGCGGCGGAAGCCCCTTTGTGGGCGAAAGCTATCTCGGGCTTCACCTCACCATGGCCGCCCGTTACACCCGTGGGGCCCACTAGGCGCCCCGGTCAGCGCGGTGAGAGGGTCGCCTCGGCCAGCGCCGCCTGACACTGCGTGTGCGTGTCGTTGGTGTCTGCCTTCATCCCGATCGCCACGATCCGAGGCACGGGTCCCGAGATCTTGAAGGCCCGCCGGTAGTCGGCCTCGACGTCTCGCTCCACGCTCTGCCACTGGCCGAGCTCGCCCTCGCCCTTTCCGATGACCACGTACCAGACGTTCTTCAGCATCGAACGATCGCTGCGGATGAAGGAGCCGACCTCGTTGGCCGTCGTCCAGGCATAGCCGATGGTGTTCGGGACGATCATGCCGTCCTTCTTGTCGAACACGACGAACAGCCGGAAAGCCGCATCCTCCTTGTTCTTGCGCGAGATGTCGGCTCCCGGGGGCACCCGATCGATCCTGAACTTCATGCGGAGGATGGGGTTCGGTGCCACGTCGTAGGGGCCTACCTTGTGCCCGATCTGCACGGAGTCGTCGGCGCTCGGCATGCGTACATGCGCAAAGCCGCCGGAAGGCCTCTCGAGCGACCAGTTCGTGGGCTCGTCACGCTCGCTGTCCCACCCACCGGCCCTGAAGAAGGCCTGGAAATCGGTGGCAGCGCCGAACCCGATCAGGTCGATCCCTTTGGTCGCCACTCGCCGCGACGCCGCTGGCGCGAGCTCGAGGCCATCCAGGCTAGGCGCCTGCGCTTCGGCGCGCGGAGCCGGGGTCGAAACCGCAAGAGCAACCGCCGTCAAAACAATCGAGAGTCGTTTCATCTTCCGAATCCCTCCTCGAGGATCTCGTCAGCAACCCGGCCGTCCAGCTTGACGCGCGCCAGGACATCCTTGGCGCCCAGCGCGGTCAGGACCGTGGGAATCATGTCGACGCTACGGTGCGGACGCGTGGACACGATACCACGCTTGATCCCTCGTCCCGCGATGAGCAGCGTGCTCCGCATCGACGGCGCCAGCAGGTATCCGTGGTCCGATCGGTCCTTGGCGCTCTCGTCGAAGCAGTATCCGGGCTTCGCAGAGACGATCAGGTCGGTCTGGTCCGGCCCGCTGAAGAAGTTGTCGATGGCGAAAGGCGCGTCGGGATAGTCCGTATCCATCGTCATCGCCAGCCAGTCCCGCTCGTCGATGTAGTCCGTCTGGTACCAGCCGTCCTCGACGGGGCCTGTCGCGTCCCGCACCGCGGGCACCTTCTGTTCGTAGCCCAGTGGATCGAGCCCCTTACGATAGACGTAGCGATATCGCAGCTGTCCATCCTGGGAGGAGCGACGGATCACCGAAAACGCGCCTCGATCTCGCACGTCTCCGGAGCGCTTCTGCCGGGACGAGCCGGCCAAAGGCTTGGCCGTATAGACCACGTACTCGCGCAGGCCGGCCGTGGGCATGTCTCGCCCCACCATCATTCCCACGTCCACGGCCGGATTGACGCTCAGTTTCCCGTCCGGGCCAGACACGAAGAACATCGTCTCCAGGATGTTCACGGGCATCCCGTCCCGGGCTCGTGTATAGGCCTTCAGCTGGTCGAACGTGTGGCGGTTGTCCCAGCGATGGGTGCCGCTACGCGGCAGGTAGACGCGCACGGTCCCTTCGCCATCGGTGATCAAGCAGGCGTCGTACTCCTGGAACGACTTGTCCGATCTCCGCAGCTTGAACCCTTTCTCCTCGAATCGCTTGGAGAGCGAGTACGGCACGTTGCCGTCCTTGGCCGGAGCCGATTCCGAGCCACTCTCCGCCGGCCCGGCGAAATGCCCGTGATCGCTGATGATGGCGACCACTAGCTCTTCCATGATTCCGAGCCGTTCGATCATCCGCATCAACCGCCCGAAAAGCCGGTCCTGATACTCGAGGAATCGCCGCACCTCCGGCCCGGCCTGACCCTGGATGGCAGCGTGCGAAGCGTGGTCGATCCACGCGAAGTAGTGGCCCATCAGCTTGGCCGGCAGGAAGACCCGTCCGTCCTTCGTGTAGGGATTGCCATCATTCACCATCTCGTAGGCGGCCGTGATGGTGAGGTCGTCGAACCCGCGGTCTCCGAACGGCACGTAGCTCCCGTCGTGCTCGAAGAACATGCCGGTCATGCCCATCAGGAAGCCGTCCTTGGAGAACCGAGGATGCACGCCACGGCTCGTCGGAAAGAAGGTCAGCGCCGCTGGTTGCAGCATCTCGAAGATGTAGGGGTTGTCCCCAGGGACGTCTTCGGCAGCGAACTTGCCCTGCTTGGTCGACAGGTAGTCGACCCAGTTCCTCTTTCTGGCGGCCGTGAGGTTTCCCCGGTCCTGGGCGTCCTTGATGTCCTTGAAGAAGAGCGTGTTCGACTGGATGCGGTGCGTTTTGGAGTGCCGACCGGTCAAGAACGTCGTGGTCCCTGGGTACGTGGACGAAGGGAAGCAGGTGACGTGGTTCCGGAGGAAGGCGCCCCGCCGGGCGACGAAGCGATCGAAGTTGGGCAGCGCCTCCTGCCCCAGGCCCTCGCGAGCCGTGAGCATCTCCTCGAGCTTGTCGGGCCGCAGCCCGTCGATGTCGATCAGCAGCAGGTAGGGCCCGCGCGACGACAGCAGCAGCAAGCGGTCGACCTCCTTCTGCCAGGCCGTGCAGTCGGCGACAGACGGCGCCGGAGCGGCTGTCTCGCCGGCCTCGGGGTGTTTGCGCACCAGCAGGGCCGCAAGCTCCCGTCCGGGCCCTCCGGCCAGCAACGGGTCGCGCAGCGCTCGGCGGCGCAGGTAGGCCAGCAAGTCGGCTGCGTCGCTGGCCGCGCTGGCGGCGAAGCGCGGGTCCGCCAGTCGCGCGTTCAGCTCGGCCTGCAGCTTCTGGGCACGGGCCCGCTGCCGGGCGGAGCCCGCTGCGTCGCCGCGGGCAGCCAGCACCTCGGCGAAGGCAGCGGCCTTTGCAGCCTCGACGGCAGTCTCCCTGAGCGCCTCTCGCCGCTCTCGCAGAACGCCGGCCGCCTCGACGCGCTGGGCCAGATCGGCCACGGGCTCTGCCGCGCCCTGAGCGGCGGCCGCGGCCAGCACCTGCTCCAGCGCCGGCCGAAATCCCAGGACCAGGTTCTCCACCGGCTCCAGGTCCTGGGCGCCGTGTAGCTGCGACTCCTGGAAGCCGTCGGCCAGGAGCTCGCCGCCGCCACCGGCGGCTTGCAGTCCAGTCGCGCAAGCCGTGCGGAACTGCTCGTACGCCTTCCTGTACAGCGCGCCGTCGTGCCCGCGCGCCTCCTCGGAAGCCGCCAGCACCATGAAGTAGTTCAACACCTCGGTGGCCGCCGCGCGATCCCTCAGCGGGTACTCGACGTTGGCCAGCCGCTGGATGGCGCGATCCCGCTGCACCTGGGTCGCGCGCTCGGGAAGCACGCCGTGGGCCGCCAGCACTGCGCGAATTCCCGCCTCGTCGTCGGGGGCATTCCGGCGACCGTAGGAGACCAGGTCCTCGCCCGTCAGCCTGTCCTTGTAGAACGAGAGCGCCGACGACAGCGCGGGCAGCCGCTTGGCCATTGGCCCATCGGGTGACTTGAGGATGGCGCGGGCCAGCGTTCCCAGGTCCGCTGGCGGCGCGCCTCGGTCGCGCACAGCGCCCCCGGCATGGGCGCGCTCCAGGCCGCTCGTGTCCGGCGACCCCGCAGGGGCCCCGGCCAGCGGAGCTGCCCACGCCAGGCACGCGATCGCCGCGACCAGCCTGAGTCTCGTCATCTACCGTCCTCCCGCCGGCCGGGGCCCCGCCCCAGCTCGGCCTCCATCAAGTCCGCCGCGGAGAGACCCTCGGCCTGCGCGCGCTCGTAGCGCTTCTTCGCGTCGGCCCGCTTCCCCAGCCGTTCCTCGATGCGCCCCAGGAGGAGCCAGACCCGCGGCTCGGACGGCGCCAGCTGCGCGGCCTGCAGGGCCCAACGCCGCGCCTGGCCGAACCGCCCCTGGCCCGCCTCGCCGAGCGCTGCCCTGAAAGGAGCCACAGGGTCTTTTGGGTCTCGACGAATGATCTCCTCACTCACGCCGACCAGCTCGCGGTACCGCTTGGCCCGGGCGTGAAGCTCGCTCAGAAGCCGCAGCGCGTCCAACCCCCGCGGGTCCAGCTTCCGGGCCTCCTCGGCCGCCGCCAGCGCCTCTTGCGGCCTGCCCAGCTCCGAGAGCGCCGTCGACTTCAATCCCATGGGGTACGGGTCCCCCGGCAGCTTGCGGCAGGCTTCCTCCAGCACCGCCAGCGCCTCGGCCGTCCTGCCCGCGCCCAGCAGAATCGTCCCCAGCAACGAGGCCGCCGCTCCGTTACGATGCGGGCTCGAGAGCAGTTTCTCCGCGCGTGCCTGCTCTCCGCGCGCCAGCGCTGCGCGGGCGCGGTCGACCGTCTCGTCGCCCGTCGGCCTGGGCTGAGCGGCCGCAGCACCTTCGTTCACCTGCGCGCCGGGCAGCGCCGCCCCACAGCTCAGGACGAGCGCAAGCGCCACCCCCCGAGCCGTCCGGACAACCCTGTTGCCCAGGGCGATTTCGGTCGTGGCATGCATGTCAGAAGTCCATCCCGAAGAAGGCGTAACCGTAGGTCTGGCGAGCAGCTCCAGGACCGCCGTAGCGCCGGGAGTCGTACTGGTCCAGCGACGACTGCGGAATCGGCCGCTCATTGCCGATGCCCACGCCCAGGTACCAGTTGCTGCGGCGCTCCTGGACCTTGTAGGTCGTCTGGACCCTCCAGTCCGGGTCCGAAACCGACCCGCTCACGCGAGAGTCGACGATCCAGCGCTTTTCGGACCCCGGAGTGCTCCCCGGAGCGACCGTGTGATAGAGCAAGCCGACCTCGGTCCTCGGCTTGCCGTCTACCGAGTTCCAGGGGATGTGCGCCTCCGCCATCAGCGCCAGCGCCGACGATACGTGGCCGGGAGCCCCGCCCTCCACCAGCTTGTAGGTCGCCAGGATGGTCGTCTCCGGCTTCGGAAAGACCGGCCCGCCACCGGTCTGCAGTTTTCCCCCGGCCAGCACGGCCACAGTCGCATGCTCGGTTCCCACCTGCAGCCCGGCGTGCACGTTGTCAAAGCCGAATCCGGCCGTGTCGATGCGCCACCCGAAGCCGTACTTGTCCGTCTTCAGCACGTACTTCGTCACCGTGATCCGGTTGAAATCGAGGTCGTAACCGAGCAGGCCCTGCTTCGTGAGACTGTACGCCAAGATGCCGAGCGCCCCGACGGTGTAGCCGCCCACGCCGACGACCATCCGCGGCAGCCCTTCCTTGCCGAGTCGCGTGACGATATCGTCCTGGTCGGGCGCCGGCGGGAAGTGGGACGGGTCCAGCAGATGGCCGATCGCCTGCCGGACCGGCGACGGACCGGACATCAGGATGGCCGTCACGACGTCATACAGCACCCGCTCGTGGGCAAGCAGGCTGATCGAGAGCGTCTGGCCCAGCCGTCGCAAGATCTCCTTGGCGCCCTCGCCGTCGGTGTAGAAGGCCGGCGGCATCTGGCGCATTCCCGTGGGGTCGCTCCCCATTGGGTCGACGGCCAGCAGCCGGTAGCGGTTCCCCGTCATCAGCTGCTGCTGCATGATGATGTGGCGCATGCGCGCCTCGAGCTCCTGCGAGAGCGTGACCTTGAGGTAATGCTGCGTCTCGGGCTCCAGTGTCTCCAGATCGCCGATGTCCTTCTTGAGATCGCGTCCGACCTTCTGCAGGTAGGCCGTGAACTCGATCTGGATCACTGCGGCCAGGCGCCACGGGTACCGCTCGGGTCTGGAATACTCGACTTCACCCGGAGGAAGATTTCCGTGCCTGGCGTCAATGTCCGCCCTCAGCGTCGCGCCCTCGGAGTAGACGCGCAGGCCGCGGTCCAGCTCGGCTTCGGGCCCTGAGGTGGTCACCCCGGAAGCGTTCAGCCCAGAAAAGGCAGGCAGCGAGTGTGCAGGCGCGCGCTGCGCGCGTGCCCACCACGGCGCGCCCAGGGCCAGAAGCGCAGCCACGGCCACGAGCGCCGCGACGGCCGCGGCGCCCTTCACGGCGCGTTCAACGCGCATCGGGTTGGTCCCCTCGCGACGGTCGGCCAAAGCTCGACTGGGCAGCCCACTGGCGCAGGAAGGCGGCCTCCATGTCGGCATTGAGCCAGCTCTCGCGCCATCCGAAGGTCTCGGCTTCTTCGAGCGCGTGGGTCGCCGAGGCGCCACGGGAAATCCGGTACAGGCCGGCCATCGTCCCGGTGCGGTAGACACCGGCCGCGCAGTGGAAAAAGAGCTTCTTCTGGCTCGAGCTCTCCCCACACAGCTCCAGGAACCTGATCGCCTGCTCGCGCGTCGGCGCTTCCGTGTCCGGGATCGGTATCGAGACGTAGGTCATCCCCAGGGCCTCGACGCTCGTCCGCTCGGAGCCGTCCTCCATGCGCAAGTTGACAATTGTCCTCACACCTCGCTCCCGCAGACGCCGGAACCCCTCGGAGGAGGGCTGACCGCCCCGGACGATCGTGGGGGTCACCTCGGCCAGATTGGGCAGCGGACCGTGCTTCTTCCAGGCGCGGCGGATGAGCGCCCGATTCACCCAACGGTCCAGCTTGCCGCCCTTGCGGTTGAGCAGGTGTGCGACGGCCCGGCGCACGGGGCGGCGCTCCGCGAGCCGCTCGACCAGGTCGGCGGACCGCTCTTCCTCGGCCTCGGTCAGCGAAGCTCGCAGCGAGTAGCGAGCCAGCTCCCGCAGCTCGGCCAGGTCGGTCTCGAGCGTCTCGGAGCTCGACGGCGCGGCGGGTGAGGCCCCGGGCAGCTCCAGCCCGTCGAACTCCGGCACGGCGGGCGCCTGTGCACCGGCCGGCCATGCCGTCAAGGCGATGAGCACCAAAAGGGACAACCAGGGGCGTCTCGAAGGGAAGGGCATCATAGGAAGAAAACGGGGAAACCGGACGGCTCCGCTCGATCGGCGGAGTCTTTACCCTTTCCACTACCACATCATGGCCTCCAGGGTTGCCGATATCGCACCACAAGAAACGAGAACCGGCCGCCCTTGGGCGGCCGGTCGGGTCATCGTCTACTTGGTTGGGAACCGGCTCAGCTCGAGCTGTCTCGCTGGCGCATCGACGGCGGCGTCTTGCCCTCGGTGGGTCCCTCGGCCAGCTTCAGCAGGGCTCGAGCCCGGTTCCAATCACCGGCCTCGATCTCCTGGCAGACCTGGCTGAACACGCTGTCCGAGCAGAGCATCATCTCGGCGAATCCCAGTCCACCCGGATTCTGGCAGTTGGAGCGTTTCATGGTTCGTCGCCCTCCGTGAGTTACTTCCCAGGGCTTTCGGATGCAACCCTGATACCAGAATCGGCAGAAACAGGCAACTCGTACAGAACTGGCGCTGGGATTGTCGGTTCCTGGGCGTTCGTGTTCCGTCTGGTGACCCACGTGACCGTTGACCGGCTCATTCCGGGACCTGCGTATCCTGGTTCATGGGACAGAAAGCTCTCGGTCCATCCGCAGCTTGTTTCGCATGGAGTTACGACCTGAAGCACCTCGACCGCAACACAACGCGACTGCCGCTGGAGGATCACGGTGCCGGTGCGCACCCGGAGATCTAATTCGCGGCTGCGGTGGCGTAAAGGACGCTCAGCTCAGCCGGATGCGGATGCTGCGCGAGTGGAGGGGAAGCTGCTCCTGGCGGGTCAGCGTGTCCATGAGTCGGCAGATGCCCTTGACCTTTCGCTTGGAGTAGAAGACCAGGCTGGAGCGCTTGAGGAAGTCCTGAACCTCCAATGGCGAGGAGTAGCGCAGCTGAGGGCTGGGAGGTGCCAGGTTGCCAGCACTGGCGAAATACTGGTCGAGGGCCGCGGGGGTGTTTTCCCCCAGGCAGATGACGCCGGCGTTGGAGATTGAGCTGAGCAGCTCGAGGGGATGCTCGACGAACAGGTTGAGGTGTTTGGGCGGGTGGTGATTCGCGATTTCGATCGCCTCGGCGAGCGTGCGCGTCAGGACGATGGCGCCTGTGCGGTCCAGCATCTGGCGGTGCGGGTCGCTTGCGCTGCCGGCGAGCTTGCTGATCTCCTCCATGACCTCGTTGGCGGTGACGACGGAGGGGGTGATGACGACGACGCGCCTGAGGCTGGGGTCCTCGGTGAGGCAGACGACGTCGGCGGCGATGTAGGCGGGGTTGGCGGTGTTGTCGGCGATGATGATGGTGTCGTTGTCGGCGGCGAGGAACTTGGTACCGACGCTCTGGCTGACCATCAGCATCGCAGCCTGGACGGCGCTGGAGCCCTGGGAGATGATCTTGTCGACACGCGGGACGGTCTCGGTGCCCTGAGTGAAGGCGAAGATCGAGCAGATTTCCGGGAGGCAGTAGACCTTCTCGACGCCCCACTGCCGGGCCATCCAGAACAGCATCGGGTCGGGCTGGGTCTCGCCGGTGGGCGCGGGGACGTTCAGGTAGATGAGTCCGACCTTGGCGGCCCGGGCCGGCGCCAGGTACATCATCAAGCCGGCCGGCGAGAACTTCCAGTCGCGCGGCAGACAGATGGCGACGCGTTCGAGGGCGGTGTAGTGCTGACCCGTGATTTCGCCGTAGCTGCCGGTCACGTGCCAGCTCACAGGCAGCTGGCGCCGGTGGAATCCCATGATCTCGCGGCGGGCTCGGTTGAGTGCCCGGAGATAGCCGGCGTCGATCTCGGCCACGCGGCGCCTCAGGCGCCGGGCGTCGATCTCCCAGGTGAACTGGTCGGGATCGCGGTCCTCTTGGGCCATGTACTCGCGTACCGCTCCGTCCCCGTAGTTCTTGACGTTGGCGTACTGGATCGTCAGGTAGGGGCCCTCGATCAGGAAGGTCTCGAGCGGATTGGCGACCGACAGCAGCGCGTCGATCTCGCGCGCGGCGTCCTTGCGCCAGGTCTCGATGAGTTTCATTCGCCACCCCTGGCTGCGGCCGCGGCCGCGAAGCGATGGCGCGACGGTGGCCGCTCCGGAAGCGCCACCTGGATGGTCACGGCCCGCTCGCCGAGGAGCTCCTCCAGGGCGGTCACCAGCTCGGCCTTCGGGCTGACTTTGAACTCCTTGCCCAGGCGGACGACCACGCGTTGATCTCGGACCGGCACGAACACTTCTACGGGGTGGCGGCCCCGATGGTTCAGCAGGATGTTCTTCATCCGGGCCGCCTGATCCTTGCTGAGCCCGGCGCGCGGCGTCTGGACACAGACGCTGGCCTTCCAGCCCTTTTCGCCGAACAGCCCCTCCAGCGGCAGCGTGCCGTCGGGCGACAGCCGCTTCTCGCCGTTTCTGCTCTGGATCGTGCCCCAAACCAGCACGACCGTGTCCTCCTTGAGGTAGGACTTGGCCTCCTCGAAGCGCTCCGAGAACAGCGGCACTTCGACCGACCCGCGAACGTCCTCCAGCATCACGATGGCCATCTCCTTGCCGGACGACTTGGAGCGGACCTTGCGCACCGACTTCACCATGCCAGCCACCACGAACTGCGAATCCTCCGCCATCCCGGGCAGGTCGGCCAGCGTGGAGATGCCAGTGATGCGGTCGAGCAACGGCTGGAACCCGAGCATCGGGTGGCCTGAGAGATAGAGGCCCAGCGTCTCGCGCTCGAAGTTGAGCAGCGAGCGCTCTGGGAACTCCGGGATCTCCGGGTAGCTGATCTGACCGACGCCGAATCCTCCCTCGGAGCTCCCGGCGCCACCCGAGAGCAGATCCGCGAGAGTCATTTGCCCCACGGACTCGTTTCGCTGTGAATCCTGTCCCAGACTGATCGCCAGCTCTACCGCCGCCAGAAGCTGGGCGCGGTTCTGAGGGAAGCTCGACAGGGCGCCGCATTTGATGAGGCTCTCCAGGATGCGCTTGTTCACGGCCCGGCTATCCACCCGGCGGCAGAACGTCTCCATGTTCGGGAATGGCCCATGCCGTTCCCGCGCCTGGATGACGCTGCTCACGGCGCTGTCTCCGATCCCCTTGATCGCCGACAGTCCGAACCGGATCGCCTTGCCGACCACCGTGAAGTTGGTGTCGCTCTCGTTGACGTCCGGAGGCAGGATGCTGATTCCCATGCGCCGGCACTCCTCGATGAAGGAGGCGATGCGATCCGTGTCGTCGCGGTCGTTGGTCAGAACGGCCGCCATGAACTCGTGCGGGAAGTTGGCCTTGAGGTACGCCGTCTGGTAGCTGATCAGCGCATAGGCCGCGCTATGGCTCTTGTTGAAGCCGTAGTCGGCGAACTTCTGCATCAGGTTGAAGATCGTCTCCGCGTTCTGCAGGTCGACCTCGTTGGCCTTGGCGCCGTCCAGGAACCGGGCCCGCTGCCGCTCCATCTCGTCGGGCTTCTTCTTGCCCATCGCCCGGCGCAGCTGGTCGGCTTCGCCCAGGCTGTAGCCTGCCATGATCGAGGCGCACTGCATCACCTGCTCCTGGTAGAGCATCACGCCGTAGGTCTCCTTGAGGATTCCCTCCAGCTTGGCGTGCGGGTAGACCACCTTCTTCTTCCCGTGCTTGCCATCGATGAAGTCGTCGACCATACCGCTGCCCAGCGGCCCTGGGCGGTAGAGAGCGATAACGGCGATGAGGTCTTCGAAGACCGTCGGCTTGAGCCGCTTGAGCAGCTCTTTGAATCCCGAAGATTCGAACTGGAACACGCCCACGGTGTCACCCGCCGCCAGGAGCCGGTAGGTCCGCTTGTCGTCCATCGGGATGCGGCCGATGTCGAGCTCGACCTTGCGGCGCTTGCGGATGTTGTCGAGCGCGTTGTCGATCAACGTCAGCGTCTTGAGCCCCAAGAAGTCCATCTTGAGGAGCCCGATCTCGTCCAGGCTCTTCATGTCGAACTGCGTGGCTATCTCGTCCTTGTTCTTCGCCAGTGGCGCGTACTTCCAGATCTTGTCGGGGGCGATGACGATGCCGGCCGCGTGGATCGACGTGTTGCGCGCCATCCCCTCCAGCTTCTGCGCGATCTCGAAGAGCTTCGGGTCCTGCGCCGCGAACTGACGAAGCTCCGCGCTTTGCTCCAGTGCCTGAGCCAGCGTGATGTTCAGCTCCTCGGGGATCGCCTTGGAGATCTTGTTGGACAGCGAGAACTCCACGCCGCGAACCCGCGCCGCGTCCTTCAGGGCCGCCTTCGCCTTCAGCAGGTTGAAGGTCGCGATCTTGCTCACGTTGTCGCGGCCGTACTTCTCGACCACGTACGCGACGACCTCGCCGCGGCGCTCGAAGTCGAAGTCGATGTCGATATCGGGCATGCTCACGCGCTCGGGGTTCAGGAACCGCTCGAAGACCAGGCTGTACTTGAGCGGGTCGATGTTCGTGATTCCGAGCAGGTAGGCCACCAGCGACCCGGCCGCCGAGCCGCGCCCAGGGCCCACGCTGATCCCCTTGGAACGTGCGTGGTGGATGAAGTCCCAGACGATCAGGAAGTAGGCCGGGAACCCCATCTTCTCGATCACCGACAGTTCGAAGTCCAGCCTCTTGCGGATGTCCTCGGTCGTCTCCTCGTAGCGCGTCGGCAGGGCCTGATCGCAGAGGACCCTCAGGTACTCGGCCGACGTGCGGCCGCCCGGAACGTCGAACTTCGGCAAGTACTTCTGCTTGGTCGTCACGTCGACGTTGCACATCGACGCGATCCGCACCGTGTTGGCGTAGGCCTCCGGCACCTCCGGGAACAGCTTGCGCATCTCCTCGGCGCTCTTCAGGTAGTACTCCGTGCTGTCCAGCTTGGGACGCCGCTCGTCGTTCAACATCCGGCCCGCCGTGATGCAGAAGAGGTGGTCCTGCGCCTCGTGATCGTCGGCCGACACGTAGTGCGAGTCGTTCGTCAGGACGAACGGGATGCCCAGCGACTTTCCCAGCTCGATGAGCTGAGGCATCACGAGCTTCTGCTTGTCGAGCCCGTGGTCGCAGAGCTCCAGGTAGAAGTTCTCCTCGCCGAAGAGCTCGCGATAAGCCTTCGCGGCGGCCACCGCGTCGTCCTGGCGGCCCGCCAGCAGATACTGGAAGATCTTTCCGGACTGGCATCCCGAGAGCGCAATGATCCCCTCGTGCGACTCGCCCAGCAGCTCCTCGTCCATTCTCGGCCGGAAGTAGAATCCCTCCGTGAAAGCCAGCGAGACCAGCCGGCAAAGGTTTTGATAGCCGACCTGGTTCTTCGCCAGCAGCGTCAGGTGATGCACGGCCTGATTGCGCGACATCACGCGGCGGCTGCCCTCCGTCACGTAGACTTCGCAGCCCACGATCGGCTTCACGCCTTCCTTCGACGCCTTCTGGCAGAACTCGACCGCGCCGTACATTGCCCCGTGATCGGTCAGCGCCATCGCCGGCATCTTCAGCTTCGAGGCCGCCTTCACGAGCTGCGGCACCGTCGCGGCGGCGTCGAGCAGCGAGTAGTGGCTGTGGACGTGCAGATGGACGAAGTCGGCGTGCGGCATCAGTCCCTCACGTAGACGATCTCGCCCTTCTTCACGACCATCCCCACCTGGTTGATCCCGAAGTGATAGACCAGGTGCCGGTAGTCCGGGCTGTCCAGCAGCACCAGGTCCCCGGCCTTGCCCTCCTCGAGGCTTCCGAGCTGGTCGGCCAACCCGATGGCGTGAGAGGCGTTGATCGTGGCCGCGTTCAGCGCCTCCGCAGGCGTCAGCCCCATGCCGAAGCAGGCCATCGCCATGACGAGCGGCATCGACTCGGTGAAGCAGCTACCCGGGTTGCAGTCCGTCGCCAGCGCCACGGCGCACCCCTGGTCTACCATCCGCCGGCCGGCAGCGTACCGTCCGGACCGTAGACAGAAGGCCGTGCCGGGCAAGAGCACGGCGCAGGTCTCCGAATCGGCGAGTTTGCGGATGCCGGCCTCCCCCGTCACCAGCAGGTGATCCGCGCTGGCCGCCCCAAGCTCGACGGCGACGTCGAGCGCTCCGCACTCGCCGATCTCGTCGGCGTGGATCTTGGCGCCCAATCCGTGTTCCTGGGCCGTCTTCAAGATACGGCGCGCCTGGACCGGCCCGAAGACCTCCTCCTCGCAGAAGACGTCGCAGTAGCGTGCAAGGCCGGATTCGGCCACGCGTGGGATCATCTCCCGGCAAAGCCGCTCGACGTACTCCCCGGGCTCGCTCTTCAGCTCCCGCGGCACGGCGTGGGCCCCCATGAACGTCGGCACCACCGTCAGCTGCTCCCGGGCCATCTCGGCGGCCTTGGCGATCGCGCGCAGGATCTTCAGCTCGCTCTCCAGGTCCAGTCCGTAGCCGCTCTTCACCTCGACCGTGGTGGTCCCGAGCGACAGCATCAACAAGAGGCGCCGGTACGTCTCTTCGGCCAGCACGCCCTCTTCGCAGTCGCGGACCTTCTGAACCGTCGAGAGGATTCCTCCGCCGGCGGCGAGGATGTCGAGGTACTTGCGGCCCCCGAGCCGCAGCTCGACCTCGTCGTGGCGGTAGCCCGTGAAGCATGCGTGCGTGTGCGGATCGACGAAGCCGGGCACGACGACCTGGCCGCTGGCATCGATGGTCGTGAACTCCTCCGGGTCCTCGTACCAGTGGCCGTGGGCCAGCTTGTCCTCGATCGCCTCCGTCGTCCCGACCATGTCGATGATGCCGCCCTGGACGATGAGAGCGCCGTCCTCGATCACCTGCACGGTGCCCAGGTCCAGACCGCGGCGCGGTGCGGTGCCTGCGCAGGTGACGAGCTGGCGGGCGTTCTTGAGGATCAGGTTTCCCATGGGCGCTCTTGCGGCATCAGACGTTGATTCCCAGGCTGGGCAGCTTGACGCTGCGCTCCCGGGCGATCTGGCGGGCCTTCTCGTAGCCGGCGTCGGCATGCCGCATCACGCCGGTGGCGGGATCGTTGGTCAGGACGCGCTCCAGGCGGGAAGCGGCGGCCGGCGTACCGTCGGCCACGATGACCTGGCCGGCGTGGATGGAGTTGCCGATGCCAACTCCGCCGCCGTGGTGCAGACTGACCCACGTCGCTCCGCTCACGGCGTTGAGCATGGCGTTCAGGAGCGGCCAGTCGGCAACGGCGTCGCTGCCATCGAGCATGCCTTCGGTCTCTCGGTTGGGGCTGGCGACGGAGCCGGTGTCGAGGTGGTCGCGGCCGATCACGATCGGGGCCCTGAGCTGGCCGCTGGCGACGGCGTCATTGATGGCTCGGCCGAAGCGCGCGCGCTCCCCGAGCCCGAGCCAGCAGATGCGCGCCGGAAGCCCCTGGAAGGCGACACGCTCCCGGGCCATCGAGATCCAGCGCGCCAGGTGCTTGTCGGCCGGGAAGAGCTCCAGCACCAGGTCGTCGGTCCGCCGGATGTCGGCCGGGTCGCCGGAGAGCGCCGCCCAGCGGAAGGGCCCCTTCCCTTCACAGAAGAGCGGGCGAACGTAGGCCGGCACGAACCCGGGGAACGAGAACGCGTCCTCCACGCCTGCCTTCTTTGCCTCACCGCGAATGTTGTTGCCGTAATCGAAGACCACGCTGCCCGCCTTCTGGAAGTCGAGCATCGCTCGCAGGTGGATCGCCACGGATTCGCCGGAGAGGGCCTGATAGCGCGAGGGGTCCTCCCGGCGCATCGCCACGGCCTGGGCCAGCGGCATCTGGTGCGGAACGTAACCGTTCAACATGTCGTGCGCGCTGGTCTGATCGGTGACGATGTCGGGGAGCACGCCGCGCCGGAGCAGCTCGGGGTGCGCGACCGCGGCGTTCATCTCCAGTCCGATGCTGTAGGGCTGGCGCGCGGCCTTCTTCTCGAGCGCCACCCGGATCGCCGTGTCCAGGTCCGGCGCCTTCCAGTCGAGGTAGCGGGTCGCCAGTCGCTTGGCGATGCGGTCGGGGTCGACGTCCACGCAGAGCGCGACGCCCTCGTTCATCGTCACCGCCAGGGGCTGCGCGCCGCCCATGCCGCCCAGCCCGGCCGTCAACACCAGCCGCCCGGCCAGGGTGCCGCCGAAGTGCTGGCGTGCTGCTTCGGCGAAGGTCTCGAACGTGCCCTGCAGGATGCCCTGGGTGCCGATGTAGATCCAGCTTCCCGCGGTCATCTGCCCGTACATCATCAGCCCACGCGCTTCGAGCTGGCGGAAGTGATCCCAGTTACCCCAAGCCGGCACGAGATTGGAGTTGGCGATCAGCACCCGAGGAGCGTCCGCGTGCGTGCGGAAGATGCCGACCGGCTTGCCGGACTGCACCAGAAGCGTTTCGTCGGATTCGAGCGCGCGCAGCGATCGCACGATATCCTCGAACGCCTTCCAGTCCCGCGCGGCCTTGCCAGAGCCCCCATACACGACGAGGCTCTGCCAGTCCTCGGCCACCTCGGGGTCGAGGTTGTTCATCAGCATGCGCAGCGCAGCTTCCTGGAGCCACCCCTTGCACGAAATCTCCACGCCCCGCGGCGCTCGAACCTCGGGGTGACTCTCGACCGGCATGCCAGCGACCTCCTGCCCGTGAATGGGCATTCAATCCTATCATGCGCCGAGAGCCGGTAACACCGGTTCCGGTTTGCAGAGTACCTGCCGGACCCGGCCCTCAGAAGGCCTTCGAGAGCGCGATGTCGAGCTGGGAGTATTCCGGGTCGTCCAGGCGGTGGAGCGCGGTCTCGAGCGCGACCTCGCCGATAGCGGCGCGGACGCTGGCGTTGAGATAACCGGGCGTCCTGTCGGCCAGGAGCGAAACTCCCGATTGTCCGTTGCCGGGGAGGTCTTCGGCGATCGCCTCGAGGCTGACGGTCCAGTTACGGTGCGGCCTGACCTGGAACCCCAGCCCCAGGCTATCCATCGTCTGGTCGGTACCGGCGCCAGCGGAAGGCAGCCAGGCCCGTTGCACGCCGAAGAGGGTGTCGACGCCGTCGATCAGAGGATGTGAAAGCACTCCGTAGATGGCGTCGGCGGCGCGGGCGTCGTCCGGAAGCTCGAACTGCCGGCTGTTGCTGTTTCCGAGCGACTTGTTGGCCCCCAGGGCATACTTCCAGTCGGTATCGGACATCCCTCCCGAGTGCTTGACGCCCATGGAAACGATGGGTTCGATGTCGGTGACCTGCCCGAACGGGGTCTGGCCGACTGCGGTGAACAGGGTGGCGGGCAGCGCCCGGCCTCCCAGACTGACTTCCAGGCCATCCCGAACACCGTAGCGGACTTCGGCGCGACCGGTCTCCAGCTCGTACTTCTGCATGTTGGCCACGTAGCGGGTGTCGGCGTCACGCTGCAGGTAGGCCAGTTCGACGATCCAGTTGCCGGGCGTCGCCGTGTGGATGTTCTCCATCTGCACGATGCGGGTGTCGGTGCGATCGTTCTTGCAGTGATTGGAGCGGTGGTGGTCGCAGCGGCCCGCGGGAGGCGCGCCGACGGAGTCGACGAGCCGAGCTGGCGTGGAGTGCTGGCTCGACAGCATTTCGTGGGTGGAATCGGCCCAGGGGTCGGCAAGCTCGTCGGCGCTGTCATCTGAAGTCCCGGGACCGGAGCGGCCTGACTCGGGCTCGGCATCGACGACGAGCCAATCAGGCGGCGCCTCGGTAGCTCCCACCGTGGGTCCTGTCAGGGCGAGGGTCAAGGTGGCGGAAAGGAGCAGCCTGGGGAGTCGAGTCATGACAGAGGTGAGCGAATCGGGTCGCAGCATCATGACTGGCTATCGACAGGAAGCGGCGACGCCTCAAGCGGCCGTCTTCTGCCAAACCCTCCCCCAGGGCGCGGCCAGGCCGCTACCAGCGCGATGAGTGGCGGCTGAGGGTGGAGCCGTCCGGGCCGACGGGTCCGCCCTGGTTGATCGCGCTGGTGCCGGGGACGTTGGGCCGGGCGCCCGTGCCCGTGCCGAAGGTGCCGTAGCTGCCGCAAATCACGATGCGGAACGGGGGCTGGGGGCAGGGAGAAAGGACCCCGACGTCGGAAGGCACGCTCGCGTCGGTGATCCAGCCGGCCGGGAAGCCGCCGTTAGTGATCGGGGCGCTGATGACGCGATTGCCCAAGCTTGCCACGACGCAGAAGTAGCGGCCGCCGAGGCCGATCGGGGTGCCGTGCGGCGCGGTGCCAACCCCGCCGCCGATGGAGTCGAGGAAGTCATCGGGCACGTACTGGATCTCTCCAGCATAGTAGCGTGAAACGGCGGAGGGGCAGACGAAGAGACGGTCGTCGCGGATGACTTCGTTCAAGGGGCCGGACATCAAGCGATTGACAAAGCTATCTGGGCCGCCGACGACGGGCTGGGAGTCCGTAATGCCCGCGACCGCTCCGGAGGGGCCGCTGGCGAGGATTCCGGGAACCAAGGCCGTGTCGGTCAGCTGGCCGGTGCGGGGGGTGAACCCGAAGGCGCACTTGGAGTTCTCGGCGAGCACCTCGTGAACCGTCTCCCAGACCGCCAAGCCGTGCTCCAAGCCTGCCAGGTGGCCCAGACAGGTCTTTCGCCGGGAGGTCTCGGCGAAGTCCTGGTACTTGGAGACGCCGGCCGCGACCAGCACGCCAATGATGATGACGACGATCACCAGCTCGATCAGCGAGAACGCAGCAGCCCGCCGGCTCCTGCGCCGAAGCTGCCGCCGGGCGGCGCCGAACGAGGTTCGGGCGACCCGAACTGGGCTGCGGGGACTTGTTCCGCTAATCCGAGATGCCATCGACTGGGGTGTCGCTTCTGGGTGTTGCCCTTCGGTGAACCTGTCGCGTCGTGTGGAAACTCGTAGGAATGTGGCGCCGCAGGTGCGGCCCAAACATGGACTGTAGCAAGGGTTACGAACCGAGTCCAGAGTCCATGACAACTTTTTTTTCGCGTGATACGAACGATACACGCGCCCGCGGCGCGGATCTAATTTTGATACTACCTCGGGCGAGTCGGGACCGCACGCTTTTTCAACTTCGCGGAAGCTCGACATATCCTTGCAAACCCATGGTGCGGAAGATTTGCTCCACGAGCCGCGCCGGATGGATCGGCTTGACCAGGTAATTCGCCGCGCCGAGCTCATGACACATCAGCAGGTCTCGCAGGCTCTGCCGCACCGTGAAGACGATTACCACCGTGTGCGCCAGCTCCGGGTCCGCCTTCACCCGTTCGCAGAGCTCGAAGCCGTTGAGCCCCGGCATGTTCAGGTCGGTCAGGATCACGTCCGGAGGATCGGCTTTCGCCATCTCCAACGCCTGCTGCCCCGAGGAGGCGTCCTGGGCCGTGAAAAGACCCGAGCGCGCCAAGACCGAGGTCGTCACCAGACGCTGCCCCGCGTCGTCCTCGACCACCAGGACCCGGTAGGCCCCACGCTCTCGCAGTCGCTTCACATGCTTGGCCTCGGAGTCGAACACGTCCAGGATGTTGCGATCCTCGAAGTCCGGGTTCGTCTTCAGCTGGGTGAGGTGGCTGAGCCGGTCCATCAATTGACGCACGCGATCGATGCTCGCGGAGAGCTTCCCCAGCAGCTCCAGCGCCTCGCCGTCGGACTCCAGCTTCTCGCGCAGCATCTCGAGCCCCAGCTCCACAACCTGCAACGGATTGTTGATGCCATGACGGATGGTGTGCGCCACCCGGAAAACAGCGTCCAGGCGGTCGCTCTCGTTGGCCCGCTCGTCCTGGTGGCGGCGTTCCGAGAGCCGCTCGATCCGCACCAGCAGCTCCTCCGGCGGGACACTGTCGGCGATGACGTCGTCGGCCCCGGCCGCGAAGGCGCCAGCCCGCAAAACTGAATCCTCTTCCCGCATCAGCAGGACGATCGGCAGCGTCGCCCCGTCGGGCAGCCGCCGCAGAGCTGCGCAGAGATCCACCTCCCGCAACGGCTTCATCGCCTCCCCGACCAGCGCGATCGCCGGCCGAAACTCCTGGAACATCCTGAGCGCCATGTCGCCCGTCGGCGACGCGAAGACGGCAAAGCCCGCCCGCTGCAGCAGCTGCGAGTTGCGCACCCGACGCTCCTCCAGCTCATCGACGATCAGGATCGACCTGTGGGTCTCCCTCTTATCCATGGGCCCTCGCGTTTCCCCGTACCGTCTGACAACTCTTATTCATCTTTCGACGGTTCCTAGTCAGCTGCCAACTCAGGCAGCAGGTTCTTCAGAAAGCTCCGCAGCGCCTCCATCTGGGGACGCAACGCCTCGAGCTTCCCGTGGGCCTCTTCCGGATCGGACTGCCGGGCCACATCCTCGAGCTCCAGCGCCAGCCTCGAGATTCGGCGCGCCCCCAGCGTTGCAAACCCGCCCGCGATGGCGTGCAGCTCGTGCACCGTCGCCCCGACGTCCCCCTCCCGGCGGGCCCGCTCCAGGTTCGACAGCCGCATGCCCAGATCGTCGAGGAACAGCTCCACGGCCCTCCGGATGGTCTTGTTGTCCAGCGCCGTGGCCAGCGTGTTGAGGTGAATGCGGATGCCCTTCACATCCTCGTCCGGGACGCCGGGCGACGCCACCGCCCCCGCTACCGGCCGCTTCGGCAAATGCTCGGCCCGCCGGCCGAGCATCTGCCGCAACCGTTCCAGCGTGAGCGGCTTGGATAGGTAGTCGTCCATCCCGGCCGCAAGACACTTCTCGCGGTCGCCTGCCAGGGCGTAGGCCGTCACGCCGACTATCGGCACCGTGGATGGCGTTGCCTTCGGATTCTGCTGGGCACGGCTCCGGATTCGACGGGTCGCCTGGTAGCCGTCCAGGACCGGCATGTTGCAGTCCATCAATATGGCTCCATAGCAGACTCGATCCACGATGTCGACCGCTTCCTGCCCGTTGGCGACCGTGTCGGCCTCGTACCCGAGCCGCTCCAGCATCTGGAGGATGACGAACTGGTTGGCCGAGTTGTCGTCGACCACCAGCACGCGCCCCAGCACTGGCGCGTGCTGCCGAACCGGCGAGTCTAACGCCATCGCTTCCGCGGCCCGGCCGTAGCGTTCCCTGGTCTCCAGCTTCACCTCGAACGAGAACGTCGAGCCGTGCCCCGGGCTGCTCATCAGCCCCATCGTCCCGCCCATCAGCGCCACTAGCTGCTTGCTGATGGCCAGGCCCAGGCCCGTCCCTGCGACCTTCCGCATCGGATTGATGTCTGCCTGGAAGAACTTCTCGAAGAGCTTCGGCTGCAGCTCCTCCGGAATTCCGAGCCCCGTGTCGATCACTTCGAGCCGAAAGAGCCTTTGAGTCCCCCCAGCGGGAGAGTGGCGGACCCGGATCGTCACGCTGCCCTGGTCGGTGAACTTCAGGCCATTGCTGACCAGGTTGAGCACCACCTGCCGTATCACGCCCTCGTCCCCGACGACAAATCCGTCGAGGCGGTCCGCGTCGTCCAGCACCAACGCCAGTCCGCGCTCGTTGGCTCGGGGCTGCATCAGCTCGACGATGCTCTCCATCGACGCCCCCAGGTCGAAGGGCTGCGGGTCCAGCGTCCGCTTACCGGCCTCGATTTTCGAGTAGTCGAGGATGTCGTTGATCACCTGCAAGAGGTCGCCGCCCGCGGTGCGGATGATGCGGCTCAAGCGCCGCTCCTCGCCGTCCACCGGGCTCTCGCTCATCAAGTCGGAGAGCCCGATGATGGCGTTGACCGGCGTGCGGATCTCGTGGCTCATGTTGGCCAGGAAGTCGGACTTCACGCGCGACGCCTCGAGCGCCTCGTCCCGGGCCTGGCGCAGCTCGATCTCCGTCTGGTGCCGGACGGCGACCTCCCGCGCCAGATCGAGGTTCATCGTCCGGAGCTCCTCGGTCCGCTCCGCCACGAGCAGCTCGATCTTGCTGGTGCGGCCGGTCAGCACGAGCAAGAACGCGGAGACACAGCCGCAGAAGGCCAGGCCCAGCGTCAGCACCACGTAGGGCTGCCACGTGTACTCGTCCCGGTAGTACTGCCGGGTCGCGGTGAAGATGAGCCGCCACTGCCGCGCCCCAAAGCTGTGCACCGTTTCGTAGACCAGGCCGGCGGCGGCGGCCTCGTCATAGGTGAACTGACCCGGGTCGAGCGCATCGCGGTAGACGACCGGCCGCTCGCCCCACTCGTCGAGGATGGACAGGCGGAATCCGTGCCAGCTTTCCACGGCCAGGGCGGCGCCAACCATGCGTGGGATGCGGAAGATGCCCAGCACATACCCCAGGGGCGACGAAGAGCCCGTCGGCGCCTGGCTTTCCGGCGCCGACTCGAGGAACACGGCCCGCACCAGCGCCAGCCCGTCCTGCACCTCGGGAGAGCGCACGGTCCCAAGCGGAGCCGACGCTACCACCTTCCCGGACTTGCGCGCCCGCTCGAGGGTGCGACGCCGGTACTCCTCGGCCGTGGCGTCCAGCCCCATCACGCGTTCGAGCCCCGTGGTCGGTTCGATGAAAACGACCGGGAAGTACTCGTCCCGGGGGGCCGCCGGGACCAGGGTGCCGTCGATCGTGATCTCGCGCACGCGGAACTGCTGGAATCCCTCCCGCTGGACCGACTCCTCGAGCGACCCTCGTTCGGCCGCGCCGATCCTGGGCGCCCATTGCAGCGCTACCAGACCCTGGTTCTCCTTGAGCTGGCGGCTGGCGAAGTGGCGGAAGTGAGTGCGGTCGACCTGTCGGGCGGCCTCCAGAAACGAGGCTGTCGAGCTGACGATCGCTTCGTAGCCCCGCCAGATTCCCTCCAGGCGCTGCCCCAGACTGGCGGCCTGGGCGCGGAACCGGACGGCGATGGCGGTGCCTTCGGCCGCGCTGGCAATCCAGAAGAGCACCAGGACGGCCGCCACCGTGACGCCGATCGAGCCGAACACCGCGCGGCGCCGGCCCTTCCAGACTTCGTGCGCCGGCCCGGCCAGGGCAATGATCAGCGGGGCAATCAGCATCGCGCCGAGGGCCTCGCCCACCCACCAGGTGCTGAAGGTTCGAACCAGCTGACCGGGCTGGATGACGCTCCCCCACAGGAACAGCGACGTCCCCACGCCCGAGGCGACGAGCGACCACGCCAGGCAGCCGTAGAGGAAGAAGTAGTAGATGTCTCGTTCCTCGTCGAGCTCTGCGGCCCGCACGCCCAGGCGGCCGAGCGCCCAGGCGGCCCCGATCGCCTGCAGGGTTGCGGCGGCGGCGATGGCCACGCCCATCGCGAGCGCTCGCCCGTCCGGCACGACAGACCGCAGGGAGATCAACGCGGAGAGCTGCGTGAAGAGCAGCC
Organism: Candidatus Wallbacteria bacterium; assembly: GCA_016190005.1. Taxonomy (GTDB): domain Bacteria; phylum Muiribacteriota; class UBA6191; order JACPRK01; family JACPRK01; genus JACPRK01. Next base: position 43,693 of record JACPRK010000099.1, on the reverse strand, counting down.
CGAGGAAAATCCCGGACCAGACCTTGCGCCCGTGGAGCACGGCGGCCGCCAGCGAGATTCCCGCGGGCGGCCAGATGGCGAACACCTGGTCGGGCGGGATGGTCAAGAGGAACGCCACATGGCCCGAGATCAGGTTGGCCGCGATGACGGCCAGGTTTCGGGTGAGCGTGTCGACGCCACTTTCCCGGGGGGTGTTCACCGAGCGGATCCTAGCGCCTTCCCGGCCGCCTTCAAGCCAGACGTGCCGACGTGGTGGAGCCTAGACGGACAACGAAATCGCTACTCGGCTCATCGGCAAGACGGGCACGCAGCATAACTGCGGACCGCCGCTTGCGCCGTGATATGCGCCCCCCCGGGAAGTCGCGAAACTTCCCGGGGGGCGCATGCTGCAGTGGATAGAATGCGAGGGCCGAACGGGCCGCGAAGCCCGGTCGACGTTACGACGCCTTCTCGTCGGCCTTCTCGACGGTGCCGTGCGAGCCGCCGGTGACACCGATCGCCTCGACGCGGGCGCGGCCCGCCTTCTTCGTGGCGACCTTGCGGCGCACGACGCCCTTGACGGCGACGGCGGGCTTGGCTGCCGACGGAGACTTCTTGGCCTTGCCGTTGAGCGACTCGACCTTCCTGGCCAGCACCGAGAGCTTCTCGGTGAGCCTGACGATGTCGCGCTGGGCGGGGATGTTGAGGCGATGGAGCATCGACTGGATGCGATCGTCGATCGCCTTCTCCCAGTCCTCCTTGGTGCGGAGCAGCCGGTGGACGATGTCCTCGCGGAGGCGCTTGGCCTCGGACTCGGTGATCTGGCGAGCGTGCACGAGCTTCTTGACGCCCTTGTCGATTTCGTCCTCGGCCCAGTGGATGAAGCCGAGGCCGCCCTTGGCGGATCTCTTGACGTAATCCACGATCGAGGTTCCTCCCTTGCGGATCAGGTTGGCGAAGAGCGTCTTGGGGACGAAGCCCTGCTTGCGCTTCTCCTTCTCGAGGAGGATCTGAGACAGGGTGACCTTGGTGATGTCCTCACCGGTCTTGCTGTCGACGACCTTGACCTCCGAGCCCTTCTGGACGAGCTCGGCGATCTCCACGAGATTGATGTAGCGGCGGACGCTGGTGTCGTAGAGCTTTCGGTTGGCGTAGCGCTTGATGATTCTCATTGTCTGGAATGCCTTTCGTCTCAGTGGGCGCGGTGATCCCGGGCGAGCCGATCGACCTCGGCGGCCAGGGCGTCGATCTGGTTGGAGAGCTGGTCGACATCCTTCTTGCTGACCAGCCGGACGCTATGCAGGGCGTTTTCGATGCGGCAGGCGAGGGTACTCTCGATGGAGCCGATGTCCCTCTTCGCCTGGCGCTTGCGGCGGGCGAGGATATCGCCCAGGAGCTTCTTGCCGTCCTTCTCGGCCATCTCGCCCTTCTTGACGAGCTTGCCGACGAAGTCCTCGAGCTCCTCCTGGGCGAGCACGACCGCGCCGACTCCTGCCAGCAGGACGTTGCGGATCTGGTTGACCCAGGGATTCCCCTCTCCCCGAGCCGTGTCCTTGGTTTGGGTAGCCATGGCCGTTCCTCCTTCGCTGTTGTCAGCGCTTTCGCACTGGCTCCCACCGAGTGATTCCTCGCCGAGCGAGGCGATGCACCCGGAAATCAGACACGGCCACTATAACGCACCGCGTTATAAACCGTCAAGGCATTTCTGCCCTCGGACCCGACTCACGGGCGGGCGGCGCGGCAGTCTCCGGCACGACCGAGGGCGCTTCGTCCAGCTCCGGAAGGGCAGGTGGGACCGGCATCTTGCGTCGGCGCCTCGCGTCGTCGGCGTGCTCCCGGACCAGCCGGATCTCCTGGTCGGTCACGACCCGGCCGAAGCTGCGGATGGCCGCCAGCTTGAAGCCGTGCTTCTTGCCCATCTTGTAGATGTCCTTGACCTTGTCCATCTCGATCTCGCGGCCCAGCGTGAAGCTCTCGTAGCGGCCGTCCATCGCGAGGATCATCGTCTCGGACAGGCAGGCGTAAGCCGTCTTCGGCGGCAGACCGATGTTGAAGTGGAAGTCGACGGGCCCCGGGACTTCCAGCTCGCCGCTCTCGATCACCAGCACGTCGGGCCGCTTGCGGGCATCGGATTCCTGGATGTCGAGCGGACGGGCCACGTCGCAGATCACGCAGCCGGGCTTCACCTTCTCGATGTCGATGATCTTGCCGCCGCGGGCAGTCGTGGTGGTGATGATCAGGTCGGCGTCGACCAGCCAGTCGAGCGCCTCCGTGGCGATCACCACCTCCGCATTCGACTCGGACTGGATCTTCTCCTGCAACTCCAGCAGCTTCTCCGGCCGGGGCGCCACCAGGATCACCTTGCGCGCCACCTGCGCCACTAGCCGCGCGCTGACCGCTCCGATGCTGCCCGTCGCCCCGACGACCGCGGCGACGCCGCTGGTCAAGTCGTGGCCCATGCGGCGCGCCACGGTCTTGGCGGCCTCCAGGGTGGAGGCGACCGTGTAGCTGTTCCCCGAGGTGATCGCGATGTTGGCCCGCTTGGCCACCGTCACGCCGGCGTCGCCCACGATGCTGGTGAAGGCGCCCAGCCCCATGATCTTCGCGCCCAGTCCCTCGGCGATCTCGGCGGCCCGCAACAGCTTGCGGTACGTGAACTCCGGATTCCGCGTCATCATCTCCTTGGGCGTTGCGCCCAGACCCAGCAGCCACCCCTCGAGCTCCCGGCCCGTGGCCGAGCGCGCGCCGGTCACGTGGCTCAGGAGCATCACCGGCGAGAACGCCACCAGCCACTCCACCCAGCGCTCAGGCAGGAACTTCAGGTACTTGAGCAACGGGTGCTTGAAGATGTCCTTGGCGGTCAGCGGGTGAATGACGAAGGCGAACTTCTCCACGTCGACCGGCTGGCCCTGCGGGTAGACCACGCGCGGCTGGATGCCGGTCCTGGGGATGAGGTTGAGGTAGTCGTCGAGCCGGATCTCGGCGAAGGGCTTGTCGAGTAACGCGACGAATATCGCCTCCAGCACGTTGGTGCCGAAGGACTCGCCGTCGATTTCGGGCGTGGTCGTCAGCACCATCCTCACGCCGCGGCGGCGCAGGTCGTCCAGATCCTCGCTCTGGAGCTGGTTGGTGATGACCACCTTGTTGTAGAGCGAATCGGGGGCATAGCGGCGGATGTAATGGAGGCTGCCCGCGATGATGTCGGCTTCCTCGAACCAGTGAGTGCCGAGCGGCCGCTGCTCTTCCTGACGGCGGCCCACGGGGTACATCGACTTGTAGGGGCGGCCGCAGAGATAGGGCATCGCCAGCCGCGAGTAGGTCTCCAGCTGCGAGAGACTCTTGAGTGCCCACGGCAGCCCCCAGTGGAAAATGACGTCACCGAAGACCAGCCGAGCGCCGGCGTTCTGGAGCACGGTCGACATGCCGTACCGATCGACGCCGCTCGGCACGAAGACGAGCTTTCCGCGGAAGAGCTCCGGAAACTGGCGCTCCATCTGCGCCACGGCCCACCGTTCCAGCGTGCGCTTGAGCTCCGAGCCGTCGACGACGGGCGTGGAGTGGGCCCGACGCGCCAGCATGTCGATCTCCTCGTGCAGCCACGTCTTCTTCCCGACGACGAAGGTCCGGTTCATGCTGTCCAGTCCGAAGGCCGCCACCTGACCGTCCAGCTTCTCGATGAGCTCCGCTGCCCGCTGCAGGTCGCCGTCGGTCCCCCGCTTCTCGACCTGGATCTCCTGGTCCAGCAGTCGGACGACGAAGGTGCGGTCCTGGCTCGACGGTCCCAGGCTGATGCAAACGACTCGTTTCATTTCTTGACTCCGTATATCCGGTCGAGGCGCTCCATCTCCCGATCGTGGATCGCCTTCGTGAATGGGGTCGGGTCCTTCACCGTGCGAAAGGCGTCATAGCCGTCCTGGAGGAACTGCACCATCGGCGTCGCGCCGATCATCAGCGCGCCGGCGTAGAGGGTCTTCAGCAGAAACCCGATGAACGGAAAGAAAGCAATCCGGTGGACGATGTGGACCGCGTCGACCAGCATCTCGATCTGGCGCTCCCGCTCGGGGTACTTGTCGGCGACGAAGTAGGCGCGCTCGTAGGCGGCCATGTCGAAGTCGAGCCCCACGCCCATCTTCACGAACTGCTCCACCACGTCGTCGTCGAGCCTCTCTGAGAGATCGTGCACGTCCAGCAACAGCGAGATGCTGTGCAAGACCTCGGTTCCGAAAGCCGACTCGAAGGCGTGCACCAGCTTCTTGAAGCTCTCATTGCGGGCCGTGAAGTCCTGCGCATTGTAGAGATGAGTCGTGAAGAATCCGCAGAGCGATTCGTAAGGCGACCCTGCCAGGAAATCCTCGTACGTTCCCTTGAGCCGCTCGAGCTGAAACTCCTGCAGCCGCCGCTTGAGCCTCAACCTCTGGTCGTCCATCCGCTGGAAACCCGCCTCGCGACGTCCAGTCTGGCATGCTGGCGGCGCCAGGTCAACGAACCCGGGAAGCTTGAGAACGGGCTCGAAAGGCGCGAGAATCCTCGGGCAGAGGAGACAGGATGGCGAGTTTTCGTGTCTCGGACGCCGAGATTCACTACGAGGAGCGCGGGTCGGGACCGACGCTGGTTCTGGTGCACGGCTGGCCGGTGAGCTCCGTCTACTGGCGCTCGACGGCCGAGGCCCTCGCGGCACGTTACCGCGTGCTGACCGTCGACTTGCCCGGGTTCGGCCTCTCCTCCTGCGTCGCGCGCGAGGGCGCCACGAGTTATCAGCAGGCCCACCGGCTGGCAGACTTCATCCGCGGTGTGGGCGGCGGACCGGTGTTTCTGGTGGGCCACTCGATGGGCGGAATGGTCTCCGCCCGGCTGGCCGCCGCGGAGCCTGCGCTGGTCCGCAAACTGGTCCTCGTGACCGCCGCGCTCGAGGGACGCACGGCGCTCTCGCCCGTCTGCATGCTCGCTCGCTGGGGGTGGGCCCGGTGGATCGCCACGGGGCTCCTGGGCGTCGACGCCGCGCGGCGCATCTCGGCCCCCTTCTTCTCGTACGCCGTGGGCGTCCCGGAGGACGTGCTCGCCGTCGCGGGCCGCGCAAGCCCGGCGACAGCCCGGCTGGCCCTGCACGCGCTCACCCACGACGGCGACCGCCGGGACCTGGCGCTGATCGCCTGTCCGACGCTGGCCATCGGCGCCGATCGGGACCGCATCGTGTCACCGCTGCAACCGCTGCTGGCACGCGCCTGGATTCCCGGCGCACGCCTGGAGGTCTTCCGAGACTGCGGTCACTGCCCAAACCTGGAGTACCCAGCCCTCTTCGAGTCGATCGTGACCGAGTTCCTGGACGGCCCGGACGCTACGGCTTCGCCGCCCCCAGATCCAACCGCTGGAGCAGCTGCACCAGCTGGGTCTCCTGGAACGGCTTGCTGAGGAACGCGGCGGCGCCGATCTCCTTGGCCCGGTCGAAGTTCTCGACCTGGCGAAGGTCGCTCACGATCACGATCTGCGCGCCCGGCCGCGCCTCCCGCAGCCTTCCGAAAAGTTCGAAGCCGTTGCCGTCCGGCAGCACCAGGTCGAGCGTGATCAGATCGGGCGAGAAGGCGGAGGTCTGGACCAGCGCCTCCTCGCAGCTCGCCGCGAGCGCTACGAGCCGGAAGCCGTAGTCGAGCAGGCTCTTCGCCAGGATCCTGCAGATGAACTGGGAGTCGTCGACGATGAGCGCGGCGGGTCGGCCGGTCAGGCGCCCCACGGACTCAGTTCAGCTCCCGGATCGCAGCCTCTAGCACGTCGGCCGCGAAGTCGACCTGCGCGCGCTCGATGATGAGCGGCGGGGAGAGGCGCACGGTGTTGGGGCCGCACCCAAGAATCAGCACGCCCTTCTCGAAGCAGCGGTTGACCACCCTGTCGCGGAGCGCGGGGGCAGGTGCCCGGGTCTGCTTGTCAGTCACCATCTCGATACCGACCATCAGCCCCTCGCCGCGCACGTCCCCGACGTGCGGGCTCGACTCGACCAGACCCGCGAGGCGCTCCTTGAGGCGAGCACCCATCTGGCGGCAGTTCTCCATCACGCCGGCCTCGAGCAGCTCGAGTGTCTTGAGCGCGGCCTCGCAGCTGATCGGGTTGCCGCCGAACGTGCTGGCGTGCATCCCGGGCCTCCAGTCCATCACCGAGGCGTCCGCGACCGTGCAGCCCAGCGGCATCCCGCTGGCGATGCCCTTGGCGATGCAGAGGATGTCGGGCTGGACGTCGAAGTGCTCGATGGCGAACATCTTCCCCGTACGGCCGATGCCGCTCTGGACCTCGTCGGCGATCAGCATGATCCCGTGCTCGCGCGTGATGGCCCGGAGCTTCTGCACGAAGTCGCGCGGCGGGACGACGTAGCCGCCCTCGCCCTGGATCGGCTCCATGATGATGCCGGCCACGTCGCTCGGGTCGACGACCTTCTTGAACACGGTCTCGGTCAGGTAACGGAGACAATCGGTCCCGCAAGTCTTGGGGTCTTTCCCGAACTCGCAGCGGTAGCAATAGGCATACGGGATGTGCACCACCTGCGGCACCAGCGGCGCGAAGCCCTTGCGCTGCAGCGCCTTGCTTGCGGTGAGGCTGAGGGCGCCCATCGTGCGGCCATGGAAGGCGCCGATGAAGGCGATCATCACCGTGCGGCCGGTCTTGTAGCGCGCCAGCTTCATGGCGCACTCGACGGCCTCGGCGCCGCTGTTGGAGAAGAAGACTTTCTTGGGCGACTCGCCGGGCGCCAGCTGGGCCAGCTTCTTCGCCAGCCGCGTCTGGGCGCTGTAGTAGAAGTCGGTGCCCGACATGTGGATCAGCTTGGCGGCCTGGTCCTGGATCGTCTTGACGATCTCGGGATGGCAGTGGCCCGTGGAGCAGACGGCGATCCCGGCGTTGAAGTCGAGGAAGCGATTGCCGTCCGGATCGGTGACGATGCTGCCCGCGGCCGATTCGGCGACCAGGGGATAGCTGCGCGTGTACGAAGGCGACACGTACTCCGTGTCCATGTCGAGCACCTCCTTGGCCTTGGGGCCGGGGAGCGTCGTGACGATCTTGGGGAGCTTGTGAGCGGTGTCGCGCGAGCTGGCTTCGTTGGTACGCTTCATGGGAATCACCCTGTTCCTGAGGTTGGGAGGTGTGAGAAATGGGACTCGGATGCCCCTCGAGGCGGGCGCGCTCGAGGCGATCCGGTGGCGAGCTGGGACCGCGCCGGGCGGCCTCAGTCGTCGGGATGCGTGTCGATCTGCGCCTTCTGCAGCTTGCCGCTGTAGTCGACGTAGACGGCCTTCCACTCGCTGAAGATGTCCAGACCGGTGGTGCCGGCCTCGCGGTGGCCATTACCGGTGTCCTTCACGCCGCCGAAGGGTAAGTGGACCTCGGCGCCGATGGTGGGGCCGTTGATGTAAGTGATGCCGGCCTCGATCTGCTCGATGGCCTTGAAAGCACGGTTGACGTCCTTCGTGTAGATGCTGGACGAGAGGCCGTAGCGGCTGTCGTTCAACACCGCGATCGCCTCCTCGAAGGACTTCACCTCGACGATGCCGATGACCGGCCCGAAGATCTCCTCCTGGAAGATCCGCATCTTCGGCGTGACGCCGGCGAAGACCGTCGGTTCGAAGAAGTAGCCCTTCGACAGCTTCCCGCCCGGCGCCTTGCCGCCCAGGAGCACCTTGGCGCCGTCTTCCTCCTGGCCGACCTTGCAGTAGCCGGCGACCCGCTCGCGCTGGGTCTTGTTGACCAGCGGCCCGACCTGCGTCGACTCCTCCAGACCGTTGCCGAGCTTGAGCTTCTTGGCCTGCTCGACCAGGCGGCCGGTCAGCTCGGAGGCGACCTTCTTGTGCACGATCAACCGGCTGGTAGCCGTGCAGCGCTGGCCCGTTGTCCCGAAGGCGCCCCAGAGGGCCCCCTCGATGGCCAAGTCGAGATCGGCGTCCTCCATCACGATCTGGGCGTTCTTGCCGCCCAGCTCTAGCGAGCACCGCTTCAGCGAACCGCCCGTCAGCCGGGCGATCTCGCGACCGGTGTCGCTGGAGCCGGTGAAGCTGATGACTCCGATTTTCTCGTGCTTCACGAGCGCCGCGCCCGTGTTGGGCCCGTCGCCGTGCACCAGGTTGACCACACCCCTGGGGACCCCGGCCTCCTCGAAGATTTCCATCAACTTGACAGCGGTCGCCGGGCTGTCCTCGGCGGGCTTCAGGACCAGCGTGTTGCCGCAGATGAGGGCGGGGAAGGACTTCCAGGTCGGGATGGCGAGAGGGAAGTTCCAGGGAGTGATCAGACCGGCCACGCCGATGGGGCGGCGGATCGACATGCCGAACTTGTTCGGAAGCTCGGTCGGCACGGTCTGCCCGAACATGCGGCGGCCTTCGCCGGCGTAGTAGTAGGCGCAGTCGATCCCCTCCTGAACGTCGCCGCGAGTTTCGGCCAGAACCTTGCCCATCTCGCGCGTGGCGAGCTTGGCGATCTCGTCCTTGTGCTTGCCGAGCAGGTCGCCCACGCGCCGAAGAATCTCGCCGCGGCGGGGGGCCGGCGTGCGGCTCCAGGCCGGCAAGGCTTCCGAGGCGGCGCGAACGGCCGCCTCGATCTCCTCGTGGCCGGACTCCGGGAAGATGCCGATGACGTCCGACGGATCGGCGGGACTACGGTTCTCGAAGGTCCCCCTGGAGCCCTTCGTGATCCACTTACCATTGATGAAGTTCCCGTACGCTGCCGCCATCGCACTCCTCCTCCCACCGCTGTTGGCCCGGACTCTCGCGCTCGAAGCGTCCCGCGATGCTACCATCCGGCGCTCGCAAAGTCAACGTCTGCATGCCGCGTCATGCCGCTCACCGAGCGGGATCTCGCGTGTCGCGAGTCACGGGACCAAGTAGCGAGTAGTGAGTAGCGAGTAGTGAGGAACGAGAGGCCACGAGCCTATCCAGCGTCGCCCCACGAACTTTCGGGCTGAGCTTGTGAAAGCCCGATACTGATGGGGGCCAGACTCCTCGACTTGGGAACGGATCCGAGGAGTAGCTGGAGAGTCGCGGAGTAGTCAGGCGAGCCGAAGAGGACGTGCGGACGCAAGCGTCCCGCCTCACTCCTCGCTACTCACTACTCACTACTCACTACTCGCTACTCGCTACTCGCTCCTGTACCCTTCCCCCCGACCGGAGGAGACAAATTGCTCACCATCACACTCAAGAAGTCGGAAGAGCGCCGCATTCGCGCAGGACATCTCTGGATCTTCTCCAACGAGATCGAAGCGATCGACGGGAAGGCCGAGCCGGGCGCGCTCGCGGTCGTCAAGAGCGCCACGGGCCACTTCGTCGGCCTGGGCTACCACAACCGGGCGTCGCTCATCGCCTGCCGCATCCTGACGCGCCACCAGGACACCATCGACGAAGCGTTCTTCTCCAAGCGAATCAAGGCGGCGCTGGCGCTCAGGCAGGCCTGGTACCCCGGCGAGACGGCCTACCGGCTCGTCTTCAGCGAGGGCGACTTCCTCCCCGGGTTCATCGCGGATCGCTACGGCGACACCGTCGCTGTGCAGACCACCACGGCGGGCGCCGAGGAGCTCCTGCCGATGTTCCTGGAGGCGCTCCGCCGCGCGGTTTCGCCTCGCGTGATCGTGCTGCGCAACGACACCTCGGCCCGCGCACTCGAGGGGCTCGGCTCCTACGTCAAGGTGGCGCACGGGGAGCTGGAGGGACCGCTCGAGGCGGTCATCGACGGGCTTCGGTACAAGGTCGACCCCTTGGCCGGCCAGAAGACGGGTTTCTACTTCGACCAGCGCGACAACCGAGCGCTGGCGGCGCGGCTCTGCGAGGGCAAGCGCGTGCTCGACGCCTACTGCTACACGGGCTCCTGGGCACTCTCGGCAGCCCGCGCCGGCGCGCAAGCCGTCACCGCCGTCGACTCCAGCGGCTTGGCCCTGGCGCTGGCGCGTGAGAACTTTCTCGCCAACGGGTTGGCCGACCGCATCGAGCCTCTCGAGAAGGACGTGCCCGCCTTTCTCGACAAGGCCCGCGAGACAGGCCGCTCCTTCGACGTCGTTTTCCTCGACCCGCCCCCCTTCGCGCGCACGAAGAAGGACCTCAAGGAGGCGCTCGTGGCCTACGAGCGCATCAACCGCAAGGCGCTCGAGCTCGTCCCCGAAGGCGGCTACCTCGTCACCTCGTCATGCTCTTACCACGTCTCCGCGGAGGATTTCGTGCGCACCTTGGCCCGTGCCGCCGCCGCCACAGGCCGCTCCGTTCGAATGCTGGAGCTTCGCGGACAATCCCACGATCACCCGGCTGTACCCGCGATGCCGGAGACGCGCTACCTCAAGTGCGCCGTCCTCCAGAAGGTGTGATCGGGTGGCCGAACCCCGATCGGCGGTAGCTCCGGTTCTCGTTTTTCCGCTGCGGACGGGCCTATGATGGCCGGCGGAGGGAGGAAGGAGCCGACCATGACCGCACCGAACGAGCCCCAGCAGCCCACGCCACCCGATCCCGCCACCCCATCGCCGGCGCCCGACGGTCCATGCCGGACTGGAGCAGGCAAACGCGCGCTCCCCGCAGAGCCCGTGGGGCCTCCCAGGTTCTGGAGCGCGCTCTTGGCGGCCGGCTTCCTGGAGCTCGCCATCCTGGCCGCGATGACGCTGCCTGGGCTGAAGGCCGCGGCCGCCTTCGAGCCGCCCGCGGCGAGCCTCGCGAGGTTTTTGCCTCTTCTCTTTTTCTGCATCATCGCCGCGGCTCTGCTTTCGGAGCTGCTGGCGGTTCGCCACTTGAGACGGGGGCTGGCCGCCTGGTCACGAGGCGAGGACGAGGAGGCGGAGGCCCACTTCCGGCGCGCCACGGCGCGCGCGCAGGGGCTGAACGGTCTCCACCACCTGGCGCTGGGGTGCGCGCTCCATCGACGAGGAGAGCACGCGGAAGCCGTTAGGCTCTACCGCAGTGCCCTGCGCTCCCGGCTTGGCGGACCCGTCCCCGCCAGCGACGCTACCGCGCGCGCCTGCGCAGCGAACCTGCGCGCCGCGCTGGAAGAGGGACCGGTACCGGCCGCGCCTTCGAGTGCCGGACGCCTCCATGGCCCGCTCGTCTTCCTGGTCTACATCACAATCGCCGTCACGATGGAGCGCCTGCTGGCGCCCTGGATTCCCGACCGGATCGGCTTCCTTCTCCTGGCGCTCCTGGCGTGCGCGGCGGCGGCGCGCGGAACGCTCTCCCGGGTGCGGCTGGCTCGGGGCCACTACCTGCTCGCGCTCGGTGACGCAGCCGGAGCTTGCGAGGACTTCCGGGAGTCGATCCGGCTCTGGCCTCGCCAGCTCCAGGCTCATGTGGCGCTCGGGGCTGCTCACGAGGCGTGCGGCAACCCAGGGGCTGCGCGCGCCCAGTACCATGAGGCGCTGGCGCTCAGCCCGAACTCCGCGGAGGCCTCGGAGCGCCTCGCAGCCCTGATGGAGGCGGTGAACCCGGCCGCACCGGCCGCTCGGTCGTTACCTGAGGACTGGGTGATTCCCCCGCGAGGCCCGATGACTCCGTCCCGGGACTCGAGCGTGCTGGCGGCGGTGGCGGTCGTGGCTACCTCGATCGTGGCGCTGTCGGTGCTGCAGCCGGGCGCGGCGACACTTGCGGCGCGAGAGGGCTGGACGATGCCGATCGGACTGGCACTGGCGGCATGGCTCGTCTCGGTCGGCCTCCTGCTGGCGAGTGCCAGCTTCCAGCGCCTCGTAAGGACGGGAATCCGTCTGCAGGAGGCTGGTGACACCACCGGCGCCATCCGCTGCTACGAGGCAGCCGGCCGGGCCGCGCCGATGCTGGCTGGCTCGCTCACGCGCTACAACCTGGGGACCGCGTACCATCAGGACGGCGACCTGCCGGGTGCGATCCGGGAGTACCGGCAGGTCATCTCGGCGGCGTTCGGCGCCGAGGAGTGGCTCCCGAGCGCAGAGAACAACCTGGCGCTCGCCATCGAGCAGCTGCCGGCCGGGGCGACGGCGGCCAGTCTCGGCTTTGGCCAGGATCGCTCCGCAATGGCAGGCGGCGTGCTCCCGCTCTTGCTGGGCACCGGGTGGGCTGCGGGGCTGCACGTGCTCTGGCCCCAACTGGGCTGCTGGCCCGCGTTGGCGGCCGGGGCGCTCGCGGCATGGCTGGTAGTGCGGGTCGGGGCGCCCGCCCGCAAGGCAGCGGCGGCGCGCTGGTTCCTCAACGCGGGGGATCACGAGGCGGCCGCGCTCCTCTCGCGGCAGGCGCTGGCGCTTTCCACGCGCTCTGCGGAGCTTCATTACCTGCTAGCCTGCGCCCACCAGGAGGCCGGCCTCGACCGCGAGGCCGCATCCGAGCTGAGGGAAGCGCTACGGCTCGACCCCGGCCACACGGCAGCAGCCCGCAGCCTGACGCTCCACGAGCCGGACTCCGGGGACGGCCAGGCGCGCCCGGCGGGCCCGGCGCCGTCGCTGGCAGAGCCCAGGCGGAGCCTGCGCGGCCCGATGCGCGCAGGGGCCGGAGCACTGGCCGGTTGTGGCCTCTTCGCGGTGACCGCAGGCCTGGTGTCCGTCTCTATGCTCTGGCAGATGACGCAGCCGGGCGGGGCGTCGGCGGGCCAGCTCCTGCTGTTCCTGTACAGCGCCTCGATCGCCTGCCTGTTCGCCGCCGACTTTCAGACGTACGTCCATCTTCGGCGCGCGCTCGCGCTGGAGGCCGGCGGCAACGGCCGGGAGGCCGGGCTGGAGTACCGACGCGCCATCCGCCAGGCCGTCGGCTCCGTCCCGTTGATGACCGCGCGCTACAACCTGGGGCTGAGATTCCACGACCAGGGGGAGTTGCGCTCCGCGGTGCTCCAGTATCGGGAGGCGCTGCGATCGGCGCCGGGAGCCGCGGCCCGGCTGGACGTGCGGCACAACCTGGCGCGGGGGCTGCTGGAGCTCGAGTCGGTCCGCGGCCCGAGGCGGTCCGCAGGACGCAACCGCGTGCGCTCGGACGGGCCGGTCCGGCGGCCGCCGGCGGAGGCCGTGCTTTTCGCGTGGATGGTCCCGATCGGAGCGGCCTTCTCGCATGCGGCGGCGGGCGCCGTGATCGGTGCGCCGGTCAGCCTGCTTCTCGGCGCCGGGCTGGGGGCAGCCTGGGTGCGGGCCAGTCGACTCAGAAGACACGTTCAGGCGGGTTTGGAGCTGCTGGACGTGGGGGATGCGCAGGGCGCAATCGAGGAGCTGACACTGGCCGCGCGCATCAGCCCGTCGAACGCCTCGACGCGTGCCCATCTGGGGCGAGCCCTGGAAGCTGCCGGCGAGCTGCACGCGGCCGTGCGGGAGTACGAGGAGTCGCTGGTGCTGGAGCCGGTCCAGCCGGCGCTCAGGGAGCGCCTCATAGCGGTAGCGGACGCGGCCGGCGTGTAGACTTCATCCGGGATGGACGTTCGGAAACAGCTGGCGAAGACAGGGCGGGCCGCGCTCAGGATCGGCCTGCTGGTGGTGCTCTTCGGCCCGATCGCGGCAGCCGGCACGAACGTGTTCCGGGTCCACCGGGTGCCGCAGGGCGACCCTCGCTCTTATGCCCCGCCGCTCGCCTTCGAGGACCTGGAGCTGGAAACGGCCGACGGGCTGCGGCTGGCCGCCTGGTACATCCCGGCGCCGGTGAAGAAGCCGAAGGGGGCCGTGCTGGTCTGCCACGGGGTCGGGGCCAACCGGGAAGACGTCCTGCCCAAGGCCCAGTTTCTGGCGCCGGCGGGGTACTCGTGCCTGCTCTTCGAGTTCCGCAACCACGGCAAGAGCCAGGGGCGGCGGTGCAGCCTGGGCATGCGGGAGACGCTGGACCTTCGGGCGGGACTTTCGGCCCTGGAGCGGAAGGCGCCAGGCCTCCCCGTCGGCATCTTCGCGCAGTCGATGGGCGCGGCAACCGCCATCCTGGCGGCGGCCGACACGCCCAGGGTGGCTGCGTACGTGCTCGACAGTCCGTTCGCGTCACTCTGGGAGATGGCCCGGGAGAACTTCCGCCACGTTCCTGATCTGCTGGGCGTGCCGCTGCAGTACGCCGTCAGCTTTTGGGGCTCGCTAATGGTCGGCGGTTCCATCTTCGACATCAGCCCTGAGCAGCACGTGCAGGAACTAGCGCCGCGCCCGGTGCTCTTCATCCATGGAGAGAAGGACGCGCTCATTCCGTACGAGCACAGCATTCGATTGCACGCGGCGTATCGCGGGTCCAAGCAGCTCTGGCTGGTGCCCGACGCCTGGCACGTGGCGGCCCACATGAAGCACGGCCAGGAGTACGCACGGCGCGTGCTGGACCACTTCGACAGGGCGATGGCAGGTGCCGACGAGGGACAACGGCCGTGAGCGAAACCGCGTTGGAGCCCGAGCACGGCGACGCCGAGGACCGGCGCGGCGGGTTCGTGCGCGTGCCAGCGGCGGATGCCATCCGGGGTCCCACGAGAACCAGTTGGTGGCCGCGGCAAGTGCTGGCCCAGGGCCGGCCCCGGCGCAACGCCGTAGCGCTGGTCGCGCTGATGGGATTCCTGTTCGGCGTGGCGCTTCCCGTGCCGACCGTCTACCGGAACCTCTACCGGCCTCGCCTGCCTATCCACACGACGCCCGATAGGTTCGCCCGCGGACTGACCTACCGGGAGCTCGAGCTTCGCACCTTCGACAAGCTCACGCTAGCGGGTTGGTGGATGCCGGCCCTCGGCGTCGATACGCCCAAGGCGACCGTGGTGCTGGCACACGGCGCGGGGGGCAATCGCCAGCAGATGCTGGGCAAGGCGGCGTTCCTGGTGCGAGCAGGCTACGCGTGCCTGCTGTTCGACTTCCGGGCCTGCGGCACCAGTCAGGGCACGATGAGCACGCTGGGAGGCTTCGAAGCGGCCGATCTCCACCTGGCCACCTGCACGGCGCAGGCGCGCGTGCGATTGAGACCGGTCGTCGTGTTCGGTCAGTCGATGGGCGCCTCGGCGGCGCTGGTGATGGCGCCGTACGCGCCGGAGATCGCCGCTTTCGTGCTGGACAGCCCGTACGCCACGCTCTGGGAAATGTGCCGCGAGCAGTATCGGAAGTACCCGGACTGGCTCGTGACGCCGGTGCAGCATGCTTGCGATCTGTGGGGGCGGCTGGCGACAGGCTGGTCGATGAACTGGGTGCGACCGCAGGACTCGCTGGAGGGATTGGCTCCGAGACCCGTACTGTTCATCCACGGCGAGGAGGACACGGTAGTGCCGCCGGAGCACTCGGCCAGGATGCACAGGCTCTACTCGGGTCCGAAGCGGTTGCTGCGGGTTCCGGGTGCAGTGCACGTCCGGGCCCACGACGTGCTGGGAGAGCGCTACGAGGCAGCCGTGCTCGCCTTTCTTGCCGACGCCGTCAACGACTGGGAGCGCCGCGGCAACGAGGGGCTGGCCTGGACCGCCACCGACCGGGCATCGAGCGCCCGGTTCGCCGGACGTTGAGTTTCGGGACGCGGGCTGCTAGAATCTTGCGCCCATGAAAATTGTCGCCTGGCTCACGACTCTGCTGCTAGCGGCGCCGGCTGGCGCCATGGCCTGGGACGGTCACGACCGGCTCACGCGGCTGGCGCTGGCGGACGTGGCGTGGCTCGACAGCCTGCCGCCGGTGCTGGTAACGACTCGCACGGATCGCGTCTCCGAGATCCGGCAGGACTATGCCTTCCCCTACAAGGGCGAGCGGCAGGGTGACCATCTTACGGCGCGGTCGATCCTGGAGCGCTACGCGATGGAACCCGACGACGGACCCGACCAGGAGCTGCGCGTCAGCTGGCAGCAGCGCTTCATGGGCGGCTACACGGGAATGAGCAGCCGCGGCTACTTCCACATGTACTATCCGTCATGGACGGTCCATTTCCCGCTGCCGGCCACGGCGATGGGGGCCGCGCCCGAGCGCGCGGCGCTCTGGTGCGAAGCGGCGAAGGCCGCGCTGGCGCGGGGCGACACGTACTGGGGCCTGCGCTACCTGGCATGCGCGATGCACTACGTGGAGGACCTGGGCCAGCCGTACCACGCCACCCAGACCTCCACCCGCTTCGTCGTGCCCACGAGCCCGATCGCCGGGACGACGAAAGTCACCAGCAATTACCACCTGGCCTACGAAGCGTGGATCGCCCGGCGTGTGGCCGAGGACACACTCGAGCTGGGCCAGACTCTGCGCGGCATCGATCTCGAGAAGTTCGACGACCCCGGCGACGCCGTCCGGCGCGTGGCGCGCAAAGCGCATGAGCAGTCGGGTCGGCTCTTCGGCGCCTGCATCGAGTTCTTTGGCGACCGGTTCCACCAGCCCGTCGACGTGCCGGCGACCGAAGCCGACTTGGCGCGGATGGAGCCGGCTGGACCGAGGGATCGCATGATCGCCGCAACGCGGCCGGCGCTGGCCCTGACGGCTCGCGCGATCCGCGGATTCCTGGAGCCGCTGCGCCCCGCCATCCAGTTCAGCGTGCTGGAAGGCGCTCGGCGGCCGCGGCCCTAGGCTCTCAGCTCGTTGCCGCTGGCTCGGCCCTGCTCGAAGGCGCCGACGTTGGCAAGCGTGGTCGTCGCGATGGCCTCCAGAGCGTTGCGGGTGAAGAAGGCCTGGTGGCCGGTGATGAGGACGTTGGGGAACGTGAGCAGGCGCGTGAACACGTCGTCCTGGATGACTTGGCTCGAGAGGTCCTCGAAGAAGAGGTCGCCTTCCTCTTCATAGACGTCGAGCCCCAGGTAGCCGATCTTGCCGCGCTTGAGCCCCTCGATGACCGCCGTCGTCTCGACCAGGGCTCCTCGGCCCGTGTTGATGAGCATCGCGCCTGCCTTCATCTCGAGGATGGAGTGGCTGTCGATCAGGTAGCGGGTCTGGGGCGTGAGGGGGCAGTGGAGGGTGACGATGTCGGACTGCCTGAGCAGCCCGTGCAACGGCACGTACTCGACCCCCAAGGCAAGACAGTCTGGGTTCTGCACCGCGTCGGTCGCCAGCAGTCTGCAGCCGAATCCGTGGAGGATGCGAGCGACCACGGCCCCTATCTTTCCGGTGCCGACGATGCCGGCCACCTTGCCGTGGAGGTCGAACCCCAGGAGCCCGTCCAGCGCGAAGTTTCCCTCGCGCACGCGGTTGTAGGCCCGGTGCAGCCGCCGGTTCAGGGCCAGGATGAGCGCGACGGTGTGCTCGGCCACCGCGTGCGGCGAGTACGCCGGCACCCGGACCACCGTGATGCCCAAGGCGTTCGCTGCCGCGAGATCGACGTTGTTGAAGCCCGCGCAGCGCAGCGCCACCAGCCTGCAGCCGCCAGAAGCGAGACCCTCTAGCACAGACCGATCCAGCCTGTCGTTGACGAAGACGCAGATCGCCGGGAAGCCGGCGGCCAGAGCGACTGTCTCGTGGGAGAGGTGAGGTTCCAGAAACGTCAGCTCGTGTCCGAACGCCGAGTTGGCCCCGAGCAAGAACTCGCGATCGTAGGGCTTGACGCTGAAGCAGGCGATTTTCATGGCGGGGCCAGCATAGCTGATTGAGCCCGCACCGGGAAAACCGGGGACACACGACTCATTTTAAAAAAATGAGTCGTGTGTCCCTGGTTTTCCTGCCTGTCGCCAGATCGACTGACGGTGGCCTGGAGCCGATATCTATGCTATAATCGTCCGATTTCCCCGGAACATTGTCCGGGCTGCCGGCGGGACCGTCCCGGGCCGGCGGAAGGAACCCCGAGCGTGATCCACCCCCTCGTCCTTTTCCTGCTGGTTCTGGTGGTCAGCTTCGCCTGGCTCGACCTGCAGGCCCGATTCCTGAGCAGGGCGGGCATAGATGAGAATCGCTGGCAGGACTTCGCTGCTTACGGTCTCTTCCTGGCCTTCCTGGTGGTCTTCAGCTCCCACGCCAGCTCCCTGGCCGCGGGAATCGTAGGCGCAGCGGCCATCCTCGGGATCGGGGGCAGCATCGCCCGGCAACAGGGCCTGGGCGCCCGGGGACTGCTCCTGGCAGAGCTTGCCGCGTATCTGTGCCTGGTCCGCGCCGGCGTCGAAATCCACTTCATCCAGCGGCCGTCGGGCGGGTACTGGTTCTTCTCGGGATGGTCGACCGTGGCGACGCTCATCTGGTTCGCCGGCTTCGTCACGTTGCTCCGGGCCGCGCGAGCGCTTCCCGGGCTTTTCCAAGCCGTGCTGGCATTGCTCTCCTACATGTTGCTGGGCGGCCTGATGTTCCACCAGAGGAACTCGAGTCCGGACGCGCTGGTGCTGGGGCTGGTGCTGGCCGGCGCGACGACGGCGCTCTGGCTTCGCGGCCACCGCGGCCGGGCGGCGCGGACCGATTCGGTGGCGGCTTCGCTCTGGGCAATGACGCTGGCGGTTCTACCGGTCGTCTGCGCCATCAAGCGCGTGGCGCTCATCTCGCTGGTGACGCCGCTGTTGCTTCTGGCGACGCCGGTGCTTTTCTTCACCTACGTCATGGTTACGAGCTACCTGGCGCCGAACCTGGCCAGCCGTAAGGGCGCCCGCTGGGCGTTCCGCTGGAACTTCAGCCTGGAGCGGACGGTGGACCTGGTGATGCTGTTCTGCCTGATGGGCAACATGATCGCGCTGGTCTACATGGCAACGGGCAACGGCCTCTGGGCGGCCGGGCTGGCGCTGCTCTCCGCCGTCGTCTACTGGCGTCTGGTGAGTTTTGTGCTCCTCGCAGACAGGACGGAGCACAAGCGTCTGGCCAGGGGCGAGAAGCTGGAGATTCTGGGTGTGCCGTTCACGGTCGAAGGGTTCGACGATGTGCTCAAGCGCGTGGAGCGGATGATCGACGAGAACCGGCCGCACTACATCATCACCCCGGACGCCTTGGCGATCCTCAGGACGCTCCAGGACGAGGAGTACCGGGACATCGTGCTGCGCGCGGACGCGAGGGTTCCCGATGGGGCCGGCGTTGTCTGGGCCGCCGACGTGCTCTACGAGAGCCCGCTTCTGGAAAGGATTCCGGGAGTGGAGTTGGTGGACCGCATCGCCGCGACGGCCGAGCAAAAGGGATGGGGCATGTACTTGCTGGGAGCGAAACCCGAGGTTCTGCCGGCGGCCGCCCAGACCCTGAGACAACGCCATCCGGGCCTGCGGCTGCTGGGCGCTCGCGATGGCTACTTCACCCAGGCCGACGAGCCGGCAATCCTCGAGGAGATCAACCGTCTCAGGCCGGACATCTTGCTCGTAGCGATGGGCGTGCCCAAGCAGGAGACCTGGATCGCCGCCAACCTGCAGCGCGTTGACGTGAAGCTGATGATGGGCGTGGGGGGCACCTTCGACGTGCTGGCCGGCGCCGCCATCCGGGCGCCCGTGATCTTCCGCAGCCTGGGGCTGGAGTGGCTGTACCGGGTGGCGCGGGAGCCGCACCGCCTGAGCCGGATTGCCTCGCTGCCGCTCTTCGTGAAGGAAGTCTTGCGGGAAAAGCTGCTGAAAACCTACGCCGAGGCGAGCGACGATTCCAAGCTGGCAGGCTCCGTTTCGGTCGGCCTGCAGGCCCAACGCTGAGCCCCGGGCGGCACGGGAATTGCGGCCGCCTTGACGGCGTCACTTCGCGTTCGTAGTTTCATGATCTCCCGGCCCCCCGAACCATGACCAAGTACACGCCGTTCTACGCCGAAGAAGTGTTCATAGCCAACTGCTATGGCACCGAGGAGGAGATCGTGCGTTTCAACGAGCTGATGGAGCAACCGACCAACAAGGAGAACACGGTCCAGCTGATCCTGCTCATCGAGAGCATCAAGGAGCGCCATGACCTCACGATGGGGTGGGACTGCTGCTGGCGCTGCCAGCACTTCCAGAGCTGTGAGATCAACTGGCGCCGCGGCGAGCTCGGGCTGCCGAAGCACTGCTGCTCCAACTGCCGCAACTACTCCGAGTGCCACAAGATCGCGATGGTCGAGAAGAGCGCCCGCCGCGCCGGCCTGCCCGTCGTACCCACCCGGCCGCCCTGCCTGGACGAGCCCGATCCCGCCCAGGCCGCCCTCGACTGGGCGCAGCCGCGCAAGTAAGGACCTCTTCCAGCCTGGGGCCGTCGCGACGGAGTGTTCGCGCGGACTGCCTTGGTCAGACCGTGCCACCCCGGCGCCGCCGGCGGGCCGTGGCGGCGCCGACGAACCCGGCGAGGAGCACGAGCAGGTCGGGCAATGCAGTAGGTGACCCGCCGGCGGCGCCCATTGCGCAGCCTCCGCCACCGCCACCGGCTTCGACGACGGATGCGGGAGGAGTGGTCCCGCCGCTGTCGGGGGGCGGAGTGCCGCCGGTCGAATCGACCGTGGTCTTGAACGAAACCTGCTGGACCACGGCGTCCTGACCGTCGTCGAGCACAACCTCGAAGACGTAGGTGCCGACGGCGCCGCTCTCGAGCGAGAGGCTGATGCTGGACGCGGAGCGGTCGAACGTGAGCCGCACGGGGCCGGAAATCTGCCGCCAGAGGTAGGTGATGACTCCCGCGACGCGACCGGCAATGCGCGAATCCCGGTCGAAGGTCGAGCCGGCGTCGATGACGATCGTACCGCCGGAAGCGCCGCCGACGTTGACGACTGTGTTCGTGAGCTGGATGACGGGTGTGAGACCGGCATTCTTGCCGGGCCGCAGGTCGTCGACGGGGACCGTCACGCGGGACTCCGAGGAGAGCTCGCCGTTCCAGACCAGCAGCTTGAAGGCGTAGACGCCCGACACCAGCGGCCGGAAGGAGGCGCGGGCCGTCTCGTCACTGTCGAGCGTCACAGTCGCCGCAGTCGAGGATTCGCGGTCCTGCACCCAGCGGTAGGAGAGCGCGGCGCCGGAGGGGTCGGTCGCCTGCGCCTGCAAGAAGATGACGGGAGTGGTGCCGGTAGTGATCTGCGCCGGACGAGCGAAGTTGAAGGCAACGCCATCGGCGTCCATGGCCGAGACCGTGCCGATGACGGGCGGGAGAGGCCGGGCCGCCGAGACAACCTGCACGTTGACGAACGCCGGCAAGCTGTCGATGCCGCCGTTGTCCGTGACGATCAGCCGGAATCGGTAGTTGCCGGGCGCAGGAGGCACGAATTCGGGTCTGGCGGACGACGAATCGGAGAGCATGATCTCGGGCGTCAGGTCCTGCTGGTCGAACCGCTCCTGATTCCAGCGGAACCGCAGAGTCTCGGACGCCTGGTCGGGATCGGACGAGCCGCTCCCGTTCAGGATGACGCGCGGTGGTTGATTGACGTCGAACCCGCCGATGAGCCGGTCGAACCCGGCGTTGGAACGTGGGGGCTTGTTCACCGAGATCTGCAACCTGAGCACCTTGACGGTCACGGTGTCCTCGGCGCTCTCGAGCCCGAGCACGCCCGCGCCGAAGCGCTTGCGGACCGTCAACCCAAACACGTACTCGCCCGCCGCGGTCAGGTGCACGGTCGGGTCGACGCTCCGGTAGGCATCCGAGGCAGACTGCCCACGAGCGTCGCCGATGCGGTCGGCCACAGCCACGATCGGGCCGGAGACTTGCCGCCACTGGAACTCGAGTGTCGGGCGGGTGGGATCAGTGGTCGGCCGGTCAGGATCGACGCTGTCGCGGCCGAAGAGGTTGACCAGCTCATCGACCGTGCTTCCCAGGGCCAGCACCTCTTGATCGATGCCCGCGCTGGCGATGGGTACGCGGGCCGTCGGGCTCCCGACCAGGATGACGACGCCCTCGCTAGCAGAGAGCGTGCCGGTCCCCTGCGCCGTGGCCGAGCGCGAGCGGACGGTCAACGTCGCCTCGTAGGCCCCGGGCAGTCGGAAGTCGATCACGGGGGATGCCGTGTCCGCGCCTGAGACGAGCGTGGCGCCGAAGCCCGGGTTCTTCGTCATCAGCCACGAATACGACACAGTGTCTCCGTTGGGGTCGAATGACCGGCCGCCGTCGAGCACAGCGCGGGTCGTCTCGCCGGTAAGCGAGAGCGAGCGCTTCAAGCCAGCCCGCGCACGCGGCGGCAAGTCGCGGATAGCAACGCCCACGGTGCTGGTGGGCGGCACCCGGAAGGTGGATCCGTTTCCGACCGACACGGCGAAGGTGTACTCGCCGGCGGCCGTCAGATCGGCCAGCGCGACGGCCTTCGCCGCCGTGGCCTGGAAGCGGGTACTGGAGGCCGGCGGCTCGCCGGTCAGCTGGCTCCACGCATAGGTGAGGGTCCGTCCGCGCGGATCGAAGCTCCTGCTGGCGTCAAAAGCGACGATGCCGGGATCGACCAGCGGGGCAGCCGTGGAGACCAGCACGGTGGGCCGGTTGTCCGAGGCCCGTGCCGGGTCCGAGCCCGCCTGCACTTCGGCGCCGTCGGCGACGCCGTCGTCGTCGGTATCGGACTTCTCGGGATCGGTGCCGGCCGCGTACTCCTGCAGGTTGGAGAGGCCGTCGGAGTCGTCATCGGCGCTGGGGTCGAGCCCCGTGACGCTGCCCTGATTCGTGCGGGCGAGCGTGGCGGCGAACTCGAAGTCGTCCGGCATGCCGTCGCCGTCCGTGTCGAAGCGCACGCGCCGGGTGATCACGTCCGAACGGTTGCCGGCGCGGTCGACGGCTTGGAGCGCGAGCTCGATGGCGACCGTCGTAGCCTGCGGATTGACGTTGACGACGCCCCTGAAGGCGCCGGCGCTGACCACGAGAGTAGCCGTCGCGAAGACGCCACTTGGGCTGCTGACGCGCACCACGGACGAGGTGAGATCCGAGACACTGCCGCCGACCGTGATCTGGGTGCCAACCGTCCGCCCTTCGGCCGGGTCGCTGACGAGCAGCACGGGCGGGGTCGTGTCGATCGTGAAGCGGTTGTTCGAGACGGCGGTGCCCGAGAGACCGGCGGCGCTGATGGCGCCGGCAAGCGTAGCGGTGAATGAGCCGTCGTTGCCTGTGACCACCGGAAGCAGGAAGACGTAGCTGCTGGAGTCGACCCGCGTCATCTGGACGGGCGATCGGTTGTTGGAGCCGGCCGGACCCGCGATCGAGATCGTGGGCGCGCCGAGCAGCGGCTGATCATACGTCGCGGTCAGGGTGAGCATTCCGGCGCCGATGCCGCCGGGGTCGGCGCTGTAAGTCAGCACAGCCGAGGGGGCCACGGTGGCGACGACGAACGTCGCATTGGTGGCCGGCAGATTGTCGTTGCCGGCAACGTCGGTAGCGCCGCTGACGGCGGCGGTGAAGAGCCCGTCGTTGCCGACCTGGACGTCTAGAACGAAGGTGAAGAGGTTTCCAGGCACTGCCCCCAGCATTGGCAACGCCGAGCGGTTGTTCGGGCCGGCGGGGCCAGTGACAGTGAGCACGGGCCGGTTGACGACCTGCTCGGAGCAGAGGGCGGTGATGGTGAGAGGCCCGCGTCCGACGGCCGCGAGGTTCTTGTCGTAGGAGAGGGCAACGGTCGGCCGGACGGTGTCGACAGTGAAGCGCCCGCCCGAGATGGAGACAGTGGTGTTCCCGAGCTGGTCGCGCACGTTGCCGAGCGAGACATTGAAGGCGCCGTCGTTACCGGCGACGATGGTGCGGGTCAGGGCGAAGACCGAACCGGGAACCGGGCCGCTCATCGACGCCGCTTGGGCGTTGTTGGCACCGGCCGGTCCGGCAATGGACAGAGTCGGCAAGGTACTCAACACGCCGCCGAAGGAGGCCGTGAGGGTGAGTGGACCCGCGGGGACGCCGGCCGGGTCTCGGCTGTACACGAAGGCGACGGCCACGTTGGCGGCGACGATGTCGATGGCGGAGTTGACGGCCGCGGAGTTGGAGTTGCCGGCCCGGTCGAGCGCGTCGGAGACGGCAACAGTGAAGTCGCCGCTGTTGCCCGGGACGATGTTGGTCGCGTAGGTGTAGATCAGGTCGGAGCCGGCTCGGGTCATCGGCGTCGCGAACCGGTTGTTGGCGCCTGGCGGGCCTGCGATCGAGATCGTGGGGGCCGAGGTCAACGGTTCGGTGAAGGTGGCGGTGATGGCGAACAGCCCTGACGGAACCGCGGAGACAGGCCGGTTGTACTCGAGTACGACGCCCGGGGGGGTCGTGTCGATCTCGATGCGGTTGTTGGTCGCCGCAAGGTTTGCGTTGCCGGCCAAGTCAGTGCCGCCCTCGACGGAGATGTCATAGAAGCCGTCCTCGCCCGCGGCGAAGGGCAAGTCGAAGAAGAAGACGGTTCGGGTGGTGGAGACCGTCATCTGCCGCGGTTCGGCGACGAGCAGACCGCTGGTGAGGAAGAGAGAAAGGCTGGGCCTCACGCCCGACGCAATCGGCTCGCTGAAGGTGGCCGTGACGCGGACCGTAGCGGCGCCGAAGACGGGCGGATTCCGGGAGTAACCCATGGAGACGCTAGGCGGCGTCGTGTCGACGACCAGCGTGGTGTCGGCCGGGGGGCCAGCGTCGATGCCGGCCGTGTCCTTGGCGCCGGCGACGGAGACGGTGAAGAGGCCGTCGTTGCCTGTGCCGATGTCCTTGACGAAGCGGAACGTGGAGGTGTCGACGCGCGTCATCGGCTGCGAGACGACGTTGTTGTCGCCGGCGCGACCCGTGATGCTGATCAGCGGGGTCGTGACGATCGGCTTGCTGAACTCGGCGGTGATGGTGAGCGGACCGCTAGTGACGCCGTTGGGGCCCCGGCTGTATCGCAGAGTCGTCGCCGGAGCGTTCGGGTCCACTTTGATCTGGCCGTTCTGGAACTGAGTGATGGCGTTGCCCGCCAGGTCCTGGGCGCCGAGCAGCAGAACCGAGAAGATGCCCGGGTTGTCACGCACGATGGTCGTGTCGAAGGTGAAGACCGCGGGATCTCCCGAGGCGGTCATGCGGAGCGGGCCGACGTTGTTGGCGCCCGGGAATCCGACCAGCGCGATCTGGGGCGGAGCGGCCAGCGGCTCCGTAAAGGCCGCTGTGATCCGCAACGGACCGGGCGGCACGTTTTGGCTGTCGCTAGCGCTGTAGGAAAGCGTGGCGGAACCCGGGAGTGTGTCGACTTCGAAGCTTGCGCCAGTCGAAGGGGACACGACAGGGTTGTTCGCGCCGTCGAAGGCGTCGATCGTCAAGTCCACGGTCCCGTCCCGCACCAATCCCGCCGCGCGCGTCACGGTGTATGCCAGGGTCCACTGAGCGGCGTTGCCGCTGGCGGTCATGGGGCGAACGTCCGGCGCGGCGCCTGGCCTGGAGAGGGTCATCACGGGGGCCGGCGCGCCGCCCGAGAGCGCCTCGCTGAAGAGCACCGTGATGTTCAGCGTACCCGTCGTGACGCGCGTCAACGGCGCCACCGGCTTGTCGTAGGAGATGTTCGTGACAGTAGGAGCGGTCGCGTCCACCACAAACGTGTTGTTCGACGTGAGCGCCTGGTTGGTGTTGCCGGCGACGTCGTTGGCGGAGCCAACGGAGACCGTAAAGGTCCCATCATCGCCCGTCTTGATAGTGTGAGCCAGGACCCACACTGTGGTCGTCACAGTCCGCTCCATCTCGCGGCTGTTCAGGTCGTTGGCGGTGCTGGTTGCCGTGCCGCCGGCCACCGACAGCGTGGGTGTGGTCACGATCGGCTCATCAAAGGTTACGGCATATAGAGCTGCGCCCTGGCGGACCCGGCTAAAGGGGGTCACGGGGGTCGGCCGGTCCAGCGTTACGACCGCCGGCGGCCGCGTATCCACAACGAATTGAGAATCGACTCCCTGAACGGCGAGGTTTGCATTTCCCGAGGCGTCGCGGCCACCCGTGATCGCCACATTGAAGATCCCGTCGTCGTTGGCGACCAGACCGGTCGGATAGCTGTACGTCCAGACCTTCTTGTCGGTCCCGGCCTGAATCATCTCGGTGCTCGGGCGATCATTTTCGGGGCCCAGACGGCCGCCGGAGATCACAATCGACGGTGACCGTACAAGCTCCTTGGTGAACGTCGCCGTGATGGTCAGAGGCCCCGCATTCATCGCCAGCCGACCGTCGACGCCGCGCAGGAAAGTCCTGCCCGACCGGCCGTAAGTCAGAGAGACCGCGGGTTCGACCGTGTCCACGGCGAAGCTCCCACTTGCCGTGGGTGACAACGCAACCGGGTTGCCGGCCATGTCCTCGCCCCCGAGGAATGTGACCTGGAAAGTGCCGTCATCACCCTTTTTCAGACCTGGGTTGGGATACGTGAAAGTCCAGGTGAGCGGCGACGCTGCGGGCCTCATGAAGTCCACCACGTCGTTGGCTCCGCTGTCGTTGCTTCCGCCGGAGATCTTCAATGTCGGCGTCACGGCCATCGCCTCAGAGAAGGTGACCGTCAGGGTCAGGGCACCCGTGGCGAAACTCGTACCCGCGCGGCTGTAGGCGATCGCCACCGCGGACGGAGCCAGCGTGTCGACCTCGAAGAACGCGTTACGTGTAGACGCGAGCGCATCGTTGGAGGCCTGGTCTCGGCCGCCGGCGATGGTGACGTTGAACAGGCCGTCGTCGGTCGAGCCGATGTCCTGGGAGAAAGTCCAGACGCTGGCGATCGCACCTCGCGTCATCGACTGGCCACTCACGTGGTTTCCCTCCGAGATGGCTCCGCCGGTGACCGTGATCGCGGGCGCCACCGCAAGCGGCTCGTTGAACGTTGCCGTGTAGACGAGAGTATCCTGACGAACCTTCGTGAACGGCTGCAGCGGCCGGCTCTTCTCCAGCGATACGAGCACGGGTGCGGACGTATCCACGCTGAACGTGGCGTTCGGAAGAGAAGGCGCCAAGTTGGCGTTGCCCGCGGCATCCTTTCCGCTCGCCACGTTGACAGTGAAGGTGCCCTCGTCACCAGGCACCACGCCGGTCCCTGGATAGGCGAAGGTCCACACGGCGGCGTCGGAAGTGGGCGACATCGGGCCCGATTCATCGTTGAGCGTGCTGGAAGTGCCGCCCGAGATGTTGATCGTGGGCGTCTCAACCAAGGGCTCGCTGAAGGTGATCGTCAGGCCGAGCGGCCCCGCGTTCACCTTGGTGAAGGTCGAAGTGGGTCGGGTGTACGTGATATCCGTGACAGTAGGGGCGACCGTGTCGACAGTGAAGACGGACGAACCCGTCGGGGTGACGACGAGGGGGTTCCCAGCGAAGTCTGCCCCGGCGGTGAAGGTGATCCCAAAGGAGCCGTCGTCTCCGAGCTCGATGCCGCCCGGGATCGCCAGTATCCAGACCGAGTTGGTGGTCGTGGCCGACATGAATGTCGGCGTGAGATCGTTGGCGTCGCTCGAGGCCTCGCCGCCCACGATCTGGAGGCTCGGCGTCACGGCAAGGGGCTCGACGAAAGTCGCCGTGATCGTTCGGGCGCCGAGGGTGAAGACGGGCGGGGTCTTTCCGAAGACGATGCTTCCCTCGGGCCAGCGTGTGTCGACGTAGAAGAACCGCTCGGGGACGTCGGTGGCGACTACGCCGTTTTCGGCACGATCGAGCGCCTGGGTGATCTGGACTTCGTAGTCAACTCCTGCGAGGACTTCCGACACGATCCCGGCTTCGGGTGCGAACGTGAAGTCTCGAGTGGGATAGGATCCGACAGGCTGCATCGAGCTGGGACCGAGATCGTTCCTCGTATCGCCCGCCGTTCTCGCGATGAGCTGAATGTACGGAGCCCGGAAGATCGGTTCGGAGAAGGTCACCGTCAGGGTCAGCGGGCCACTCGTGACGCCGAAGCGGCTCTGGCTGTAGGCTACTGTGTCCACCTTGGGCAGCTCCGTGTCGACCTCGAACTCGAAGGAGCTTGTGATGCTCGTGTTGCCGGCGGAATCGACAGCGTTTTCCGCCGTGGCCCGCATTCGGGAGTCCGCTCCCGAAACGATGTCGTGCGTGGATGTCCAGGTGCTGAACGGATCGGGGTCGCCATCGGCGCTCTCGCTCACAAGGGACATCGGCGTGGAAGGCAGCTCATTGCCGCTGCCGCCTCCGACGCGATCGATTCTCAGCTGGGGCGCCTGCTGTAGGCGCTCGTCGAAGGTCGCCGTGATCCGCAGCGTCCCCTCGTTGACAGCCGTGAACTGCAGCCCAGAAGTAGGCCTGGGCTTGTCGGCGCCGAACGCGGTAACCTTCGGCGCGGTCGAGTCGACCGTGAAGGCGCCGTTTCTGGCCGGCGCGTTGGAGTTCCCACTGGCGTCTTGGGCACCACTGATGGTCACGACATACGACACGCCAGGGCCGTCGACCTCGGGCTTGAGTCCCCCGCCGGGCCACACGAACACGAAGACGGTAGGATCGATCGTCGCCGACATGGGGCTCGACGACAGGAGGTTGGCGGCCGGGCTGGCCGTCGAGCCGACAGACAGGCTGGGCGGCGTGGAAATCGACTCATCGAAGGTGGCCGTGATCGTGAGAGGAGCGCTCTTGAACTTCGCTCCTGGCTGGCTGTAGGTGAGCGTGACCCCCGGCGCCGAATCGATCGTGAAGTCCTCGCCACTCAGGCCGCCAAGGGGGTTCCCCGAGAAGTCCAGCACGTCTCCCAGCGCGATCCGGAAGGCGCCATCGTCACCCGTCTCCACCCGATAGTGGTAAACGAACTTCTTGGCGTCGGCTGTGGGCTCCATGCGCGCGTTGGTGCGATTGTTGAAGGTCGCCGCGCTTCCGGAGCGGCCCGTGATCGTGACCGTCGGAGTCGAGGAGAGTGGCTCGGTGGCCGTGGCGAAGATGTCGACCAGCCCTTCCCCGAAGGAGGTGCCCTTGCTATAGGAGATCGCGACGTTGGGCCGGACGGTGTCCACCCGGTAGGTGACTCCTGTCGGTGCCGCAGGCTGGTTACCGCCCTTGTCGCGCCCTTGCGAAACGGTGACCGTGAACAGATCGTCGTCGATGCCGCCGGCAGTCGCCGTGATCGCCTTGGGGAACGCCCAAACTGCTGGATTGCTCGTGGGGCTCATCTCGACGTCGGGCTGGTCATTGGAAGCATCGCTGGGGTTGGCGCCCAGGATGGCGATGTGGGGCGTCACCACCAGCGGCTCCGTGAATGTCGCCGTGATCGTCAGCAACCCGGCCGACAGTGGATGAGTGCGATCCTTGCTGAACGTGAGCTGGACCGTTGGCGTGGTTGCGTCGACGCGGAAAGCGCCATTGGTCACAGGAGGATCGACCAGGTTGAGAGACTTGTCCCGAGCCGTCGTCAGCGTGACGTCGAAGCTGCCGTCATCGCCGGCAACCAATCTGTGGGCGTAGAGGAAAACCGTCTGCCCCGACGAAGTGGGAGAGCCAGCCGCCGACAGCTGCGCACTTGCAACGTCGTTGAGCGTGCTTGCCGCTCCACCAGAGATGTGGATCAGAGGCTGGTTGACGACGGGTTTGTTGAAGGTCACCGTGATCGGGAACGGGGTGATCGCTGAGTGGTGCGTGAGCCCGAGCGTCAGAGGCTTGTACAGAAGTCCCGCAGACAGCTCCGTCGTGTCTACCGTAAAAACGGGCCCCTGGCCCAGGTCGATCTCCTGGTTCTGATTTCCTGCGAAGTCCAGGCCGTTTGTGGCTGATACCCGCCAGTCACCCTCGTCGGCTCCTCCCAGAGTGAAGGTGGCCGCAAAGCTCGTGTCGGAGCCGGTCGCAACGGCCGTCCCGGGCAGGAGCCTGCCGGACGCCGGTCGAATCTGGAGAATTCTGAAGACGGGAGTCACCTTGAGTGGCTCGTCGAACGTCGCGGTAACGGTCAGGGCGCCCGTTCCGATGGGTCGCGACGTGATCTTCGAGAAGGTGAGAACGGTCTTCACCGACGGCCGCTGCGTATCGATTCGCAGGTCGCGATTGGGGACGGGCTCCGCCGTGGCGTTGCCGGCCAGGTCCTGGGCGCCGGTCACGCGGACCTGGTAGACGCCGTTGACGTGGCCGCTCACGATGCTCCGACTCGCGGTCCAATACTGTCCATCCGCAGAACTGTAGGCAAAGTCGGTTATCGTCTCCGCACCCATCTCCAGAAAGAGGGTCGGCGTCTGGGCCAGCGGCTCGGTGAAGGCAGCCTGGATGACCAGGGGTCCGGTCGTCACCACAGGCACGCCGGGCTTGTCCACCGTGCCCGGGCTGTAGGTGAGCGTCACCGCCGGAGCTATCGTGTCGACCCGGATCGAGTCGCGCAGCGGCGGCAAGGTGTTCTCTACGTTCGAGGCGTTGCGTCCTCGAACACTGATGGTGGACGTGGCGTCCACCGGCGCCGGCGGAATGGTCCACGGATAGGTCCAGACAGCCGAGGGCGAGATGCCCGCCATCAGCGTTCCGGGTGGGACAGCGGCCGGACCGGCGATCGTGACTGTCGGAGCCGAAGGCGTGATTGCCTCCGTAAAAGTCGCCGTGATCGTCGCCGTGCCGGCATGGAGGGCGGGCGGATTGAGACGCCCATCCTGGGAGTAGTCCAGGAACACGCTCGGCGCGCTCGTGCGAACAATGAACACATCATTCTCTGGGGGCTTCCGGTTGATGTTGCCCGCCGCATCCCTGGCGTTATCGATGGTCACGCGGAAGGGACCATCCTCGCCCGACTCGATGGAGTAAGTGAACGTGAAAGTCAGCCTCTGCGGCCCGGCCGCGACGTCCATGGGTGTCGCGGGAACCGTGTTCTTGAACGCGACGGTGGAGAGGTCAGAGGCAATGGCGATCGTCGGCGTGGCGTCGGCGGCAACGGCAGAGTCGAAGGACGCGGTGATGGTCAGATTCCCCTGGGGCACTGCCAGCTGCGGCCTGCTGTAGGTGAGGCTGACCCTGGGGCCATTGGTCAAGATCTGGAACGGCTTTGCCGGATCGACGTTGGGATTGCCCGAGCCATCGGTACCGCCCTCGACGTGCAGCACGAAGCAACCGTCGTTCGTGGTCGTGATGTCGAACGACGCCACCCAGGCCGTCGGGTCTCCGGCTATCAGCTGCCGCATTTGCTTCGGGCCCTGGACGTTGCCTCCCGAGTTCGTTGGGCATGTGAGCGGGTCGGCGGTGATGCTGACGGTGGGCGTCGTGAAGAGCGGCTCCTCGAACCCGCCTTGCTTCTTCTGGAATCGGGCAGTGATCGTGAGAGGTCCCGTCGTCACCGGAGACGCAGGAGACAGCGTCACGTCGACGAACGGACGCGTGCCGTCGAGCTCGAAGGTGCTCCGCCCCAGAATCGAGGCCGGATTGCCGACCTGGTCTTGAACGGCTAGATCGACGGTGGCCGTACCGTCCAGCAAGGTCTCGCCCCCGGTTGGAGTGACGTCGTAGGTTCCGACCCAGACCAGCGCTGTGGGGGTCGCCCCCACCGGTACCAGTACGACGGTCCTGGGTGAAGTGAGACCATCCGGCGCCGGTCGATTCACGACGAGAGCGGGCGGCGCGGCGCCGATTCCGAGCACGGGTGCCCGGGCAAAGGTGGCGCTGATCCTGACGGTGTCGCTGGCAGCATAGCTGGCCTTGGGTGGCGAGAAGTCGAGAGTCGTCGCCACCTGGGTCGTGAACACCGTTCCGGCGGAAGCCGTAAAGGGCGCAACCGCGTTGCCCGCCAGATCGACGGCCGAGACCACCGAGACCGAGTTCGCAGGCGGCCCGTCCTGTAGCCCGGGGATGGCGCCAGCTTGCAAGACGTCCATGGTCCCTTGGAACTGCGTAGGAATCGCTCCTGGCTGCAGGGTGACCAGATCCGCGGGCGCCGTCCCGGGGCGTCGAACGGAGATGGTCGGCAGCAGTGTCGTCGACATGGCCTCGTCGAACGTGACGCGGTAGGCGAGGTTGTCCGTTCCCGCGCCGACGAACTCAGGAATGGCCTCGATAGAAGTGACCTTCGGCGCGGTCGTGTCGATGTCGAACGTGCGGTTCAGTGCAGGCTCGGTGCTCGTGTTACCCACCCGATTGATCCCGTTGCGGATGGTGACACTGGCTGTCCCGTCACGGATGTTGGAAGTGGGGCCGGTCTGTGGAATCACGTTGTACTTGAAGGTCCACTCATCGCAGAGCCCTCCAGGGCACGAGTTGTCCATCGGAGTGGTCAGGACGTCGTTGAGGCCCGAGCCAATCGGCTGTCGATCGATCTCGATGACGGGACCCTCGACTGGCTCGTCGAAGATCGCTGTGATGAGCACTTCGCCCGCCTTGACCGTGGTGACGACAGCGCCACTCTGGCTGTAGCGCAGGGTCGGGGTCGCGCGCTTCGTGTCCAGCGTGAACAGAGGCTGGACCGGCGTCTTGTCGTTCTCCAATCCTACGAGATTGAACGCCTGGGTGGGGTTGACCAGGTAGGTGCCCGCCAGTGACTTTCCGAGCCCGTCCACGGCCGAGGGCGTGTAGTTGTAGGTGAAGACGGACTGGTTCTTGGAGGCCGAGACGAGGACGAGGTCCTTGGCTGTCACGTCATTGATGCTGGGAATCGAATTGCTGCTCGTGATCGTGATCTTGGGCCGAGACGCCTGGGTGATCTGCTGATCGAACGTGACCGTGATGGTGAAAGGAGCTGCGGGAACGGAGGGCGGATCGAGGTCGGATCGGCCCTTGCTGAAGGCGAGTGTCGCCTTCGCCGGTACCGTGAGCGTCTCGAAGGTGGTGTGCGTTGTGAAGCCCGCGGAGGGCAGGGAGTTCACGGCATAGTCGATGGCGTTCTCGATTCGCACGACCGCCAGACCGTCCAGCAGCGTGGTGCGGTTGGCGACGGCCACGGTGTAATCGGCGACCCAGACGGAAGGATCGCCGATAACGGCCCGGCGCATCTCGTAGCAGCACGGCGTGTCCCCGCTGCCGTTGCGGTCGATGACGAGGGTGGGCGTTGTCGCAGTCGGCTCGAGCTGGAGCAAGTTGTTGTCGAAGAATCGGGACGAGTTGTAGAAGGTGGCGGTTATTCTTAGCAGGCCTGCATCCACCAGCGTCCTGTCCTTGCTGTACGTCAGGCCGACGAAGAGATGCGAATCGATGAAGTTCATCCGCACGGTGCTGCCCGGGGTCAGGTCGTTCGGGCCGATAGCGCGTGAGAGTGCGCTGTCCACATCCAGATAAGCGCCCTGGTTGGCTCCAGCGCCGGCCACATCGGATGGGTCGGGACTGGCCACCGCTGCAGGCACGCAGGGGCCGCCTGCGGCCAGACACAGGGGATCCGGGTCTGGCACTGTCGGGGTAACGGGTGCGCCGAGCACATCCGGCTGGCGCCTCAAGGTGAGCCGCAACGCATCCCCGAACGTGACCGGACCGACCTTGGTGAAAGAGTAGGTGCCCGGGAACAGGTCGCGATTGCCCTGGGTGACGCCCGTCTGTGTGTGGGTGAAGGTCTGCTGGACGACGCCGGTGAACGTCGCCGAGCCCGGCTCGAAGTGGTGAACCATGACGTCTACGGGTGTCGAGAGAACATTCTGGCCCGACTGGTTCCTGAGGAATCCCTTCAACGTTGGAATCTCAGAGGTAGGATCGTTGACGGTTTGCGTCTCGATGGCCGTGCCCAGGTCGGGCACGGTCACGGTCGCGCCAGTATCGAAGAGCGCCGGGGAGGGGGTGCCGTCAGCCGTCCGGATCGAGTCGATGTAGAAGTGCAGCACGTCGCCGGTGACCGCTTTCGTGAGCGCCATCGAGCGAACCTCGGCCAGCCTGACATTGGTCACGGGATTCGGCTCCTCGGCGAGTGCCGTTTCGTTGTAAAGACGAATGCGCATGTTCTGGCGGCGGGAGCTGTCGCCACTCAGAGAGTTGAGGATCTTGAACGGGACCGTCCGCGGCGGGATCTCGGCGGTACGGACAACGACAACGTTGTTGCTGGTGGGCGGCAGGTTCGAGTTCTCCGCCCTGTCCTTGCCGGCGGAGACGTCGACCGTGAACCCGCCGTCATTTCCTTCGGCAATCGTTAGCGTGGCTTGCCAGGAGGTCGCCGAGATCGGGCCAGGCGCAACGGCGACCATCGTCAGCGACTGGTTGTTCACGCCGGCGGGGCCGACCATGGAGATCGTGGGCGACGTGAAGACCGGCTCATTGAACGTCGCCGTCACCACCAGGGATCCGGCGGTCAGGATGGGATTCGCCCGGCTGTACGACAGGGAGACGGTGGGCGCGGCGGTATCGATCTCTAACGTCTTGGAGAAAGCGGCGGTATTGTCGGCCGCGTCTGCTCCCGTGTCGATCCGCAAGTCCGCGTCGCCATCGAAGATCGTGGCTCCGTCTGCGCTCGCGACGGCATAGGTGAAGACCCACTTCTTCGGGTTGATCTGCTGCATTTCCACGGGGGGGATGACATCATTGCCCGTACCCTGTCGATTGATGGAGATCTGGGGCGCAATGACCAGGTTCTTGTTGTAATCGGCGGTGATGGCGAGGTTGCCGGCACTGATGCCCGTGAACGGGGAAGCGGTAGGCTTTCCGAAGGTGACAGTGAGGGTCGGAAGGTCGGTGTCGATGCTGAACGTGGCATTGGACGGCTGTTGCGCCACGTTGCCGGCATCGTCCACTGCGCCGATGTCCAGGGTCCGGTCGCCCGTCGTGTCCGTCGAAGCGATGGCAATGTCGGGCAGGAACCAGGTGGCGGCATCTCCCCCCTGGAATAGCGTCTCGTTGTTGACATCGGAGTCGCCGACCTTCCCCCCGGAAATCGTGAGCGTGGGCGGCGTCGAGAGGTCTTCGCTGAACGAGGCGGTGATTCCAAACATCTGACTGGCGCCGTACGCGCGGCTGGCTTTGCTATAGACGAGGGAAACGGTCGGGGCACGAGTATCGACCGTGAAGTCGCTTCCGTCCGGGCTGAGAATTGCCGAGTTTCCCGCGACATCCACGGCAGTCACGAGGATGGACCTAAGACCGTTGCCGTCGGTGCTGCGGATGGTGCGAACCAGGTACCAGTCTCTGCCGCCTCCCAGCATGGAGGCATTCGTGACAGGAAGTCCGTCGAGATTGCCACCGCTGATGGTGATTGTCGGCGTTGTCCCCAGCGGCTCATCGAATGTGAAGGTCACGTCAAAGCTCTCGGCCTTGTAGATCTGGGAGGGCTTGTTGAATTTGAAGTCGAGGATGGTTGGCGAGGCGTTGTCGATGGTGATGCGGCTCGGCGTGGGAGGGACGCCACTGGGATTGCCTGCCGCGTCGAGACCGCTGATCGTGATGTCTCGAGTGCCACTGGCGTCGGACGCTGAAACAACTGCCGAGTAGGTCCATGTCACCGGACTCGCACCCGGAGCCATGGGCTCACCGGTCACCGTCGCGGCCCCCACGTTTCCACCCGTGATGGTGATCGCCGGTGCGACCGGGGTGATGTCCTCGCTGAAGACGCCGGTCACTACCAGAGTGTCTCCTCCCTTGTAAACCTGGGACGGCTTGTTGAAGGTGACCGTGGTGAGCGCTGGCGCCTTCGTGTCGACGGTGAACCGGGTGTTGCTGGCCTGCAAGGCCACGTCAGCCGACGAAGGCACGCCCAGCGTGATGTCTCTACTTTCGGGGTTGGTCGGAGCGTCACCAGCCGCAATCGTGCGACTGAATACCCAGGTCTTGAAGTCTGTGGGGTTGCTCTGGGTGATCTCGGTGCTGTTGGTGACGGGTAATCCGCCTACATTGCCGCCCGTGATGGTGATGCGGGCGGGACCCGGTTTGACGTCGTCGCTGAAGACGGCCGTGATACGGAAGGTCTCTGCCTTGTACTGGAGACTGGCCTTGCTGTAGGTCAGGGTGTAGGTGGGTCTCGTGTCCAGCGTGAACGTGGTCGTGATCGGCGCGCTCGCGTTCCCAATCTCGTTAGTAGCGTTGGTAATCGTAATGGTCGCCGTGACATCTGTGACCGTCGAGCCGTTCGCGGGGGCGATATCGTAGTTGTAGCTCCAGACCAGGCACGGGATGTTGCTGTTTCCGCAGGTGCTGGTCATCAGAGTCGTGGGGATGTCGTTACCGGTCCCTCCCCGATCGATCTGGATCGTGGGATTCGTGACCTTCTGATCGAAGGTGGCGGTTATGGTAACGGGCCCCTTCGTGAATGGCTGGGCGCGAGAGTAGGTGAATGCCGCGTTGGCCGTCGTCGTGTCGACGACGAAGTTGGGGTTGGTCGGCGTAATGTCCGCAGGGTCGATTTCGGCGCCGAGCAGGTTCCTCGCCTTGGTGATGTTGATGCTATACGTGCCAGCCGCCAGGGCGGTCTGCAGCGGGTAGGTGAAGAGACTGGTGTTGTTGGCGATGTCGTCCCGGTTGTACTGGAGATTGCTCCCTGGGTTGGCTGTTGCCGTGATGGTGCCGCTCGAGTCCCGGATGGTGATCACGGGAGCGATAGTCTGCGTGATTCGCTCGTCGAAGGTGACCGAAATGGTGAACGCGCCAGAGGGCAAGTGCGGCGGGTTCTCCGAGTTGCCCTTGCTGTAGGTGATCGACGAGACGCGCGGAGGGACCGTGACCGCCACGAAGGTCGAGTTCTTCATGCTGGTCTGGCTTGTCAAGCTGTTGCCGCCAAAGTCGACGGCGTTCTTGAGGGTCACGACGGTGAGACCGTCTCGGATCCCCGCTCGATCCGACTCCTCGACATCGTAAGTCGCCGTGTACATGTACGGCTTGCCGATGACTTGCGACATTGGCAAACAACAGGCCTGGTCTCCCGTGCCCAGCATACGATCGATGTTCAGCACCGGGGTCACGGCGAGCGGCTCCAGGAGAAATCGATTCGAAGCATTGTTGACGAAGTTGGGTCCCAGGGCCAGGAACTCGTTGTAGACCGTGGCCGTGATGTTCAGGGAGCCCTTGCCCACAATCCGCTCATTCAGAGTCGTCTGGGTAAATGGGTTCGACGTCTGGCTGTACGTGAAGATGACGAACGTGTTCGGGTCGAGGAAATCCATCCGGATGGACCCGCCCGTATTCAGGTCGGCGGCCTCGATCAATCGAGACCGTGTCGTATCCCCGCTCGTGCTTCCCTGCCAGGCCAACGTTGTGGGATCGATGGGAACGAGGATCGGCACGGCCTTGCAGTTCTCGGCCGGGTCGTCAGCATTGGTTCCCTCACTGCACATTTCCCCGAGTGGTGTCGGCGTGCCGCTGCTCTGGTCATAGACTTCGCTCAGTCTCACCGAGTCTCCGGCGGCTACCGGACCCACGAGTCCAATCGAAAAAGCTCCCGGAAACCTCTCAGCCAGGGTCTGCGTAACGGCAGTGTCCGGAAAGGCCTGCTCGTAGGAGAGTGCGCCCGTCAAGCTCAGCGGAACATCGCTCTGGTCGCGGATGACTGTGGCCATGACCCGAACACCGGGCACAATGGAACCACTCACGTTGTACACACTTCCGGCAAGAGTGCTGAGCTCTCCCGATGGGTCCGTCAGGGTCACATTCGGGATGGCCGTCGTGATGTCCACGACCGAGACCGGAACTTCGGTCTTGAAGTAGGCGTCGGAGACACTCGCGTCGGACCTGAGAATGCTGGTGATGTAGAACTCGATGACGTTTCCATCGGAGACTCCGTTGAGAGGAACGGATACGGTAGCGGTGTCGTTCAGCTTGACCGGAGAGGCTTCTCCGGCCTTGACCCCCTTCGTCTTGTTGAACGCGACGACGTTCATGGACTGGCGTAACAGAGACTGCCCAGTCCCGGTGACCAGGACGCCAACGGACTTGTTGTAGGTCGTTTGCGCCGAGGCGCTCGCGCAGGTGAGCAGCGTCAAGCCGACCAGCGTCAGCAGCGAGCGGGCGCCGTACCGCTGGACCGGGTGAGACGCGAACAACCTCCCGCGCACGGCCACAATCTCGGTCTTCTCGCTCACGGTTCCCTGCCTCCGTTCCGCCCGGTCGCCAACCTTCTCTGTCTTTCCGGATGTTTCTTAACTCGGCCACAGAACACCCGCAACCCGACCCTCGAAAGCAAGAGGGCGGCCATGATCACGCAACCCTCCAGGATTCCGCGAAGGCGCCGAGATGTTGACCTGACGGCGCTCGCGCTGTCATGCCGATCCACACGGATCTTCCTGTCCGGTGCGCACACCAAGCCAGCTTGCGTTGCGCAATTGCACCATTCGGTGCACCGCTTCCTTCAGATCCGAACCCGCCCATCGGGTGAAGAGTCACGGTTTGCTCCCCGGAGCCAGTACTCGCCAGATCGACGGCGGTAGCGCCAGTCCCAGAGTGCGAGCTTCTCGCAGGGCGATTTCACCGTCTGCAGCACGGCCGGCGGCCTTCAGAATCGTCCCGCGGCGGAACAAGAGGGCCGCATCCTTCGTTCCGAGCCGCAGCGCCTCTTTCGAGAGCACCAGCGCCTCGTCCAGCCGGCCGGCCCGGAATCTGGCCCAGCCCAGCGCGTCGGCGCTGTAGATGTCGGGCCGCTCGCGGTACTCGGCCTCGGCGGCGGCCGTGGCGCGCTCCAGGTTGCGGGCCTGCTCCAGGTCGGCCAGGGCCAGAGCGCGGTCGATGCGGCCGTGCTGGGCGATGTCGAGCTTTGCCAACGACTCGAGCCGCTGGCGCGCCGCTCGGGCCCCCGCCTCGTTACCCTGGAGTGTCTCGAGATCCTCGAGTGTGGCAAGGAGGCCGGCGTCCTCGATCCGCTCGAGCGTCGCAGTGAGCACGCTGCGAGCTGTGTCCAGCTGGCCCTGGTTGGCGAGCAATCGCGCAAGGGGGCCGGCTGCGCGGAAGTAGCCGGGCACCTGGACTCGCGCAAGCTCTAGCGATCGTCGCGACCGGGCGACGTTTCCCCGGGCTGCGTGGAGCTCGCCGGCCTGCGTGTAGAGCCAGGCCGCCAGGTCGCGCGCGCCGCCGCTGAGCGCCGACTCGAGCCCCAGCTCCACCATCTCCAGCGCGCCGTCGAGGTCGCCGTGGAGGAACCTGATGTGAGCGGCCCGGCTGTAGCCGGCCGGCCCGGGCTGGCGGTCGAGCAACCCTTGGAGCGCTCGAACGGCCTCGTCGTACCGGCCCAGCTCCAGGAGCGCGTCGGAGAGCAGCGCATAGTTTCGGCCAGCTTCGGGCGCCAGGGCTATCGCCCTGCGCGCGGAGGCGGCGGCTTCGGCGAAGCGGTGCTGGGCGTACTCGACCCAACCCTTGGCGGCAAGCGCCGCGTAATCCTGAGGATCGACGGCGAGCGCTCGCTGGATGGCTGCGTCCGCGCGGGCATGGCCGGAGGAGTCGCCCGTGACCTGGGCCTCCCGGAGATAGGCCTCGGCCAACAGGGTCAGGGCCCGCAGGTCCGCGGGGCGCCGTTCCAGGGCCCGCGACAGACGGCCGATCTCGGCGCGGATGGAATCGAGGACGCCGACCGCGCGAGGCGTTGCAGCGGATGATGCGGACAAGACGAGAACAGCGAAAAAGAGCAGAAGGATTCGAAGGGCACGAGCAATACCACGGGCGCCCGACTTCTCCGAGGGCCACAGCACAACTGGGGTCCAGTGCTTGTCCTGAGCTCGCCGAAGGAGGGCCGCTGGCCCCTTGGTCGGGGTTCGGGGGCAAAGCTCCTGACTGGCCATTGAGTACAACTCGCTTGGGAATTGCCGGTGATCGGACATATCGTCTTCGATTCGGACAGATAGTGTATCATCGGGCGGCCTGATCTCAGGCGAGCAGGCAGGATTCCTGCTAGAAAGGGAAGACCCGCAAAGCTACGTGAGCAAGGAGTCGCACGTGAAAAAGAGCAGGATGAAATCGATTTGGCAGACGTGGCGTCGTACGGGTGGCGGCTGGGCACTGGGGGTAGCGCTGCTGGCGCTGGGGCTGGGCCTTTCCGCGCCGGCGCTGGCTTCCAGCCACCGGGAGGCGCCCCTGATCAGCCAGGACCCACTGGCGGACAACACGGACGTCTACTTCTTCCGTGTCGCCGGCGACAGAGTCTGCATCATCGCCAACTTCATCCCGCTCCAGTTTCCCCAGAGCGGGCCGAACTTCTGGAAGTTCGACGACAACGTGCTCTACGAGCTGAAAGTCGACAACGACGGCGACGCGCTGCCGGACCTGACCTACCAGTTCCGGTTCACGACGACGGTCGGCAACGGCAGCACCTTTCTCTACAACACGGGTGTCATCGACAACCTGACGGACGCCGACTGGAACGTGAAGCAGACCTACACGCTCACGCTGCTCAGGGAAGGACAGTCAGCGCAGGTGCTGGGCACCAACCTGGCGTGCCCGCCGGTGAACATCGGACCGCGTTCCACGCCGAACTACGCGACCCTGGCCAGCGCCGCGCTCAACACGCTGCCCGCCCACGGGAACGCGAAGGTCTTCTGCGGCCAGCGCGAGGAACCCTTCTTCGCGGACCTGGGCAGCATCTTCGACCTGCTCGGTCTACGGCCGGTGAACAGTCCGGGCTCCTCCGGAGTGGACGGACTGGCGGGCGCCAACGTGCACTCCATCATTCTGGAGGTCCCGATCAGCACGCTCTCCGCGACGGCCAACAACACCGGCATCGCGGGTGTCTGGTCGACGGCGAGCCGCCCGGCCGTCCGCATTCTGCGCGACCGGCCGCCCAGGTTCTCGACGGAGCGCGGCGCGTTCGTCCAGGTCTCGAGGCTAGCGATGCCGCTGGTGAATGAGGTGGTCATCCCGCTCAAGGACAAGGACAAGTTCAACGGCTCCAACCCGCGCGACGACGCACAGTTCCTCTCCTATGTGACCGATCCCGAGCTAGCGCGGCTCTACACCTTGGTCTACGGGCTCAGGGTTCCGGCCACCCCGCGCAATGACCTGGTGCAGGTCTTCTTGACGGGCGTCCCCGGCCTCAACCAGCCGGCAAACGTCCGGCCGGCCGAGATGATCCGGCTCAACATGGCCACGCCGATCACGCCCAGCCCTAACCCTCTCGGCGTCATCGCCGGCGACTTGCAGGGTTATCCGAACGGCCGGCGCCCCGTGGACGACGTGGTCGATATCTCGCTGCGAGCCGTCGGTGGAGTCCTCGTCACGGGCTTCACCGACACCCCGAACGGCAAGTCGCTGACCGACGGCGTGGACAGGAACGACGCCTCCAGCGGAGCCTTCCAGAGCGTGTTTCCGTACTTGCTCGATCCGGTGCCGGGATTCCGGTAGGAGTAGTCAGTAGCCAGTAGTCAGTAGCCAGTAGTCAGTAGTCAGTAGTCAGTAGTCAGTAGGGGAGGGAGCGCCTGAGAAGCGGTTCGATCCGTCCCTTAGTTGGAGGGCAAGATGAATCGATCGAAGCGGTTCGAAGACCTGGCGGTCTGGCAACGGGCCCATTCGTGGGTACTGGCCGTGTACAAGCACACGGCGCTCTTTCCGCGCCACGAGCTCTTCGGGCTCACGTCCCAGTGGCGGAGAGCAGCAGTGTCCGTTCCATCCTCGATCGCCGAAGGATTCAAGAAGCGAACGAAGCCCGAGAAGGCTCGCTACTACAACATCGCCCAGGCCTCGCTCGAGGAGTGCCGCTACTACGCAATCCTCACGCGCGATCTTGGCTACGGCGATACGAATGGGCTCTCGTCCGAGCTCGAGGAGATCAGCCGGATGCTCGAGGCCTACCTGGCCCGGATGCTCTCGACCATTCCTCCGCGCTGACGTCGCGCAGGTCTTGAGAAGGCGCGCCCGCGCGAGTCCTACTGGCTACTGGCAACTGGCTTCTGACTACTGGCTACTGACTACTGGCTTCTGGCTTCTGGCTACTTCTTCCTCCGCAGCCAGACGTTCAGTCCGAACAGCATCACCAGCACGGGGAACACGGCGATTCCGCCGACGGCGAGCTTGATGTCGCCGGCGGTCATCTCGAGGCGCTGCTCCGGGGTGCCGGTCTTCTCGGCGGGGGCCAGCATCTCGCGCTGGGCGAGCCAGGCAATGCTGTTCACGACCAGGTCCAGGTTGCTGTAGCGATTGGTGTACTGGTTGGTGACGAAGTCGGCGTCGCCGAGGACGACCAGCTTCGTCGACTTCCCGTCCTTCCAGGTCTTCGGGTCCTGGAGGAGCACGGAGCCGATGGTGACCGGGCCGCGGAGGTCCTGGCCTTCGTCGAAATGGACATAAAGGGTCCGGTCGGTCTCGGCCCAGCTCGTCTCGCCGCTCACTGTCTGCACCAGCGGCGCAAAGAGCACCTGGCGATCCGAAGGCTTCACGAAGGAGATGCTGCGGGGACGCACGTAGAAGGTTATGCCCAGGCCCTTCACGATCTTGTCGTGGTCGGGATACTTGCTGGTGGCCGGGCAGCCGATGTCTTGCCCCATGTGGTTGGAGATGTCGACGGCCACGTTGTCGCCCATCGTGACGCCCCAGCGGGAGAGCACGTCGTTCCACGTGGGGTTGGCGCGCTGTTCCTGCTCCGTGAGCGTGCCGGACGGAGTGCGGATCGCGGACTCCACCAGGAAGAGCGCGTGGCCGCCATCGTCCAGGTATCGCGAAATCTCCTTCTTCTCCTCGTCACTGGGCGTCGTGCGGGCGCCGGCGATCACCAGCACCCGGCAGTCGTCGGGAACCTTGGCGCCCGCCCCCGCCAGCCCCAGCCCCTCGACCTTGAACTGCAGATCCCGGAGCGAGGTGGCCAGCCGCGACAGCCCGTCGGGCTCCGGGCTCTCGAACTCGTACTCGTTGTGCCCGCGAAGGAAGTAGACGGTGCTCGACTCTGTTACGGCGCGGTAGATGGCGCTGGCGAGACGGCCCTCGTCCAGCGGGGTCTCGGTGCAGTCGATCTCCTCGCGAGCCTTGCCGGCCTGGATGACCACGCGCCGCTCCTGCGCGTCGATCCGGTTTCCGAACTGGGCAGCGTAACCCAGGTTCTGGAGTGGGTCGACGATTTCAGTCGTGACGATGCCGCCGGCCGCCCGGCGGAACTCGCCCAGGAGATCGGCCACGGCCTCGGGGGCGACGCCGGGGTAGAGCGCGGTGATGGAGATCGGGGACTTCAAGCCTCTCAGGATCTGGAGGGTCTTCTCACCCAGCGAGTGGACCTTGCGGGCCGTGAGATCGAAGCGGCGATTCTCCCGCGTGGCGACCCAGTTGATCCCGGCGACGAGCGCAAGCGCCCCCGCAACACAGGTCGCCCGGGCGAGGGTCCTCAGGAAGTTTCTCAGGGGGCTCTGATGAGTCATGGCGTGCGATTCCTTTCGGCGGGGGCGCGTCACTCCTGGCTCTTGAAGCGCCAGACCGCGAGGCCCAGGAAGAGCGGCGTGAGAGTTGCGAAGTAGACGAGGTCCTGCGTCTGGATCAGCCCGGTCGCCATCGAGGCGGTGTGGCTGCTAGCGCCCCAGTAGGCGACCGCCGGCGCCCACGACTCCGGCAGATAGGGGGCAATCAGCCCGAGCGCGTAGATCCCGAAGCAGACCGTGTAGGTCACGAGGCAAGCGACCGCCTGGCTGGAGGTGAGGCAGCTGGCGAAGACGCCGACCGCCAGCATCAAGGCGCCCTCGAGCAGCAGTGCCGTGTACCCGAGTATCGCGGGCCAGCGGTCGGGCGCGCCGTAGTGCTCGAGCACTCCGTAGAAGTGGACCGTCAGGGCCACCATCAGCGTGTAGATGCCGAGGGCGCCGGCGTACTTACCGAGAACCACGGCCGATCGGGAGACCGGCGCGGTGCGCAAGAGCTCCACCGTTCCCGTGCGCCGCTCCTCGGCGATCAGCCCCATCGTCAGGATCGGCACGATGGTCAAGAAGAGGAACTCCATGATCTTGAACATCGAGCGCATGCTCGCCTCGCGCCCATCGAGCAGCAGAAGCGCGAAGAACAGCGTGAAGAGCGAGAGCCCGAGCGTGAGAATCACGTAGGCCCTGAGCGATACGAAGAAGGAGTGGATTTCGCGCGAGGCGATGGCAGTGATGGCGTTCATGGGAGGCTTCAGGCTTCAGGCTTCAGGCTTCAGGCTTCAGGCTTCAGGCCTCGGGTTGCCCCATCCGGACCCCGCGTGGGGACCGCGCGGGGGCCGCGAGGACACGCACGCCGTTCGTGTGGAGCCCGCTTGAGCCTGAAGCCTGAAGCCTGAAGCCTGAAGACCTACTCCGAATCCCAGGGCCACCGAGAGGACCTTGACGGCGCGCGGACCCACGGGCAGCTCCGGCGCGCTGGGGCCTTGCTGGTTTCCCTGATTGGCCATCGACAGTC
>JACPRK010000016.1 GCA_016190005.1 Candidatus Wallbacteria bacterium | reverse complement strand
GAAGGCGCCCTTCTCGTGGCCGAAGAGCTCGCTCTCCACAAGGGTGGGGCTAAGGGCCATGCAGTTCACCGCGACGAACGGCTTCTCGCGCCGGGCGCTGGCGGCGTGAATGGCGCGGGCGACCAGCTCCTTGCCGGTGCCGCTCTCTCCCAGGATGAGCGTCGTGACTTCCTCGGCGCCCAGAGCGCGAATCTGGGCGCGCACCTCCTCCATCGCCGAGCTGGCACCGACGATCTGGTCCGTGCCGTACTCGGTGAGCTCGCGCTCGTGCTCCAGCGTCTGCAGGCGGAAGAGGTCCCGGCGCAGCTGGTCCTTCTCGTTGGCGTTCTTCACGGCGCTCGAGGCGTGGCGGCAGAACACCTCCAGGATCTCCAGGTCGGCCGCCGTGAACTTGCGGCTCTTCATCTGGCTGTCGAGGTAGACGACGCCCAGCACGTCGGAGCCGTCGACGAGCGGTGCGGCCAGGATGGAGCGGATACGCTCGCGCTCGATGGAGCGTGCGCCCTGGAAGCGTGCCGTGGCCGTCAGGTCATCCAGCAGCACCGGCTTCTTCTCCGTGGCCGCGTGCATCGCCACGGTCATGCTGACAGTGTCCGACAGCTCGCTCTTCTCCATCTTGCGCACGATGGCCGGCTCGAGCTTCCCGGACCGAGGATGGTACAGGAGGATGAACCCTCGCTCGGCGCGGAAGATGCCGACCAGGCAGTCGATCATCTTCTCGAGGAGATCGCCGATGCTGAGGAGCGTCGAGAACTCGCCCGAGAGAAGGTAGAGCGCCTCGAGTGCCTTGAACGGCGCGGAGATCTCCGGCTGCGGGGCGGCCGGGACAGACCGCGCCGGTCCGCCAGGAAGCCGGACGAGCTGCAGCGCGAAGGCGCCGACCTGGGCGATGGCGCCGACAGCGAGCTGGCCGGCCCCGACGAACTTGCCGTCGATCAGGATTCCGTTGGTGCTGCCGAGGTCCGAGAGTGTCCAGGAGTCGCCGGATGAAACGAGTCGTGCGTGATTCC
Organism: Candidatus Wallbacteria bacterium; assembly: GCA_016190005.1. Taxonomy (GTDB): domain Bacteria; phylum Muiribacteriota; class UBA6191; order JACPRK01; family JACPRK01; genus JACPRK01. The sequence continues at coordinate 6,246 of JACPRK010000016.1, read as the reverse complement.
GCGACACGCTCGGATGGTCGAGGACGACGTGATTGGCGGCGTCTCGCCCGATGGAGAGCTCCCCGGGCGCAAGCTCCAGGAGGTGCGTGACGACGCCCTCACGCAGCACCACCAGCCGGTCCATGACGCAGGAATCTATCACAGCCCGAGGGCGGAATGAGCCGTGCTCGGCTCGAGGCTGCGAGGAGGTCACCGAAAGGTGTGGCAGCCGGCGAAAACCGGTGGTAAGGTCAGGAATGAGTTCACCGCGGGCGTCCTACGCCCCCCGCGCGAATCCGGGTACTCGGAGGGCCCAAGCCGGGCGATCCTCGTTGGCCCAAGAGATTGGGCGCGCGGACCTGAAGAGGGCTCGCGAACCATAGGCAGTACCGGCCCCTGAGCCGCAAGGCAACGGGACCACCGGAAGTGCAAAGATCTACCCCGGCCTACGGCAAGAGTGTTCGGCAAGAGGCGCCCGCGGTGAATGCCCGCCAGTGGACCGCGTCGACAGGGGGACGGGCTAAGATGATCGGGCGTGGCTGCGGATAGCGAGACCGGCGTCCTCGGCAGGTATCGGCTGCACTCCCGGCTGGGGGAGGGCGGGATGGCCTCGGTCTATCGCGCCTCGCCACTCGACGGGGGCGAGCAGGTCGCAGTGAAGGTGCTCGAGCCGGCGGGGGCTCGTCAGGAAACGGCTCGGCAGCGCTTCGTGCGGGAGATCTTCACGCTGGCGACTCTGTCGCACCCGCACATCGTGCCGGTGGTCGACTACGGGGAGGCGCGCGGGCGCCTATACTACGCCATGCCGCTGCTGGAGGGCGGGACCCTGGAGCATCGGCTGAGGGGAAACCGGCGGCTGCCCGTGTCGCAGGTAGCGCGACTGGCGGAGGATCTCCTGGAGGCGCTGCGATACCTGCACGCCCGGGGATTCCTGCACCGGGACATCAAGCCGGCCAATGTGATGTTCGACGCCCAGGGCCGCGCCGTCCTGATGGACTTCGGCCTGGTGAAGCCCGAGAAAGGGAGCAACTTGACTCGCACGGGCCGTGTCCTGGGAACGCCCCGGTACATGCCGCCGGAGGTGCTCAAGAGCGGCGACGTCGACGTCACGAGCGACCTGTATCAGGTGGGGCTCGTCACCTATCAGGCGGCGACGGGCGGCTTGCCCTATGGCGAAGATGCACTGCTGGGCATGCTCGAGCTGGCGGGGGACTCCATCACGCCGCTGGAGCCGAGCTCGCTGAACCCGGCGCTCCCGAGGGAGCTGGTCGATTTCCTCCTCAACGCGGTCGAGTGGCGCCGGGACTGCCGGTACCCGGACGCCGAGGCGATGCTCGAGGACCTGGGCCGCGCTCGCGACGGCTCGCCGGTGGCGCGCCGTGGCAGGACCGGAGGCAAGCCGAGCCGGCCGCTGCTTGGCCTGCTGAAGCCCGGGGCCGTCGCGGAGCGCTACGAGCTCGCGGCCGGCGCGCGCCTGGCGCCCGGCGTCGAGTATCTGGAAGGACGGGATCTCGACGGGGCCGCGGTGCTGCTCAGGCCGATGCCTCCCCTTGCCGGGGCCGAGGAAGACGCGCTGAAGGTACTGGCGCCGTTCGCGGGTGTGCAGCATCCCGCGCTGGGGCGCATCCGGGACTTCGTGGTGCACGGCGGTCGGGCCTTTCTGGTCTTCGAGCGGCCGCCCGGTTTTGGGTTCCTGGAGCCGCCGACGGGGCACGATTCCTGGCCCAGGGAGCGGGCTGTCCAGCGGGTCCTGGGTCTGGTCGAGGGGCTGGAGGCCCTGCACGCCAGGCGCCAGGTGCACGGCGACGTGACGCTCCAGAACGTGATGGTCGACGAGGCAGGCGCCGTGAAACTGCTGGGCTTGGGGAGCTCGGCACTCCGAGAGGCCGGGCTCTTGGCCAGGCCGCCCGGCGATTCGACGGCGCGCGTCAACACGTGGATGGCCCCCGAGCAGCATGACGGCCGGGCGGCGACGGCGGCAGCCGACGTCTACGCCGCCGGCCGGTTGCTCTCGCTTCTGGTGCATGGCCGGTTGCTGCCCGCAGCGTCGCAGGCGGAGGCAAACTCCTCGGAGTCGGATCCGCTCCTGCAGGTCATTGCCCGGGCGACGGCCTGGAACCCCACCGAGCGGTACGCGGGCGCCGCGCAGCTAGCGGCAGCGTTGCGGCGAGCGACGGGCCTGGGCCGGCGGGTCGGCGGCCGGTTCGGGCGCGCCGGGGCGGCGATCCGCAAGAGCGTATCGACGCTGGCCGTCCGGCTGTCTGCCCGCGGCGATGGGTCGCGCGCGCGAGTGATTGCACTGGGTCTAGCGGCGACGGCCGTGGCGGTTGCAGCAGCGATTCTCCTGCGCTGAAGCGGCCCAACTCGGCTTTCCTGGCCGATCTGCCGAAAGTGTCAAGTGGCTGCGAAAAAAAAGTTCGCCACTTTCGCAACCTCCTCGAAAACCGACCGTAGTACCGAGTGCCGGACAACCCGAGACGAGTAGGCCAAATGGCACAGGGCCCCGGCAGGACACACCCCTTCAGGAGGATGAGTATGAGGCGCTCGAGTATCGTTTCGTTTGCGGTGGCGGCCTTGGCCGTTGCCCTCCCGGTGGCCGCCACGGCCTCCACGTCCAATCCCCCGGACCTCTACCTGGGCCAGAAGGCCGCCGTGAGCTGCAACATCTGCCACGGCCGAGCCGGTGCCGGAAACGGCAACCTGTCGATCCAGGGTCTGCCGTCGGCCTTCGAGCCGGGCAAGTCGTACCCGCTCACCGTCAAGCTGGTCGAGTCGGGTGCCAAGAAGGCCGGCTTCCGCCTCGCGGCCCAGACCGCTGAAGGCAAGCAGGCGGGCAAGATCGTCAATCGCGACCCCTCGCTGGATGTTCACGTCGCCGAGGGCGTCACCTATCTGAAGCAGTCGTACAACGGTACGGACACCAATGGCACCGAGCGCAGCTGGACCTTCCTGTGGAAGGCTCCCGAGAGCGGCTCGGTCAAGTTCTCGGTGGAGGCAGTCGCCGGCGACGCCGACGGCTCCGTCCAGGGCGACCACACCTACTCCTACTCGGCCGCAATCGAGGCCGGGCAGGGTTCCCGCGGACAGGCCGACTGAGGCTCCGGGGAAGACGGTCCAAGGACAAGCTGCCTCTGGTTGCGACGCCCGGGCCCCAAGCGGGGACCCGGGCGCCGTGCTTTCGGGACCGGGGAACGCGCGCCAAGCGGCCGCCTGGCCTCACTCCCGAGGATGGCGATCCGGTCGCCCGTAGGTGCCGATGCTGCCGAGAAAGGCTTCCCTCCAGTTTCCAGTCCGTTCTCGCTGTTCAAGATGCAGCCTCGGCTGCTCGAGACGTCTCGGCGACTGGAGATGCTCTGGCGAAGCCGGGTTCCGCACCCCAACCCCCTGGACTCCAAGGCGTACCTGAACCGGTACGCCTTCCGCAGGGGCCGCCCCTTGGTTGCGCGGGAGGGTCGGCCGGCGCTGGACGTCCTGGGCGACGGCTGGATCCAAAGTCGTGCGAACATCGGATATCGCACGTATACTATTCTCGGAAAGGTACGTGTGACGCGGAGGCCAAGAGAATGCACACCAAACTGACTCTAAGCATGGACGAGGAAGTCATCAGAAAGGCCAAGCAGGCCGCAAAGGAAATGGGAAAGTCAGTCTCTGGGATGGTGGAAGACTTTCTCGCCGCTGTAACCAAGGCGCGCGGTAAGAGGAAGCGAGGGGAACTTACGCCCGTAGTTCGATCATTGCTAGGATGCCTCAAAGGTGCCGCTGTCGATGAGGAAGACTACAAGAACTATTTGGAGGAAAAGTACCGATGAACGTCCTTTTCGACGTGAACGTCATTCTCGACCTGCTCCTCAAGAGGGAACCGTTTGCGGCCGACGCAGGTGAGCTCTTGTCCATGGCCGAGGAGGGTTCACTTGGTGGCTTTCTTTGCGCTACAGGCGTTACCACAATTCACTATGTGGCGAGAAGGACAATCGGTACGGGAGACTCGAGGAAGAGACTGCAGAGACTCCTTGGATTCCTTCACGTTGCTCAAGTTGATGGCTCCATCATAGACCGAGCGTTACGTTCCGGCTTGAACGACTTTGAGGATGCGGTTGCCGATGAGGCCTCCGCAGCTGCAGGCGTCGATGCTATCGTGACGAGGGATGTCGCTGACTTCAAGGGCGCAAAGACTCGTACCTACTCCCCGAGCGAATTCATCGCCGTTCTGGATCAAGAGAACAGCGACTCAAGAACGGAGTGAAGGCCGATACCCCTACGGATCAAGGGCGGCGCAGTTCATGAGCAGCTGCCGAGGCTTGAAGTCCTGCTTTGAGGCGTGGGCGGCGACAATGCTGAGCCGCTCCAGCGTTTCTTGATGCGACTCATGAGTTCTGGGAGATTCCGGCGGGCCAGTTTCGCGTCCCGGCTTGTCGGCTGGCTTCCTTCATTTCCGCGCGGACCTGAGCCAGGCGCTCGGGTGCCGATGAACTTCTCGCCCGGGCAGCACTTTGAGTCTGGCCCATCCGGATGACGCGGATCGCGCCAGGGGACTTCTCCCGCGAGGATGCCCCGGCTCGGTTCCCGGTCGGGAACTCGCCCGGAATCTACTTGACCGGAAGGAGGTAGGCCTCGCCTGCGCGTAAGGGGAAGTCACGCGTGAGCCCAGGCAGGAATGGTTCCACCAAGGCCCGTCCTCCTGCATCGATCGTCGTTCGGATCAGGAAAGCGGCGCCCCACTGACGGGTCAGGCCAAGAGCTGTCTCTGCTGGCGAATCTTCCTGGGCGAGGCCGATCAGCGCCAGGGGCCCGCGAGGTTCCTGTCCCGCCGACGGCGGTGGCCACATGTTCCCCGTCACACGCAGCGGATGCTCGGGCCGATTCGAAACCAGAATGTAGCCACGCCTGGCCTCGACAGGAAAGGGTCTGCCCAGGTTCGGCAGATAGGTGGCAAACCGCATCTTGCCGAGGGGGTCGGGTTCCAGAAAGGCGAGCAGCCCCGCATCGGCATCCCGCAGCAGGTCCTCGCTGGAGTACAGCCCGCCTCCAGTGCGCACTGGCGACAGGGGCAACGAAACGAAGTTGACACCTCGACCGATTGCCACGCTTGCCATCAAGCGGATGGCGACGAGGCCGGTGAAAGACCCCGTCGCTATCAGGTCGCGCGCGCTGTTGCCATCCCGCCCCGACACAACGACCTGAGCTGTGCGAGGGCCGGTGCGGGCTGTGCTAGGCACCTGGATTCGGAAGCGGAAGTGGCCATCTGTCTGGCCGGCCAGACTCTGCGGATTATCGGCCGTCGCATACCCTTCAATGAACTCCCCGGCTTCGTCTGCCAGAGAGAGCGAAGCCGTCACGTGAATGGCTCTCGCCTGACCCAAGTTCGCAATAGTCGCATCGGCGTCGAAGCTCTCCGATGGGATCAGTACCGGCGGCAATCGGAGTGAACGGACTACCATTGCGGTCGGCGACTGAACCGTCCACGTATCGGTCGTGATCGCACCCACATCGCCGATGGCCACGCCCGATCGTGCATCCGTTGCGTGGATCTCTCCGTCAATCGCTGTGACGCCCAGTGGCGCATCGGTGCCCACATCCACCGAGAAGATGTAGACGCCGTACTCTCCGCCTGGAATGGTCGTGTTCCCCGCGATTGGCGTCACCCGATACCCGCTCAAGCGTTCATTGAAACTGAGCGTGGCGCCGGTTTGCAGTACAGCAGCGGTGCTCTGTCCCAGGTTCTGCACAGACATCGTCACCGTGATTTCGGTCTGTCCACGCGAGACGAATGTGGGCGCCGTGTTGATGCTTGCGACGACCACGTTGGCAGGAGTCAGGGTCCGTGAACTGCTCGTTTCAATAGAAACAACGTTGTTGGACGCAGGCTGGTTTGGGTTGCCGGCGAGATCCTCGCCGTCCGATACGGCGATGAGGGTGGGGCCATCCATGATGTCCGTGTCATTCTCCGGTTGGACGGCAAAGTCGAAGGTCCAGATCTTGGCGTCGCCCGTGCCTCCAAGCAAAGCCGCTCCGACGTCATTACCGGTTCCTGGTCGGTCGATCGAGATGCTCGGTGTCGTGACGATTGGTTCGCTGAAGGTCGCGGTGATGGAAAGCAGTCCCGTATCGACGGCAGCGGAGTCCTTGTCGAAGCTGAGTGTCACTGCCGGCGCCGCCGTGTCGACCGTGAAGGTGCGCCCCGCGGGCTGCGCGGCCAGCGCGTTGCCCGCGGCATCCGAGGCCGTCAGCGTGATCGTGAAGGCGCCGTCGTCGCCGGCGACCACCGTG
>JACPRK010000101.1 GCA_016190005.1 Candidatus Wallbacteria bacterium | reverse complement strand
GAGCTGCATCGTGGTCCGCAAGGGCGCGCAACCCAAGATGGTGCCTGTCCGCCTGCGCGTTCGCAACTCGCTCACGACCCGCGAGCAGCGCTTCGCCATCGAGGTCGTCGACCACGCCAAGCTCACCGCCTCGATGGTGCTCGACGCTGCCGCCAATGCCCTCGACGCCGCCGAGGCATCCGGCGACGACCTGACCGCCGACGTGCGCATCACAGCCCGGCTCCGCGACGGGAGAGAGCTCGCGATCGCAGACCGGTTTCACAACGGGCGCGGCGGGCCGTTCAACCTGGAGTCGTTCGCGCCCTTTCTCGAGCTGCCGGACAACGTTTTCGAGCCCGCCCTGCTCTCCTCGGTCGACGCCGAGCTGGAGCTGACTCCGGGCCGGGCAACGGCCGAGATCCTCGATGCCTACCCGTCCGTGCGAGAGGCCCGGGCCGGCGAGCGCTTCGAGGTGCACGTGCTCGTGAAGCCCTACGGCCAGCCGCCCCGAAAGCTGTCCGTCGCCCTCGAGATGCCGGCGGAAGTGGCCGGCGACACGCTCGAGCTCGACATCGACGGTGGCTCGGGGCTGAAGCCCGACGCCGCGAGTCCCGAGGACCTGGAAGGACTCCTCCGCAGGGCACGCGCGCGCTTCCGCGCGAGCGACCTGGTCGTGAGCCTGGATGACGGCGGCAGGGCGCTCGACCGCCGCGGCTTCTACATCGACCGCGTACCGGGCTCCGTCGGGGCCGTTCTCGGGCACGAGACCCGGCCGGCCCGGTCACGGGTCAAGACGCCCACGGAGTGGGTGCTTTCGGGATATGCCTCGACCTCGGTCGGGCTGAAACGGCAGGTGGTTGCGAGGTGACACGAAGCTCTTGCAGGGCGCTCCTGTTGGCCGGTCTGCTCGCGGCGACGAGCCTGGACGCCGCGGGCACGCGGCAACGGACGATCCGGACCGCGGACGATTTCGGACAGGGCGAGTCGGAGGCGGTCGCCATCCGGGAATCCGGGGTCCTGGTGCCGGGACGTTCCCGGGAGACGGTGAGCGGCTTCGGGCGAGCCGTCTGGTCGCTGCTCCCGCTGGACCCGGAGAGCCTTCTCGTGGCGACGTTGGAGCCGTCCGGCCTCCACCGGCTGAAGGACGGAAAGACCGAGCCGCTGCACACCGACCCGGGTGCCCTGGGCTACACGCTCGCAGCAGAGCCCAGCGGCGTGCTGTACGCCGGTGAGCTGAGCCAGGGGCGAGTCCTGCGCATCACGGCCTCCCGCGAGGTCACCCCCCACGCCACGTTTCCGGCGGGTTCCATCTGGGGCATGGCCTGCGACACCGACGGCACGCTCTACTGTGCGACCGGCCCAAGGGGCACGCTCTTCCGCGTGGCGACCGACGGGAAGGCCGAACCATGGTTCGTGGCCTCCGAGCACAACCTGCTTGCGGTGGCCGTCACGGAGTCCGGCAAGGTGCTGGCCGGCGGCGGGGACCGCGGCAACGTCTATTCGGTCCTGGGTAAGAACCGGGGAGAGGTGCTGTACCACTTCTCGGCCGAGAGCGAGGTGCGGTCCATCGTGCCCGCGGGCGACCGGATTTACGTGGCCGTCAACCAGGCCGCTGCGCCGGATTCGTCGGGCCGGGTCCATCGCCACGGCTCCGACGAGGCTACCGGGGCCGACGCCACCTCGCCCGTTCAGGATTCGCCCGACGAGAGTCCACCCGACGACGAGAGCACCGCATCGGGCCGCGCCAGCGGCAAGGCCGAACAGCAGCCGGGAGCGCTCGGAGGGTTCGAGGTCGCGGATGCCGAGGCGCCGATGAGCGGCACCCTCTACGTACTGGATGATTCGCGCAAGGCGGAAGTCATCGCCAGCTTCCCCGACGAAATGTTGCTCTGTCTGGCCCGGGAGGACGACGGCCAGTTGCTGGTCGGCACCGGACCGCAGGGGCGGCTCTACCGGGTCGACCCGGCCAGCGGCGAGAAGGTGATCCTTCACCAGCTGCAGCAAGGGAAGGTCACGGCGCTGGCGCTGAGACTAGGGCGGGTCGCCGCGGCGGGCACGGCCGACGGTGGCGCAGTGGTGTTATCGGGTCCACCGAGTCCAAATGGGACCTGGACGTCACCGGTGTACGACGCGGCTACGGCCTCTCGGTTCGGCGCGCTTCGCATCCACGGCTCGGGAAACGTGCGAGTCCAGACTCGCTCCGGCGACGATCCGCGCCCAGAGCTGCATTGGGGCGAGTGGTCGCGCCCGCTGTCCCCTCCGGGCGGCGCCATTTCCAGCGCCCCTGGACGCTTCCTGCAACTCAGAGTGGAGCTTGGGGCCGCGGACGCGCTCGTCGACGAGCTCACGTTCTTCCACGCCGGCCCCAACCACCGGCCCCGGATCGAGTCGCTGGAGATTGCTGCTGCAAGCGCGCCGGACGTTGGAGGCTCCGCCGATAAGTCCGCAGCCGCCAATCAGCCCGTGATGGAGCTGCCAACTCCTTCGGAGCTGGCGCCTTCCCGGCCGGCAAAGGGGAAGAAGCGAAGTAAAAACGACTCGGACGGTGCTTCGACTCTCGATGTTCAGCCGGCGCCGGGCTCGCTCAAGATCACGTGGACCGCGACGGACGCCGACGAGGACGACCTGCTCGCCTTCCGGCTCCACTACCGTGACCGGGCGCTGGGAGCCAGGAGCCCGTGGCTGCCGCTCGGGGCCGACTTCCCGCTCGAGGACGCCCGGGAGTTCGTCTGGGACACGACGCTGGTCCCCGACGGCCGCTACGAGTTGCGATTGCAGGCGACCGACGAGCGCTCCAATCCTCCGACCTCGACGCTCACCGCAGAGCGGCTCTCCGAGCTGATCGTCGTCGACAACTCCCGGCCGGTGATCGTGGAGCTGACGGTCGCCTCCGGCGCCGTCACCGGAGTTGCGCAGGACCGCGGCACGCACGTCGCCGCGCTCTCCTACAGCATCGACGGCGGCCCGCTCACGCCCATCGATTGCGCCGACGGCCTCTTCGACGGTCCCGAAGAGCGCTTCTCCTTCCGCCTGCCGGCGGCGACGGCGGGGCCGCACGTGCTGACCGTCGAAGCGCTGGATGCGGAGGGCAACGCAGGGCTGGCGCACGCGCTCTTCGAGTCGCCGAAGTAGCCCCCGCGAAGAAGCGCCCGAACGCCGAGGCCGCTCGTGGGCTCAGCCCACTGGCGGCATCAGCATCGCCTGCTGGGCGAAGTTGCTGCGGCTGATGCTCCCTGCGAGCGCGGCCGCCACGTCCATGAAGCGCCGGGAGATGGGCGAGTCGGGTTTGTCGGCCACTATCGGCTTGCCCGAGTCTCCACCGATGCGGATCGACGTGTCGATCGGGATCGAGCCGAGGAACGGGATCGACTGCAACTCGCCCTCGTGCTGCGCGCCGCCGTGTCCGAAGATGAAGTCCTCGTTGCCGCACTTGGAGCAGACGTGACCCGACATGTTCTCGATGATCCCGAGGATCGGCACGCCGACCTTGCGGAACATCGCAATGCCCTTGCGGACGTCCTGCAGCGCCACGTCCTGCGGCGTCGAAACGATCACGGCGCCCGTCATCGAGATCGACTGCGACAGCGAGAGCTGCACATCGCCCGTGCCCGGCGGCAGGTCCACGACCAGGTAGTCGAGATCTCCCCAGGAGACCTCGCCAAGGAACTGCCGGACGGCGCCATGGAGCATCGGCCCGCGCCAGATGACGGCCTCCCCTTCCTTGACGAAGAAGCCCATCGACATCACCTTGATGCTGAACGCGACCGCCGGCTTCAAACGATCGCCTTCGGGCTGCGGAGCGTGGGTGATGCCCATCATGAGCGGGATGTTGGGACCGTAGACGTCGCTGTCGAGCAACCCGACGCGGGCACCGTGACGGGCCAAGGCGATGGAAAGGTTGGCGCTGACGGTCGACTTGCCCACGCCGCCCTTGCCGCTGGCCACGGCCACGACATTCTTGATGCCGGCAAGGTTGATGCTGCCGTCCCGCACGCCCTTGGAGACGTTGGCCGTGATCTTGAGCTCGACCGACTCGATTCCGGGAAGGGTGCGCACGGCGCTCTTCACGTCGTTTTCGATCTGGGCGCGCAGCGGACACGCCGGTGTGGTGAGCACCACCGTGAGGCTGACGCTGCCTCCACAGACCTTGACGTCTTGGATCATCCCGAGCTCCACCAGCGACCGGTTCAGCTCGGGATCGTTGACCCCGCGGAGCACGTGCAGGACGGCTTCGGTGGTTACCTGGGTGCTGCTCTGAGACATGAGAACATCCTCGCGTGCCGGTGTTGCCGGCTCAAATGTGTACGCCTCCGGACCGCGGCCGGCGGGCTGTCTCCCGCGGCTGGCTCCATCTGACCTGGCGGCCTCTTTGAAGTAACAGAAGAGAGCGCAATGGCAACGACCAAGGCGGCCGGGTCCTTCAAGTCTAGCATGGTGACGGCGTCCGGGCAAATCGCGGCCAGGAGGCAGCCGAAACTGTGCTATCCTGGCGCGACTTCGCGACTGCGGCGCCAGGAGGAACCTGCCTCGGGGGGCCGCGGATGAGAGCCCGAGCATGATGGACTTCGTGGCGTTCCTGGCCTGCAAGGCGGGCTACGTCTGCTTTCTGCTCGGCGCCTCCGACACGGCAGGCACGCTCTACCAGAAAGCGCACGAGTGGGACCCGCTCAACGTCGAGGCGCTCACCTGGCTCGGCTACATCGCCACCGTTCGCGAGGAGTACACCGACGCCCTCGCCTTCTACGGGCAGTGCCTGGAGCTGGAGCCCGACAGCGCCTACGTCTACAACCAGGTCGGGTTCTGCCACTACTGCCTGGGCCACATCGACGAAGCCCTTCGCGCCCTGGACAACGCCGTCCACCTGGAGCCCGAGGAGATCGAGTTCCTGCAGGGAAAGATCACTCTGCTCTACGAGGCCGACCGCATCGACGAGACGCTCGACGCGTGCGCCGACGCCATCCACCTGGAGCCCGACTCCCCCTTCGCCTTACTCTACAAGGGGCTCTGCTACCTGGAGCTGCGCATGTTCCCCGTCGCCGAGGAGATGTTCCAGAGGGCCGCGGAGAACCAGCCGGGCGACCCCGCCGTCCACTTCTGGCGAGGCATGACTCTGCTGGAGCTGCAGCGCTTCGAGGAAGCTCTCTCCGCCATCGACAACGTCTGCCAGCTCCGGCCCGACGAGCCCCAGCCGATTCTCTGGAAGGCTTCAGCGCTGGAGGCCACGGGCAGGCACGCGGACGCCCTGGTCACCATCGAGGAGGAGATCGGCCGCCACGCGGACAGCGGACGGGCGCGCCGGCACCGGGCAAATCTGCTGGGCCTCGCCGGAGACTTCGACAACGCGCTGGCCGAGATCGAAGTGGCGATCGCTCTCGACATCGGCTCGCCCGAAAGCCTGCTCGCCAAGGCCTACTTCCTGGTTCAGCGAGGAAACCTGGAGCGGGCAGTCGAGGTGCTCGAAGAGGTGCTCCAGCTGGAACCCGCCAACGCCGACGCCCTGCTGGAGCTCGCCCACTGCCTGGTGCGGCAGGGCAACGCCGAGGAAGCGCTGGCGCGCGCCCGGCAGGGACTGGAGCAATTGCCCGAACATCAGGAGTTGCGCCAGATTGTTGTCTACTGCCTGCTGGCCACCGGCAAGGCCGACGAGGCCCTGGAGGAATGCCCCACGCTCGAAAGCCAGGCCGCTGATGCGACCACGCTGGCCTATCGGGGAGCGGCTCAGGCTCGGCTGGGCCGCCCGGCGCTGGCGCTCAAGAGCTTGGAGAGGGCCGTGGGACTGGCGCCCGAGGATGCGAGGCTTCGCCAGGACCTGGCAACGGCACTCTTCGAAGCTGGCGAGAATGAGCGCGCGCTGGCCGCCTTCACGGAGCTGGAGCAGATGGGCGCCGCCGACTCGCGCACGAGGTTTCTGCACGGAATAGCCCTCGAGAAGGCCGGGCAGCTCGAAGAGTCCGAGGCCCGATTCGGGCTCTGTCGGGCCCAGGAGACCGACGAGTCGACCTGGCTAGACCTTGCCGATCATCGCGCAGGACAAGACGTGGCGCTGGGTCTCGAGCTGGCGCTGGAGGGCGCCGGGCACCACCCGAAGTGCGCAGGCCTGTGGCTCCAGGCAGCCTACTTGCAGCTTGCGGCCGGAGAGGCCCAGGGCGCACTCCGCTCTGCCGAAAAAGCGCTAGAGATCGAGCCGTGCAACGCGAGAGCGCACTACAACCGCGCCTGCGCGCTCGCCCGGACCGGCCGGTTGAGCGACGCGGCCGATGCGCTGTCGCAGGCCTTGGAGCTCGACGAGGCGCTCCGCGAGGACGCCGCAGCGGACGAAGACCTGTCGGCGTTGCGGGCCAGCCCGGACAACGCAGCGCAGGCGGGATTGCCGCCCGACGCCGATTCGAGCCGGACATCCGTGGAGTAGACTGTCACCGGAGGTAAGTCATGAAACCTGGCATGAGACTGGTTCCCATCGCACTCGTCGCATCCATTGTGTCCTCCAGCGCCACGGCGGCGCCAGAGGGCACCCGGACGGCTGCCGGCGATACGGTCGCGGGCCTGGAGGAACGCCAGCTCTTGCAGGGCGAGTCAGGACGGAGAATCCGGGAAGACCCCGAGGCCGCCGCAACCCGGCTAGACGTTGCGGCGATCGTGGCCCGGGCGCTCGAGCTGTCGGCGGCCGCGCGCCGGCCCGACGTGGCCCGGCTCGCGACGGTGACCCGCGAGCAGCGCGATCGAGCCCAGGAAATCCGAACCCGGCTCGACCGGCTCATCGCCGAGCAGGAGGAGCTTCGCCGGAACATCCGGCAGCTTCGAGAAGACCGCAGGCGTTAGGCCCGGCGCCCGAGCGCTGGCACCGGTTACTCCAGACTCTCGTACCGCAGGACGCGGTCTGCGTCGCGCAGCAGTGGTCGCAGGGCAGACGATGTCCCGGAGGCAGCTTTGAGGCGCCGAGCGAGCTCGCCGCCCCCATCCTCGAGCAGCCGGCGGGTCTCGTCGGTGGCAGCGCCGAGCGCGCCGGCCGCAGCCCGGTCGCCCTGGCGCGCAGCAGCCTCAAGGGCCGACAGCCGAGCCGCGCTGGCGTCGGCGGAAGCAGCGGCCCAGTCGAGCCCCTTTTCCACGAGGGCCTTCCGGGAATCGGCCCCGCCAACCCCTTCCAGCCCGAAGCCGAAGTATGCGGCCCTGCCGAGACCGGACGTGGTCGCGATGGCGCCGACCTTCCCATTGCCGTAGGTGAAGAGGGTCGCAGCGCCGGCGAGCGCCTCGATGACCTCGGGGTAACGCTGTTGCACGGCGTCGCCCGCCGAAAGCGTGATCGACATCCCGGCGGCGAACGTCCCCGCGGCGCCGGACAGAGCCGGATCGCCGCTCGAGTCGGCCACGAACTTCGCCTTGAGGTAGTTCTTGTAGAAGGCAGATTCCTTGATGTCGTAGCCGATGTCCTGCCCGAAGAGCAGCAGCCGGCCGCCGGAGCTCAGGAACGTCGTCAGCACGGCCTGGTCCGCTGCCGTGAGCGTGTTGCTCGACGCATCACCCGTGAACCAGAGGACGGCACTGGCCGCGCGCAGCGCCGCCGCGGAGGGCGAGCCGGAAGCCTTGGTGTCCCAGACGCTGTAGGCCTTGCCCAGGGAATCGAGGGCGGCCGTGTAGAAACGGGCGTATCCGGCGCTCGAGTCGTCGGCCACGACCAGCACCAGGCTGTCGACCACCTTGAAGGTGTAGTTGCCTGACGCTGGCAGCCGGACGCTGCGTCCATCGGTGGCCTGCAGCTCCAGACGGTAGGAAACCTCGCCCAGGGCACCGCCCGGGATTGCGCCGGCATAGACGCCGCCCGAAGCGGTCATCGTCGTGCGCTCTTCTTCGGAGGCGCCGGCCTTCTTGAAGACCAGGTCGAGCTTCTCCACCGGGAACGCGGCGGCGTCGCGCAGCGTGGCCTGGACGGCATAAGGCCCGGTCAGGTCCGTCGTCGCGCCGAGCGGCTCGTGGTGCAGCGGAGGGAATGGATCGGAGGCGTTCTCGAGCATCCACATCGCGGCCTTGAGATTGGCCGACACGATGCCAGCGACCTCGCTCTCCTCGGGGACGAACTGCGTGCCGAGCTCGATGGTGTATGCAAGGACCCCGAGCTCGCCGTACATGAAATCGTCGAAGTCACCGGTGGTCGGGTAGAGCTCGATGCTCTGCTCGGGCGTGTAGTTGTTGAACTGGGCCATTGCCTTTCCAACGCGCGTGAAGCTGGCCACGTCGCGGGTCGGCTCGTTGATGTAACCCCACGGCCAGAGGATCAGCTCGCTATAGCTGTGGAAGCTGATGGCCGAGACGAACTTCTTGGCCCGGGCGAGGTCGCGAATGGCCTGGGTCTCGGGCTCGGAGAAGGCGGAAGGGCCGCGGTAGGTGTCACTGTCGGGGCTGGGGCTTGCGCCCTCGCCTCCCCACTTGTAGCCGTAGTTTCGGTTCGGATCGACGCCGAAGCTCCCGCCGCCGTTGTTGCGGCGATTCTTTCTCCACATCTTGTACTGAGTCTGGGAGTACTGGACGCCGTCCGGGTTCACGACGGGCACCACCCAGACTTCGCGCGAATCGACCAGTGCCTTGACCGCGGGGTCGGTAGCGTAGCCCTCCACCAGGCGCTGAATGATTGCCATGGGGACCTCGATCGAGATCCACTCGCGGGCGTGGTGGGCGCCGGTGAAGAGAAAGGCGGGCTTCTTGCCGTCTTCCTGGCCGGAAGCAATTCGGATGGCCCAGATGTCACGACCCTCGCCCGTCTTGCCGATGGCGCTGACCTTGGCGATGTCGGGGTGGGCGGCCGCGTAGCCGTCCAGCTCCTGCTTGACCTCGGCCAGAGTGTGGTAGACGCCCAGGTTGGGCGTACCGGCAAAGCGGCGGAACTGGGCCTCGGCGTCGTCGAGTATCGTCTGGGCCTTCAAGCCTCGCACGGCCTTGGAGAGCGTGCGGAACTGGCGGGTGCCCATGAGCGGCTGAGCCGGCATAACGACGTCGACCCAGTCCCGGCCGTGGGCGGGGATGTCGGCTCCCGACTCGAACAACGCCTTGACCTGCGAGCGGTCCGTGAAGTGATACCGGACCAGGCGGGGAGGCAAATCCTCGGCCGCCTGGGCGGCCACGGGTGCCAGGAGCAACGAAAACGCCAGAAGCCAACGATACTTCATACTTTCCTCCGCGGACGTTCCCCCTTGGGGGTCCCTCGCCTGCTGGCAGATACTCTAGTCACGGCATGATGCCGCGCGCGCCGGTTCGGGCGAAGACGCGTAATGATACGGGAACGGATGTTCCATGGCAAGTGGAAAATTTGAAAAGGGAGCGACGCAGGAAAGTGGTAGGCCGCTCTGGCGTGAGGTTTTCGAGGGGATTGCCGAGTGTCGACCCTCTTTCTTGCTGAGCCAAGGGGGTTCCGGGGGACGAGTCCCCCGGATGGGGTTCGGGG
>JACPRK010000102.1 GCA_016190005.1 Candidatus Wallbacteria bacterium | reverse complement strand
GTGAGGCTTCAGGGGTCAGGCTTCAGGGGTCAGGCTTCAGGGGTCAGGCTTCAGGGGTCAGGCTTCAGGGGTCAGGCTCGAGGGGTGAGGAGTGAAGATGGAAGGCGGAAGGTGGAAGATGTGCAGCCGTTGTCCGTAGGGTGGGGCGGCTCAGATGGGGGGAGAGAGGCTGGCGCACGAACAGGTCCCGACAGCCGGGCCCGACTCCGAGAGGGGTTTGGGATCAGCCCCCCCCTTGTTTGTCGCGCCGGCCATCCGTCTTCCACCTCCCACCTTCTACCTTCCACCTTCCGGCCCCTACTCACTACTCGCTACTCGATTCTCGATTCTCGATTCTCGAATCTCCATGCTAGGATGGCTTCGCCTTCCTGCTGTGCTCGTGATGATAGTTCTGTTTTGAGCCAACACAAGCGCGAAAGGGAATCTTGCTTCGGACTGGCGTTCTCGACAGAGAGGGTTTTTCCCGGGCAGACAACCGACCTGTAGAAATGCAGGTTCAAAACGCGTTATCACACGGCACGGTGGTGGGCACCCGTACCCATGGAAAAGACGGGTTGAATTCCGGGTAGCAGTTTCGAGAACATGAGTTGGACCAATCACGGGGCCCCACCCAGGGGCGCCGGGAACGCAACTTGCCAAGGAGGCACCACGTGAGCGGTGAGGCTCTGGGAATGATCGAGACCAAGGGTCTGGTCGGACTGATCGAGGCGTCGGACGCGATGGTCAAGGCGGCCAACGTGACGCTCGTGGCCTACGAGAAGATCGGCGCAGGCTTCGTCACGGCGCTGGTGCGAGGCGACGTTGCGGCCGTGAAGGCCGCCACGGACGCGGGCGCAGCGGCTGCCAACAAGGTCGGCGAGCTGGTCGCCGTTCACGTGATCCCCAGGCCGCACGCGTCGCTGGAGGGCATTCTGCCGATCGGCTCGGCGGCGGCCCACACCGACAAGGCGCGCTCGGGCAAGTAGCAGCAAGGAAGGCCTGACGTGTTCATCGGCAGGGTCGCCGGTACGGTCGTCTGCACCCGAAAGGTCGAGGGGCTGACGGGGTTCAAGCTACTCCTCGTCAAGAAGCTCGACCTGGAGGACCGCGAGACCGGCGACTTTGCCGTTGCGGTCGACGTCGTCGGCGCCGGTCATGGCGAGCGGGTGCTGGTCGTGAGCGGCAGCTCCGCGCGCCAGACGACTCGAACCGACAAGAAGCCCGTCGACGCAGTGGTCGCGGGCATCATCGATACGGTCACGGTCGACAAGTCCGCAAAGGGAAGCTAGCGCCCGGCGGCGAGGTGGTAGGGTACTGGAGACCTGTCAGGGGCTTCGCCCCCGAACCCCCACCAGGAGGCCACTGGCCCTCCTTCGACAAGCTCAGGACAGGCTCTGGACCCCCAGGACTTTGCAGTTTTCAGGTCATTCGAAGGCCCGGCGAGCTCGGCGGACTGGAGAGGAACTTCAACTCGTCCTGGGATAGTGAGCAAGGACAGGCGAAACCCGGTAGGTGCGCTCGACGATGCAACTCTCACCCGAGGAAATTCAGCAGATTGTCCGGAAGGTGATCGAACGGATCAACCGCGGAGAGGCCGCGCCGCCGGCGGCGGCACCGGCACCTCGCGCGGCGGCCAGCGCCTCGCCGGCGCCGGTGCAACACGCGCCTGAGCCAGCCCTTCCGGCGGGAGCAACCCCGGGAATCTACCCAGACATCGATTCGGCGGTGCGGGCCGCGGCGGCGGCCCAGGCCAAGCTGATGACGATGGGGGTTGAGAAGAGGCGGCTGCTGATCGAGAACATGCGCCGCCGCTTCCGGGAAGCGATCCCCGGAATCGCCGAGCGGACCGTTCGCGAGACTGGCCTGGGCAGAGTCCAGGACAAGATCGGCAAGAACACGCTGGCGGTGGAAAAGACTCCCGGTGTGGAAGACCTGGAGCCGATCGCCTGGACGGGCGACGACGGGCTGACGTTGGTGGAGCGCTCACCGTTCGGGGTCATCGGCTCGATCACGCCGACCACGAACCCGACCGAGACCATCGTCTGCAACTCGATCGGGATGATCGCGGCGGGCAATGCCGTGACGTTCAACACGCACCCGCGTGCCAAGCGCGTCTGCCAGGAAGCGATTGGCCTCCTGAACAGCGCGATCGTGGAGGCGGGCGGGCCGCCGAACTTGCTCACCGGCATCGCCGAGCCGAGCCTCAAATCGAGCGACGAGCTGATGCACCACCCGGGCATCCGGCTCCTGATCGTGACGGGCGGCGGTGAGGTCGCGAAGGCCGCTTTCCAGTCGGGCAAGAAGGCGATTGTCGCCGGGCCGGGCAACCCGCCGGCCGTCGTCGACGAGACGGCCGATCTGGCCCTGGCCGCGCGCAACATCACCAACAGCGCCAGCCTCGACAACAACATCCTCTGCACGGCGGAGAAAGAGATGATCGTGGTCGCCAGCGTGGCGGACCGGTTCATCGACGAGCTGAAGCGAGCCAGCGCCTACCACGTGATCGGCTCCAACGTTCAGAAGCTGGAGAACCTCATCTTCAAGGAGCCCGGCCACCTCAACCGCGACCTGGTCGGCCTGGACGTGCAGGTCATCCTGTCGAAGATCGGCATCACGGTGCCGGCCAACGTCAAGATGGCGTTCGTCGAGACGGGCCCCGATCATCCGTTCGTGCACACGGAGATGCTGATGCCGGTGCTCCCGGTGGTACGCGTGACGGACGTGCACGCCGCGATCGACCTGGCCATCCGGGCCGAGAAGGGCAACCGGCACACGGCCACGATGCACAGCCGGGACATCACGAATCTCCACAAGATGGCGCGCGAGTGCGAGGCAAGCATCTTCGTCAAGAACGGCCCTTCGTACGCCGGGCTGGGCATGGGCGGCGAGGGCTACACCAGCTTCAGCATCGCGGGCCCGACAGGCGAGGGGCTGACGCGGACCCGCAACTTCTGCAGGGAGCGTCGCTGCACGCTGAAGGACCTCTTCAACATCGTTGGCCGCGGCTGACGCGCGGTAAACCTGGAGGCGAGCCCGGATGGACGACACCAACGAAGGCACCCGCGAGGCGCTGGGCATGATCGAGACGCGGGGGTTCATCGCGCTCGTGGAGGCTGCCGACGCGGCCGTCAAGGCTGCCAAGGTCATCCCGATCAAGTACGAGAAGATCGAGGGGGGCCTCGTCTCGTTCCTGTTCCGCGGAGACGTCGCCGCCGTGAAGGCAGCGACCGATGCGGGCGCAGCGGCCGCCGCCAGGGTCGGCGAGCTGGTCAGCGTCCACGTTATCCCGCGGCCGGCCGGTCAGCTCGGCGACCAGCTGCCCATCGGCAAATCTTGACCGCCGGATACAGGACGTTCGTCGTCGTCAACCCGCGATCCGCGGCCGGATCGACGGGCCGTATGTGGCCCGAGATCGAAGCGTGTCTGAAGGCCTCGCTGGGTCAGTTCGAGCATGCCTTCACGGACCGCCAGGGCGGTGGCTCGGCGCTTGCCGCGCGGGCCCTGCAGGAAGGCTACGAGATGATCGTTGCGGTGGGCGGCGACGGCACGCTCAACGAGGTCGTGAACGGGATGTTCGATGTCCACGGTGCCCCGATCCGGCCCGGCGCGGTGGTCGGGACGCTGGCGCGCGGGACCGGCAAGGACTTCGTGAAGACGGCGGGCATCCCCAAGGACCTCGAGGCCGCGGCAGCCGCGCTGGCGGGGCGGGCCGTGCGCCCCTGGGACGTCGGCCGTATCACGCTTGCGCGCGCCGGCGAGACCGAGCGCGTGCAGTACTTCGTCAATGAATCGGATTTCGGCATCGGTGGCGAGATCTCCCGGCGTGTCAACGCGAGCTCCAAGGCGCTGGGCGGGTTCATCTCGTTCCTCTGGGCGACCTTGATGGCGCTCTTCTCCTACCGCAGCAAGCGCGTGCGCATCCGGTGCGACGGCAAGGACCTGGGCGAGCGCCAGATCACGAGCGTCGTGGTCGCGGTGGGCCGGTTCGGCGGGGGCGGCATGATGCTGGCACCGCCGGCGGTTCCGGACGATGGGTTGCTCGACCTGGTCGTGATGCCCGAAATGAGGCCGCTCGAGGCAGTCAACAACATCGCCCGGCTCTATGACGGCTCGCTGCTCTCGCACCCTCGGGTGGAGCACCACCGCTGCACCGTCGTCGAGGCCACCTCCGACGAGAAAGTCCGCCTGGGCGTCGACGGGGAATCGCAGCACTGCCTGCCGGCGCGCTTCGAAGTGCTCCCCAGGGCGATCCAGGTGAAGGTGCCGGGAGAGCGGTAAGGGGCACCTAGGGGGCGAATGGCGCTTTCGGACGAGGCCGGGCGCCTGTACAATGGTCGGATGGGACGGAGCCGATGACTCTCAGCATGGTCGCGTACATAGCAGGCGCCTTCGCCGCCGGGGCGATGGCGGCGCTGGTGGTGCAACATTATCGCTCGATGCTGGCGGGGCAGGAAGCCGTGCGCCAGACGCGAGCGCTCCTGGAGAAAGCGGAGCGCGAGGCGACGAGCAAGAAGCAAGAGATCCTGCTCCGCGCAAAGGAAGAGGCCGAGGCAATGCGGCGGGAGTTCGAGCGCGACTCTGAGGGCCGGCAGCGAGACCTGGCAGCCATCGAGGACCGGCTCAACCAGCGGGAGGAGCTGCTCGAGGAGCGCCAGAAGGATATGGCCCAGCGCGAGCTGGAGCTCAGGGAGAACCTCGACGCCACGGATGCTAGAAAGTCGGCCTTGGACGGCTTGGTAGAGAAGAGCAAGCAAGAGTTCGAGAAGATCAGCGGCATGACGCGCGAGGAGGCGAAGGGCGCCTTCCTGGACCGCGTCGGCCAGGAGCTGGATCGCTCGGTGGCCGTCCGGATCGCCAAGGTCGAGAAGCGTTTCCGTGAGGAGTGCATCAAGAAAGCTCGCGAGATCCTTTCGGAGGCGGTGCAACGCTGCTCCGCCAGCTACGAATTCGAGAACATCGTCAGCGTCGTGGCGTTACCGAACGACGAGCTAAAAGGCCGCATCATCGGCAAGGAAGGCCGCAACATCAAGGTCTTCGAGGCCGTGACCGGGATGAACCTGATCATCGACGAGACACCCGAAACGGTCGTGATCAGCGGCTTCAACGCGCTGAAGCGCGAGATTGCGCGGGTGGCCCTCGAGAAGCTGATCGGCGACGGGCACATCACGCCTCAAAACATCGAACGACTCTACGATAAGGCGCGCAAGGAGACGCTCGAGAAGGTCCGGGAGATCGGGAAGAACGCGGTCAAAAAGGCCAAGATCGGCCGAGTCCACCCGGAGATGCTGATGGAGATCGGGAAGTTTCACTTCCGGGCCAGCTACGGCCAGAATCTGCTGCAGCACTGCCTGGAAGTGTCGAACCTCGCCACGATCCTGGCGCACGAGCTGGGGGCCGATCCGTTCATCACGCGCCGGGCGGCCTTCCTGCACGACCTGGGCAAGGTGAGCGACTCCGATGCGGCCACCCACGCGATTCTCGGTATGCAGCTGGCCAAGAAGCTGGGCGAAAAGCCGATCGTCTGCAACGCCATCGGCGCGCACCATCTGGAGATCGAGCAGCTCTACGTCGAGTCGGTCATCGTCGAAGTCGCCGACACGCTCTCGGCAGCGCGTCCGGGCGCTCGCCGCGACACGCTCGAAAGCTATATCAAGCGAATCGAAGGACTCGAGACGATCGCCAAGAGCTACCAGGGCGTCCACGAGGCCTACGCCATCCAGGCCGGCCGCGAGGTCCGGGTCATCGTCAACCCGCACAACGTCGACGACGAAACCAGCGGAAAGCTGGCTTTCGACATCGCCCGCCGGATCGAAAACGAGATGGACTACCCGGGACAGGTCAAGGTCGTAGTCGTGCGCGAAACCCGCGCCAGCGACATGGCCCACTGAGCCGAGCCCACGCAACGGGAAATCCCGTGGCGTCTACCTGTACCGGGTTTTCGGGGGACGGGCTTGGACTAGGGCTCGGGCTTGGGGCATCCTTCGACAGGCTCAGGATGAGCGGGACGTAGAGTGGGCAGCTCTTTGCCAAGCCGCCATTCATGCGCCCCGCTTCTCAATTCTCGATTCTCGATTCTCAGTTCTCGATTCTCGATTCCCGGTGCTCAGCCCTCACTCCCCGTCTCGCGATAGGCCTCCTCGAGGACTTCGACCTCCTCGGTGAGACCCTGCATGATGCTTTCGGCGGCCTTGCGGAACTCGTCGTTGGGATCGAGCATAACGACGCGGGCGACGAGGTTCTCCATGTGAGACTCCAGGTTCTCCAGGTGGATCTGGTGCAGGCGCATGCGGCGCTCCAGATCGGCGTAATGGTCGCGCCGGGAGCGGGCGAGCCCCAGGCGCTTGCCGAGGGCGTCGCGCACCTCGGGATCGGTCTCCCGGCGCAGGGTCTCCTCGAGCGACGCGGCGCGGGATTCGAGCTCGGGGAAGCGGTAGGCCCGGAGAAAGGAGGCGAACTCGAAACGGCGTTGCAGCAAGTACGGCAGCTTCTCTTCCATCGTGCGCTTCAGCTTGGGGAGAATCTGGCTGCGCAACAGGCGCTGCTTGCCCGGGTCGAGGTGCCGCAGGTCCTCGCGGAGCTGCCGGTAACGCCGGTAGGCGCCCACGCTCTCCAGCTCGGAGACGACCAGGCTCCGGCGCCGGCCCGTGAGCTCGAAGATGCGAATGCCCTTCTCGACCAGCGACCAGACAGCCATGCCCGTCATCAGCCAGGCGAGGGTCCGCAGGTCGTGCCAGCGCAGGTAGAGCGCCGAGGGCGGGGCGAGGAGCAGCACCATGGTGGCCAGGAAGTGCTGCCAGCCGAGCTGGCCCTGGACCTCCTCGAGGCGGCGCTGGAACTCCTCGCGCGACTCGACGATGCTCGTCAGCTCCCGGCGGCCGAGCATGTCGTCGGCGGCCTCGCCGGGGACCCGGCGCAGCACCGGCCGGGTCTCGGAGCAACCAGGTCCCGAGTGGACCGTGGCGCACCTGGGGCAGAGCACGCCGGCGCCGCTGCGAACGCCGGATTCCGTGGGGGTCTGACAACTGGCGCAGGTAGCGGCCATTTCAGCGACCTCCCCCCTGTCCGCCTTCCAGCTGAGCCAGGCGGCCGTCGACCTGGCTCAGCTCGCGAGCCAGCAGGTCGAGGTCGGCCGAGCCGTCGGCCAGTTCCATCCGGGCCTCGCCCTCGCTGTTGAGCTGCTCCACGTGCTCGGCCAGGAGCGCCTCGGCGTTGCCGATGCGGCCAGTCTCCATCGCGGAAAGCTGCTCGACGCCTGAGCCGATGGCGACCTTGGCCTCGCCGACGTGGAGCTGGCCGCCCAGGTCCCGGCGCCTGCGGTGCGCCTCGGCGATGCGCTCTTCCATCCCTTGCAGGGCCGCCTGCAGGCCCTTGACGTCCGCGGTGACCTGGGAAAGCGATTGGCCGTCGCGATCGGCCGTCGCGAGCAACCTTCGGCAGTCTTCGAGCGCCCGGCGCGCCGCGACCGCGTTGCCGCTCTGGACGGCCAGCTTGGCCTCCTGGCGCTTGCGATCCGCCTGCTGGCTCGCTGTGCGGATGGCGCGCTCGAGCCGCTTCTTGTTGGCCAGGGCGAGGACCACCTTCTCCCTGGAGAGGCGATAGCCGTCCTCCAGCTCGTGAAGCGCCAGGTCGAGGTTCCTGGCGGGGTCCTCCATGCCGTCGAGCCAGCTCGAGAAAGTCGCCTTGCAGAGCCGCCAGAACCGCGTGAGCAGATCCATCTCCCCTCCTCGTCCGAGCCCGTCGCGGGCCGCGGGGGACAGATGCAAAGCACTGACCATGAGCCGAAAAGCCGCTCCCGATAAGCCGACTCGAGCAGCTGGCGAGCTCGGCAGTCATTGGGGCGCGGAGACTTTCCCCAGTCAGACCCGGCCGAATTGCGGCACTTTCACCACGCCAGCCCAACCCTCAGTCGAACTGCCAGAGCAGCGCCAATCGAACTGACTCTATCCGTTGAGTCCGTCAGTCCTTCAGCAGGGCGAGGAGGTACTCCCGGTTGAGGCGCGCGATGTTGCTGACCGAGATCTCCTTGGGGCAGGCGGCCTCACACTCGGATTCGTTGGTGCAACTGCCGAAGCCGGCCTCGTCCATGGTACGGACCATGGATATCACTCGCTCTCGCCGCTCGGGGTGTCCCTGGGGAAGCAGCGCCATCTGGGAGACTTTGGCGCCGACGAAGAGCATGGCGCTGGCGTTCTTGCAGGCGGCGACGCAGGCGCCGCAGCCGATGCACGCGGCGGCGTCCATCGCCTTCTCGGCGTCGGGCTTGGGGACGGGGACGGCGTTGCCGTCGGGGGCGTTGCCGACGTTGACGCTGACGTAACCGCCTGCGGCAATGACGCGGTCGAAGGCAGAGCGGTCGACGACGAGGTCCCTGACGATCGGGAAGGGCGCTGCACGCCAGGGCTCGATCGTGATGGTGTCTCCGTCCTTGAACTTCCGCATGTGGAGCTGGCAAGTGGTGGTGGCGCGCTCGGGGCCGTGGGCTCGTCCGTTGATGTAGAGGCTGCACATGCCGCAGATGCCCTCGCGGCAATCGTGGTCGAAGGCGATCGGGTCGTCGCCTCGGAGGGCCAGGTCCTGGTTGACGGTGTCGAGCATTTCCAGGAAGGACATGTCAGGTGAGATGTTCTTGGCGTAGTACGTCACGAAACCGCCCGGGGCCTGCGCGGAGCGCTGGCGCCAGACTTTCAGGGTGAGGTTCATGCCCTTGCCGCTCACTTGTAGCTCCTCTGCGAAGGCTTGACGTGCTCGAAGGTGAGAGGTTCCTTGTGCAGCGCCGGCGGAACGCCGACGCCCTTGAACTCCCAGCAGGATGCGTGGCTGAAGTTAGCGTCGTCGCGGAGCGCCTCGCCGTCGGGGGTCTGGCTCTCCTCGCGGAAGTGTCCGCCGCAGGACTCGGAGCGGGTCAGCGCATCGAGCACCATGGTCTCGGCGAACTCGAGGTAGTCGGCGACGCGGCCAGCTTTCTCGATCACCTGGTTGAACTCGCCGGGGGTTCCGGTGACGGTCACGTTCGCCCAGAACTCCTCGCGCAGCTTGGGGATGCGGGCCAACGCCTCTTCGAGGCCGGCCTTGTTGCGTCCCATTCCGCAAAGGTCCCACAACATCATGCCGAGGTCGCGGTGGATCTGCTCGACGGTGCGTTTGCCCTTGACCGAAAGCATCTTCTCAATCCGCTGGGTCGACTCGCGCTCGGCGTCGGCAAATGCGGGGTGATTCGTGTCGACCTTGGCGAGGCCGCCCTTGGCGAGATAGCCGCCGATGGTGTAGGGAAGGATGAAGTAGCCGTCCGCCAGGCCCTGCATCAGGGCGCTAGCGCCGAGGCGATTGGCGCCGTGATCGCTGAAATTGGCCTCGCCCAAGCAGTAGAGGCCGGGGATGGTGGTCATCAAGTCGTAGTCGACCCAGAGCCCTCCCATCGTGTAGTGGACTGCGGGATAAATGCGCATCGGCCGGCGATAGGGGTCTTCGTCGGTGATGCGCTCGTACATGTCGAAGAGGTTGCCGTACTTCTCGCGGATGGCCTCGGCGCCCAGGCGCTTGATGGCGTCGGAGAAGTCGAGGTAGACGGCGCGGCCGGAGGAGCCGACCCCACGGCCCTCGTCGCAGATGGCCTTGGCGGCTCGGCTGGCGACGTCGCGGGGCACGAGATTCCCGAAACTTGGGTAGCGACGCTCGAGGTAGTAGTCGCGGTCGGATTCGGGGACATCCTGGGCGGAGCGGGTTTCGCCCTTCTTGAGCGGAACCCAGACGCGGCCGTCGTTGCGAAGGCTCTCGCTCATCAGCGTGAGCTTGGACTGGTGGTCGCCGGTGACCGGGATGCAGGTCGGGTGGATCTGGGTGAAGCAGGGGTTGGCGAAGAGCGCGCCGCGCTTGTGGGCGCGGTAGGCCGCGGTGACGTTACAGGCGTTGGCGTTGGTCGAGAGGTAGAAGACGTTGCCGTAGCCGCCCGTGCAGAGCACGACCGCGTCACCGGTGTAGCGTTCCATCGCCCCGGTGGTGAGATTGCGCGCGACGACGCCGCGAGCGTGGCCGTCCACCAGCACCAGGTCGAGCATCTCGCGCCTCGGGAGGAGCTTCACTTTGCCCAGGCTGACCTGGCGCATCAAGCTGCCATAGGCGCCGAGGAGCAGCTGCTGTCCGGTCTGGCCGCGCGCGTAGAACGTGCGGGATACCTGGGCGCCGCCGAAGGAGCGGTTGGAGAGCGTGCCACCGTACTCGCGGGCGAAGGGGACGCCCTGGGCGACGCACTGGTCGATGATGGCGGTGGAGACCTGGGCAAGGCGGTAGACGTTGGCCTCGCGGGCGCGGTAGTCGCCGCCCTTGACGGTGTCGTAGAAGAGGCGCCAGACGCTGTCGCCGTCGTTGGCGTAGTTCTTGGCGGCGTTGATGCCACCCTGGGCGGCGATGCTATGGGCGCGGCGAGGGCTGTCCTGGATGCAGAGGCTGATGACGTTGTAACCGAGCTCGGCGAGGCTGGCCGCGGCGCTGGCTCCCGCCAAGCCGGTCCCGACGACGACGATGGTGTACTTGCGCTTGTTGGCGGGGTTGACCAGCTTCAGCTGGAAGCGATGATTGTCCCATTTCTTCTCGATGGGTCCGTCGGGGATTTTGGCGTCGAGGTTCATAGGCTCACTTGAACAGGAAGGCCCAGACGGGGATCAGCAGGAAGCCGCCGCCGATGACGACTCCGAAGACGACGCTGAGCGTGCGGGCTGGCGCGTCGATCTTGCCGCAGAGG
>JACPRK010000100.1 GCA_016190005.1 Candidatus Wallbacteria bacterium | reverse complement strand
GACCGGGAACAGGCAATGGGAAATGACTTGACCAGGACAGGGTTTTTCCGTTCCCTGTTGCCTGTTTTCTGTTCCCTGTTCCCTGTTCGGTCTTCCTCCAGTAATCGCCTCTGCTCGCATTTCTCCGACACGCTCCTAGGCGTCGACCCGGGGGCGTGGGGCGGTCCGACTAAGGCAGCAACTCCACGCGACCGGAGTCGAGGTCGTACTCCCCGCCCACGATCTTGACCTGGCCCGATTTGACGCCAGCAGCTAGGGGCGCATCGGCCTTCAGCTCGTCGACGACGTGGCGGACGTTGGCCCGCACCGCCGAATCGAGCTGATCGTGGCCGGCTTCATGGGCACCCTGGATGACAGGACGGATTGCGGCCAGCAGGGCGGCGATGTGGCCAGACGCGGTCGTCGCGTGCAGGGCGGCGTCGACGGCACCGCACTTCTCGTGCCCGAGGACGACGATGAGGTGCGCGCCCAGGTGCTCCACGGCGTACTCGATGCTGCCAAGGGTCAGCGTATCCGGCAGCTCACCCGCCACGCGCACGGTGAACAGGTCGCCGAGCCCCTGGTCGAAGACGATCTCGGGCGGCACGCGCGAGTCGGCGCACCCCAGCACGATCGCGATCGGATGCTGGCCTGACGCCAGCCGTCGGCGCAGCACGGAATCCTGGTGGGGAAATGCGCGGCGCGACTCGACGTAACGGCGGTTACCGTCCAAGAGCTCCCTCAGAGCCATGTCCGGGTCCATCCCGGCCGCATCGTGCCCAGCCATGGCCGAAACGGCCGCCACCCCCGCCCCCAACAGTATCCCCAGAAACGCTCTGGAGCCTCTCATCGCGGCCCTCCTGCGGGCATTCGCCCAGCAGGAACCGGCCGCAACTTCCAGGCCGTTCGCGCGTCAGCTCGCCATCAGCCGCTCCAGCGTGCCCGCGGCCTCTGCGGCGGTGGGCCGGCGGGCGGGCTTACGTTCCAGACACGCCTCCACCAGCGCCCGGCCCACGGAGGAGACATCGGGTCGCAGCATCGCCAGCGGCGGGATCTCGCCGTGCATCTTCTCGTGGAGCAGCTCCATCAGGTCGGCCGCAGCGAACGGCGGCCCGCCCGTCAAGAGCTCGAACAAGAGAACGCCAAGAGCATAGACGTCGACGGCCGGCGTGACCTCGGAGTCTTCGATCGACTCCGGCGCGATGTAGCTGGGCGTGCCGAGCAGCGTTCCGGCCTCGGTCAACACCGAATGCTCCCTGGCCAGCGCCTTCGACAGGCCGAAGTCGGCCAGCGCCGCGTTCGCCTGCCCGCGGAAGAGGACGTTCTCGGGCTTCAAATCCCTGTGGACGATCTGCTTGCCGTGCGCGTGTTCCAGCCCCCGAGCCACGCGGCAGGCCGTTCCCCAGACGAACTCGAGAGGCGGTTCCGCGACGGCCCGCATCCGCTGGCGCAGGCTGCCCCCGGCGGCCAGCTCGGTGACGATGTACGGCAGGGTCTCGAGGAACCCGGCATCGAGCAATGTGAGGATGCACGGGTGCTCGAGCTGTTCCTGCATGCGCACCTCGCGCAGGAAACGCCGGATGGCGTGTTCGCCGTCGAAGAGGCTGCGCTCGAGCACCTTGAGCGCCACCAACCCTCCGCGACGCTCGTCGAACGCCTTGTAAACGGTCGCCGAGGCGCCCGTGGCGATCGGCTCCAGGATGGTGTAGCCGGGCAGCTCCAGTGCCTGGCGGACGGTTTCATTGGCGACGTGCTGAGCGTGATTTGTGGACATGGGTGGCCTCGCTCGATCCATCGGCCCCAACACCGCCCAAGCTGAATTGCTCCGGTCCCGAGTCCCCAAACGCGGGCTGTTCCGCTTACGATGGGGGCGTATCCGCGCGGGCTCGGCGGACACCAACTTGGGCTGAACCCGGCGAGCGCGCCGCGAAAGATAGGAGTGTTCCATGGTCCGAAAGTTGATCACGCTGGCCGCGGTCGCCGTGGCAATCCTGGCGGTAGCCGCGGGGCTCGGTGTCTACAAGCTCAAGCAGATGGTCGAGGACGGCCAGCTGGTCCGGCAGGCCGCGGACAAGTTGCGCCAGTCGATCGGCCGTGGGTTCACCTTCGGGCAGGTTTCGGTCGTTGGCCCGCTGACGATCGAGATGGCGAACTTCAAGCTCGATCCGGGCCCTCCCGGAGCGCCGGAGCTGAGCCTCGACAGGGTTCGTGTCAGCGTCTCCCTGGATGCGCTGCTCTCGGGCAAGCTGGCGCTCGACGCTCTGATCCTGGAGAACCCGTCGATCCGGCTCACGCGGGGCCGGGACCAGCTGGTGGAAACGGGCGTTCCCGCTGCGGTAAGGACACCGGGGGGCCCCTCCACAGCGCCGCAGGAGCTGCCCTTGCGAAGGGTGAAAATCACAGGCGGGAAGCTGGTCCTGGCCGACGCACCTCCGGGAATCCGCCCGGACATCGAAGTGAGCGGCCTGGCGGCTGATGTCACGCTGCCCAGGGCCGGCGCGGCGGCCAGCTTCGACGTCAAGTGCTCCGCGTTCGGCGGCAGTGCAGCCGTGAGCGGCTCCGCAGACGCAACCGGGAAACTTCTCGGCGTCAGCGGCCGGGCCAGCGGTATCGACCTGGGTGCGCTCTCAAAGCTCGCGGCGGCTCCCCTGCCCGTGAGCGTCAAGAAGCTCCCGGTCGAGGTGCGCTTCGAGCTCGCCAGCGGTGGCTCGCCGGCAGACGCGAAAGTCGCCGCGACCTTCCAGGATGGCGAAGTGGCACTACCGGGAGGTGTCGTTGTCTCCGGACTCGAAGGAGCGATTCAGGTCAGCGGTGACACCCTGAAGCTCGAAAAGCTCCAGGGTTCGCTCTTCGGCGGCATACCATTCAACGCCTCGGGCCAGGTCGCCGAGCTACAAGGAGCACGACGGCTAGCGCTGGAGCTGGACGTCCCCGACGCCGACCTGGCCCAGCTGGCCGAGGCGAGCGCGGGCAAGGTCCCCGCGGGTTCCCGCGGGCGGGTGCGAGGCCACGTGAAGCTGGGCGGGACGGCCGCGGCACCCGTGATCGAGGGTGAGCTGGTGCCGAAGGAAGTCGTCTGGATGCTCGACGCTGCCGGCGTCGCGGTGCCCGTCGCGATCCGCGCCGGAAGCCTCAAGGTAACGCCGGTTCGCGCAGCGACTGAGGGGCTGGCGCTGGACGTGGGTGGCCAGCCGGTCGAGGTCGCGGCGGCCGTGGAGGACTACGCCTCGGCGCGAAAGTGGACGGCACGGCTGCGAGCGCCCTCGGCCGACGTGGCGGCGCTTCTGGCCCTGGCGCCGCCAGCGGTCCGCGAGGCGGCTGCGCCCTACTCGCCCAAGGGAAAGGTCTCGGTGACGGCCGATGCCAGAGGGGCCGGCGCGGCGTTCGCCGTGAAGGGCGAGCTGGTTCCGGAGGGCGTATCGGCGCGACTGCCCGTCGCCGGGGCTTCGCTGGCAGCGCGAATCGCATCGGGGAAAATCCGGTTCTCGGAGGAGTCCGTCGTCAGCGAGAACCTGGCGGTGGAGGTCTCCGACACGCCGGCCGAAGTCGCCTTCAAGGTCACGAGGCTGTTGAGCGGCAACCCCGACGTGAGCGCCAGCGTGCGCGTGCGGGCGCTCCCGGTCGAGAAGGCCGTCGCGACGTTGCCGCCGGAGCAGCGAGCGAAGCTGGAGCCGTACAACCTGTCCGGAAGCGTCGCCATCGACGTCGGGCTCGAAAGAAAATCGGGGAAGGCCGTGCTGTCGGGCTCGCTCGACGCGACCGGCCTGCGAGGCAGCGTGGACCAGGCCGGGCGGCGGGTCGACTTCGAGCTCGAGAAGGGGCGCATCCTGCCGGAGGGCGACCTTCTGACGACGGACGGGCTGATCGTCTCTTTTGGAGTCAGCGGAGCTTCCGACACCAGGGGAGCATCGCGGGGCCGGCTGGCGATCGAAGGCGGTATCGCGCCGCTGGCCACGCCACCGCGAATCGACGCCAAGGTGCGCGGCGATCGCATCGAGCTGGCCTCGCTGGCAGCGCTGATGCCGCAGATGCCCGCACAGTTCGACGGAACGGCGAGCTTCTCGGGCGAAGTGCGCGGTACGCTCACGGCTCCCTCCTTCGAGGGACGCGCGACTCTGCCGTCGGTCTCCATCGTGACGCCCGGCTCGCGAGGCCGCGCGACGCGCGTGGCGCTGGAGCGCGTCTCGGCGCGCGTGACCGCGTTGCCGGGGAGCTTCCAGGTTTCGCCCTTCGAGGCCGTCTTCTACGGCGGCAAGGCGACCGGGACGGTTTCTGGGACCACCGGTGCGCCGATCGCCTGCAAGGCCGAGGTCGCCGGTGCGGACTTCGGAGCCCTGATGGCCGATCTCCGCAACATGCCGGGTGCCTTTTCCGGCCGAGTCGACGCCGGGGGGGAGTTGAGCCTGGCGGCCGGAGCAGGCATTTCGGGGCTCTCGGGGCAGGGCGCGGCGCGCATCGGGCAGCTGGTGGTGAACGGCCGGGAGCTGGGGAAGTTCGTTCCGGGCTTCTCGACCGTCAGGAAGGCTCAGAAGATTGGCAAGCTGGGAGCGCTGGCCGGCGGCCTGGTGGGCAAGCACACGATCCTGGGGCGGCTGGGCGCGCAAGCGAACGCGGCCACGGAGAAGTACGCGCCGATGCTGGAGTTCGCGATGCAGGAGCACGCGTTCGGCGTCGTCCGCTACGACTACAAGATCGACGCAGGCCGCATGAGCGGGCCGGTCGCAAGCGAGGGCGGCGCCAGCCGCATCGACGGACAGCTCGACGTGGACCTGGCGCAAGGACTGGCGGTGGGTCAGTTCCAGGTGCTGGTGAGCGACGGCGCGCATCGTCTGGAGATCGCCAACGCGCAGCTCGACACGAGCAAGCAGGTTCCGGTGTCGACGGCGAACGGGTTCGACGACGTCAAGTACCACGGTCCGCAGGCGAGCCCTGCGGCCGAGGCCGATCCGGCCGCCGAGGCGCCCGCGACACAGGAGCCGTCGCAGCCGACGGCCGAGGAGCGGCTGATCGGCGGCCTGAAGGGGCTGTTCGGCGGAAAGAAGAAGAAGGGTAAGGCGCCGCCCGCGCCCGAGCCTGCTCCCGCCGCGGCGGCAGGAAGTGCCCTGCCCGCAGCCGCGGAACCGGTGGCACAGCCGGCCGCGCCGGCCCAGGAGAGCCCGGCGGCGGAGCCGACAGCGCAACCGTCCACTCCCGCTCCGGCGGTCCCGGCGGCGGAGCCCGCGGCGCCATCGGAGCCTGTGCCCGCGACAGCAGAGCCCGCGCCCGAGGGGTCGTCACCTGCGCCCGAAAAGGCCAGCCCTGCTCAGCCCGAGGAGGTGCCGGCGGCCCAGGGCGCGCCTCCGCAGCCCGCAGAGTCCCCGGCGCCGGCGATCGAGCCGTCGGCACCGTCCGGGGCGCCGGCCGCGCAAACGGACTCGCCGGAGCCGGTCGCTCCTCCGGAGCCTTCGAGTCCCCCGGCTGCATCCCAGGACGGCGCGCCGCCTGAGCCGGCCCCTTCACCGTCCCCGGCGACCGAGGCCCAGCCGGCCGCCCCCACGGCCCCGGCTGAAGCGGCGCCACCGCCAGCGCCCGCGAGCGAAGCGCTGCCCGCCGCGCCCGCGCTGCCCCAGGAGGCGGTCCCCGCGCCGGCGGAGCCTTCGCAACCCGCCGCCGCGCCGGTAACTCCGCCGGCAGAGGCCCCGCCCGCTCAGCAGGCGCCTTGATTCTCCGGTTCTGAGACCGCTTGCGTTGCCCGCAACTCCCGGGGCTTCACTGGCGGCTACAGTCGAGGACTACTCCCGGCCCGCCCGCCCTGGGCTCGGACGTTCGCTATACTGCCGCTGGACCTGCGCCCCCACGACTGGAGGTAGAGCGATGCGAACCGTCGACCTCATCCTGAAGAAGAAGGCCGGCCAGAAACTGACTCGGGAGGAAATCGATTTCCTCATCGGTGGCACCGTCGATGGATCGATCCCCGACTACCAGATCTCGGCCTTCCTGATGGCTGTCTGCTTCCGCGGGATGGACGAGGAGGAGACCACCGACCTCACGCGAGCCATGCGCGATTCAGGACAGATCGTGCGTCTGGAGGGCATCCGCGGCGTCAAGGTCGACAAGCACTCCACGGGCGGCGTCGGCGACAAGACCACGCTGGTCGCGGGACCGCTGGCGGCCGCCTGCGGGCTGAAGGTCGCCAAGATGTCGGGGCGAGGGCTGGGCCACACGGGCGGGACGCTGGACAAGATGGAGTCGATTCCGGGGGTTCGTATCGACCTCACACAGGAGGAGTTCGTTCGGCAGGTCAACGAGCACGGCATCGCGGTCATCGGCCAGACGGGTGACCTGGTGCCGGCCGACAAGAAGCTCTACGCGATGCGAGACGCCACCGGGACGGTCGACAGTATCCCGCTCATCGCCGCCTCGATCATGTCCAAGAAGCTGGCGGTGTTGAACGACGTGCTGGTGCTGGACGTCAAGTTCGGCAAGGGGGCGTTCATGCAGACGCTCGAGCTGGGGCGCCAGCTGGCGCGCTCGATGGTCGACATCGGCCGTGGCATGGGGCTCTCGACCGCGGCGCTCCTGACCGACATGGACCGGCCGCTGGGGCGCGCCGTCGGCAACGCCATGGAGGTTCGGGAAGCGATCGATTGTCTGAAGGGAAAGGGTCCCTCCGACCTGGAGGAGCTTGCGGTGGCAATCTGCGCCGAGCACCTCGTGATGGGCGGCGTGGCCGCGGACCGCGAAGCCGCTTCGAAGCTGCTGAAGCAGAAGCTGGCAAGCGGCGAGGCCTACGCCAAGTTCGTCGAGTTCATCACGGCCCAGGGCGGCAGCGAAAAGGCACTCGACGACATGCCCCGGGCGCCGCACGAGCACGCCTTCCCGAGCCCGGATTCGGGCTACGTCGGCGCCATCGACTGCCTGGCGGTCGGCCACGCCGCCATGCTGCTGGGGGCGGGCCGCGAGACCAAGGAGTCGACGATCGACCATGCCGTCGGCCTCCTCGTGGACAAGCGCCTGGGTGACCCCGTGGAGCGCGGCGAGCCGCTGGTGCGCCTCCACTACGCAGACGCCCGGCGCCGCGACGCCGCCGCGGCCGCTCTTGCGGGCGCCTTCCGCATCGACTCGGCGCGCCCCTCACCCGGCCCCGTGGTCCACGAGGTCATCCGTCCGTGAAAAGGGGCAACTCCGCAAATAGGGGCAACTCGACTTGCCCCGAATTCGTGAATGGGGGCAAGTCGAGTTGCCCCGAATTGCATCACCTCGGACGGAGTGGTACAGTTTAAGTTGGTGGACATCGCGAGTACCGCGCGATGCCCGGTCCCGAGCGCTCGAGGTGCCCGCAGCCCGCGCCTGGCGCGGACTGAGGAAAGTCCGGACTCCGAAGAGCAAGAAGCTGGGTAACGCCCAGGTGGAGCAATCCAACGGAAAGTGCAGCAGAGAGCAGACTGCCGATCCGGGAAACCGGAGGCGATGGTGAAACGGTGGGGTAAGAGCCCACCAGTGGTCCGGGTGACCGGGCCAGCTCGGTAAACCCCTTCTGGAGCAAGACCAAATAGGGGGGAGATGAGGCGGCTCGCCGATCCCCCGGGTAGGTCGCACGAGCCTAGGAGCAATCCCAGGCCAAGAGAGATGGGCATCGATCGGGCCAAAAGCCCGATACAGAATCCGGCTTACGGAGCACTCGAGACCGGGCAAAGCGCATCCACATGGAGAATCAGGACCCAGCAGCACCCAAGACCTCCAGGTTGCCCAGGAAAGATCGAAAAGGGCTGAAGACGTTCGTCCTCGACACGAGCGTGCTGCTGCACAACAGCCAGGCCCTCTTCGCCTTCCGGGAAAACAAGGTGATCATCCCGCTGACGGTCATCGAGGAGCTCGACGGCTTCAAGGGCTTCTCCGATGAGAAGGGCCGTCACGCCCGAGCCGTCGCCCGCTACCTCGACTCGCTGAGAGCCGAGGGCAGCCTCCACGAAGGCGTTTCGCTGCAGAGCGGCGGCGTCATCCAGGTCGTCCAGGAGAAGGAGATGCACTTCCCCGGCGGCTTGGACGAGGGCAACCGGGACAACCGCATCCTCATGGTCGCCTTCCAGGAGCAGAAGAACAACGCCAACGTCTGCTTCGTCACAAAGGATCTGAACGCCCGCGTCAAGGCCGACGCCCTCGGCGTGTACAGCGAGGACTTCGAGACCAACAAAGTCAACATCGAGGAGCTCTGGCGCGGCTGGCGGGAGTACACGGCCACCCCCGAGGAGCTGGCGGCGCTGGAGCGCGAAGGCGGCCTGGCGCCTCGACCCGAGTCGAGCTTCCTGGCCAACGAGTTCGCGGTACTGAAGCGTGAAGCCGACCTGGAGGACTGCATCCTGGCCCGCTTCGACGCCCGCTCCCACAGGCTGGTCCGCATCCGAGGCGACGACGTCGGCCCCTGGGGCATCGAGCCACTCAACGCCCAGCAGCTCTTTGCGCTGGAAGTACTGCTCGACAACAGCATCCACCTCGTCACGCTCGTCGGCCAGGCCGGCACCGGCAAGACGCTGCTGGCGCTGGCGGCGGGTCTGCACAAGACCATCGATGAGCGCGTCTTCCGCCGGATGCTGGTCAGCCGCCCGATCATGCCACTTGGCCGCGACATCGGCTACCTGCCCGGCACCAAGGACGAGAAGCTCACCCACTGGATGCAGCCGATCTTCGACAACCTGGAGTACATCTTCACCGGCTACCTCGAGGGCGAGCTCAAGGCCGACGAGCAGCTGCGATTCCTGATGGACAGCAAGAAGATCGAGCTCGAGGCGCTCACCTACATCCGCGGCCGCTCCATCCCGAACCAGTACCTGATCATCGACGAGGCGCAGAACCTGACGCCGCACGAGGTGAAGACCATCATCACGCGAGCCGGCGAGGGCACCAAGATCGTGCTGACCGGCGATCCGTACCAGATCGACAACCCCTACCTGGACGCCAGCTCCAACGGTCTCGCGTTCCTGGTCGAGCGCTTCAAGGGTCAGTCGATCTTCGGCCACGTGACGCTCGTCGAGAGCGAGCGCAGCCCGCTGTCGGGGCTGGCGGTGGACCTGCTTTAGTGACGAAGGGAAGGCAATGAAGGAACTGCGGCGAGGCGTCACCCTCATCGAGATCCTGATCGCCACGGCCATCCTCGCCGCCGTCGTGATCCCGGTCGCCACCTTCATCATCGGCGGCATGCGGCGCACGGAGATCAGCAAGCACTCCGCCATCGCGCTCGCCCTCGGCGCCAACATCATGGACAGCCTGCTTTCGGCCAGCGTGCCATTCGGCTCCATCGACCCCAAAGGCACCAGCGGCGACGGCGGCGTCAGCGGAGGCGCGCTCCCCAAGACGCTCCCCTCCGTCGCTAACAAGCGCCCTCAGGCGACCTTCAAGAACACCACCGGCGGCCCGCCGGCAGCCAAGCTCGAGGGGATCCTCAACGACCGCAAGAAGAACGACACCCGCGTGAAGGTGAGCGAGGAGGGACTGGAGTTCGAGGTCTTCTTCTTCGCCGGCGTCTACGCCGACGACGGCACCAAGCCCGCCATCGCCAAGGAGCTCACTTTCTGCTACGTCCCGAACCCCTACGTGCCCCCAGACGCCGTCGCCGCCAACCACAAGATCCTCGGCCTGCCCGCCTCGCCTGCCACCAAGAATCCGATCGACAAGCTCTTCCCCTACACCCGGGTCCACGAGGCGCGCATCAACCCGCCTACGGCCATCACCGACTACTTCCCCGGCTGGCCGAAGCCCCCCGCCGGTTACAAGCCCAGCCCAGGGCAGCTCAAGGACGACATCAAGAAGGCCTTCCAGGAATTCGACACCAAGAGCCAGGACCCGGTCTTCTTCGCCAGCTTTCAGGACCAGCGCGACTTCGGCCGGCCCAACGGCGGCCTGATAAAGCTGGTTCTCGGGCTGCGCTGGAACCCGAACACCAACATCAACCAGGGCGTCGGCTATAGCAAGAACACCCGTGAGCTCTGGCTCGTGAGCTTCAAGGGCGACCTTGCCCAGAAGTAGCCGGACTGCATGAGGACTCGATGGAGCCACTGAGGACAAGGACAGCCTTCTCGCGACGGCAGCGCGGAGGGTTCGCCATCTTCATCGTCATCCTGGTCTCCATCGTCCTCAGCGTCTTCGCAGTCATCCTCTGGAGCATCGAGAGCGGCAGCAGCCACGAGACCGAGCTGATCATCGAGAAGAAGCAGGCCGAGTACCTGGCTAAGGGCGCTCAGCAGCATGCCCTCTTAAAGTTCCGCTACCTGCCCACGGAGCTGTACGACGCCGTTGCCTACTCCATCGGAAAGAACCCGTACTACGACTTCGGCCGCCCGCTCAAGGCCGGAGGCGCGCTCGACAGCCTGCTCAACCCGGGCCCGATGTTCTTCACCGGCACCAAGGACCCGCTCACGAATCCCGCCGCCGCCGCGGTCCCGATCATCAACCGCTCGGGAGACAATATCTTCGCGCCACCCTCGGGCGTGAGTGGCTTCCCGTCCTCCGGAACCGCGGAAGATCAGATGAAGTACCTGCTCACGTTCTACGAGGCCGACATCGCCACCGACTACCCCGGTGGCGGCAAGGACGACAGCATCGTCGTGGTCACCAGCGAACCGCACAATGACATCGCGATGGGCGCCGGCTGGCGCGATCCGTTCTTCGGCAGCTACGTCGTGGAGTCGCTGGCGATCCTCGGGCTCACGGGAGGCAAGCTCTACGACAAGGACTCCATCCTGCTCACGACGCGCGGGCAGGTCTACCAGGTCTTCAACAACATCCATCAGATCAGCCTGGTCACCGACGAGAGCTTCGGCGCCACCGGCAACCCACGCCAGCTGACGGAGGGGCGCCGCACGACCTCCACGGCCAAGTTTGGCGCGCACGACTTCCCCGAGCTCGAGCAGAGCTTCGAGGCGCTGTCGGATTACCAGAACCGCCTCAGCACCGCCCGCACGGAGATCGCGACGGGCCTCTACTCCGTATCGAGACAGAAATGACCCGCCGCCGCCGCCCCGCCTTCACGCTGGTCGAGATCCTGGTCGCCTTCTTCGTCCTGGTGCTCTTCACCGTGGGCGTCTTCACCATCCTGCGGAACTTCTCCAGGGCCGGCAGCATCGGCCAGTGGCGCAGCTTCACCAACGGCCAGATCCGCAAGGCCCAGGAGCGGCTCCGGCAGCACATCGAAGGCGCGTCCTACCCGATGAAGATCACACCGCAGGCGAACCAGATCTCCGACATCCCCGCCCACTACGTCATCGTCAACCCGGAGGGTTCCGGCGCAGCCGACGACAATACGACTGAGGTGGTCCGTGTTTTCGGTCCGGGTGACGACGCCGCCGAACCTTCGGGTGAAGAAGTCCTACTGCAGCTGGTGAAGTCGAAGCCGGGCCGCGAGGGCCTTGGCAGCAGCGGAAGCCTCGCGGACAAGCCGGTCGAGGCCACGATGGTGAAGTTCTTGCTCAAGGGCAAGAACAAGGTCTTCGGCCCCAAGGGTAAGTGGAACCGGACGCTCTACATCGTGGAGGAGACGGCCTCGGCGGCGACGACGGGATTCACTTCCGGGGTCCCTTTCAACTTCGCCGGCGGCACGAGGAGCGAGACGCTGATCTTGAACGACGTCAACCGGGTGCGCGTGGCCGCACCGAAGGACTCGTTTCCTTCCGGCACGGTCTCGGTCAGCCCAGTGCCGCTCGAGGTGCAGCTCTTCTGTGTGGAGCCCGGGGCGGGCCAAGCCGAGCTGATCTCCACGGTCCAGGCCCACCCCAACTCCGGCGTCGAACTGAAGTGAGCTTCCGGGGACCGCCTGCGTGCCGAAGAACTGGCAGGAAATAGAGTTCCTAGACTACAAGGAGCGGCAGGTCCGCCGACGGAGTCAAAAGACCCGCGAGCTCGAATTGACGGGGGCCGCCAAGGGGGTGGACCGCACGCGGCTTATCGGACTCTCGGCGGGCGGGGCGCTGTTCCTGCTGGCCCTCGCCGGCGGGATCTACGCCTACACGCACATGGGGCAGCTCGGGCTGATGTCGGCTTCGGCGCGCTCCGTGCTGACCGTCGCCAGCGTCTCGGGAGAGGTCGAATCGTCCTCGGCGACGACCGGGTGGGAGGGGCTGAAGAAGGGCACAAAGGTCAGCTCCGGAACGCACATCCGGACGGGCAAGAACGGGAAGGTCGTGCTGCTGCCGAGTCTGCCGAAGAGCCGGATCGTGCTGTTCGAAGACAGCTCGCTGATGTTCGAGAAGATCCAGCTCGCGGCGAAGAATCCAGTCGGAGCGGCGCTCACCTTCGAGATGGAGAGGGGCGAGGCTGCTTTCGACTTCCAAGACGGAGCGCCCATTCTGAAGATCGTGCTGCCGGTCGTCACGCTCTGGGCGCGGCTTTGCCGGTTCAAGACGCACATCTCCAAGGACGACAACCGGGTGCTGGTGGCCCGTTACGCCGTGCAGGCCGAGGACCGCGCCGAGCCGGGCAAGAAGACCGTCGTCACCGAGAACCAGGAGCTGGTGAGCTCGCTGAAGGAAGCCGTGCCCAAGCCGCGAGGCGCCGGCGGCTCCTCCCTGCGCGAGCGGTGGGAGTGAGGCGGCAGGCCTCAGGGATCAGGGATCAGGCCTCAGGGATCAGGGAGCAGGGAGCAGG
>JACPRK010000106.1 GCA_016190005.1 Candidatus Wallbacteria bacterium | reverse complement strand
CTACGGTATCATCGAGAAACACGGCGGCCGGATCGAGGTCCAGAGCGACCTCGGCAGCGGGACCACCTTCAGCGTGTTCCTGCCTGCCGTGCTGCCGAAGCAACAGGAGAAGGCCTGATCCGCCCATGCCCGTAAGCAAACGCACGCTATTGGTCGTCGATGACGAGCGCCCCATCCTCGACAGCCTGGCGAGCCTGTTTCGCCGCAGCTTCGAAGTCGTCACCGCTCAGAGCGGCCAGGCCGGTCTGGAACTGTTGCGGTCCCGGCTCGCCCACATCATCCTCTCCGATCAGCGCATGCCGGACATGACGGGGGACGAGTTCCTGAGTCAGGCCCGCGAACTGGCGCCCGACTCGGTGCGTATCCTCTTCACCGGCTACGCCGACATCGAGGCCGTGACGCGCGCCGTCAACCGCGGCAAGATCTACGGCTACATCGCCAAGCCCTGGCAAGCCCCCGACCTGGAGACCCTGGTCCATCAGGCGGCCCAGCACTTCGAGCTGGCAGAGGCCAACCGGCGGCTGACGACCGCCTTGCAGGACTCCAACCGACTCCTGGAGCGCAAGGTGGCGGAGCGCACGCGGGAGCTCGAGGAGCTCGAGGACTACCGCGACAGCCTGCTGCGCAGCGTCGGCTGGGGGATGCTGGTGGTCGACCTGGGCGGCACGGTCAAGAGCTTCAACCCAGCGGCCGAGTCGATGCTCGGCTTTGCCGCCGGAAACGTGGAAAGCCGCCGGTATACGGAGGTGCCCGGGCTGGCTCCCTTCACCGAGGAGCTGGCGCGCTCGCTGCTTTCCGGAAGCCCGGGCGAGTACCAGGAGACAGAGCTGGCCACGGCCGGCGGCTCCCCGCGCTACCTCGGCTATGTCGTCAACCCGCTGGTGGTCCGGACCGGCGAGCGCAAGGGCGCGATCGTGAGCTTCTCGGACATCACCGAGAAGCGGCATATGGAGCTTCAGCTCAATCAGTCCGAGAAGCTCTCGACGATCGGCCAGCTTGCCGGCGGCGTGGCGCACGAGATCAACAACCCGCTCGGCGTGATCCTCGGCTTCACGCAGATCCTGCTGAAGCATGGCGACATGACCGAGGCGAACACGCGCCGGCTGCAAAACGTGGAGCGGCAGGCGCTGCGCTGCAAGGACATCGTGTCGAGCCTGCTGAAGTTCGCGCGCCGCTCCAAGATGCAGGTGCAGCCGCTGTCGGTGAACCATGTGATCGAGGAGACTCTGGCGTTGATGGGGCGGCAGCTGGAGATGGAGAACGTGCGCCTGGAGCGCGATCTGGCGGCCGGACTGCCCGACATCGGCGGGGACGAGAACGAGCTGGAGCAGGTCTTCTTCAACCTGGTGGTGAACGCGCGGCATGCGCTGGTCTCGAGCGCTCCAGAGCGCTTGGACAACCTGGTTCTGCGCATCCAGAGCAAGAGGGCGGGTGCCTGGGTGGAAGTCCGCGTGAGCGATACAGGAACGGGAATCCCGGCCCCGCTCCATGAGAAAATCTTCGATCCGTTCTTCACGACCACGGAGCCCGGCCAGGGGACAGGGCTTGGGCTGTCGGTGAGCCGCGGCATCCTGCGCCGTCACGGGGG
Organism: Candidatus Wallbacteria bacterium; assembly: GCA_016190005.1. Classification (GTDB taxonomy): domain Bacteria; phylum Muiribacteriota; class UBA6191; order JACPRK01; family JACPRK01; genus JACPRK01. The sequence goes on along the minus strand of JACPRK010000106.1, from coordinate 25,880 downwards.
CGATCTGCTACTGGAGTCGACGGGCTCGGACGGTACGGTGTTCCTGGTGCGGCTGCCGGTGCCGGATCGGCCCATATCCCCGATCTACGTCGAGCCCGCGCCCATCGCCTTGGCGCCGAAAGGCCTGCGCATCCTGGTCGTCGACGACGAGGATGACATTCGCGAAATCTGCGCCGACTACCTTGGAGAGCAGAACGAGGTCAAGGCGGTCGCCAGCGGCCTTGCCGCCCTGGAGGAGCTGAAGGTGAGGCCCTACGGCCTGGTGCTCCTGGACGTGATGATGCCCGAGCTGGACGGAATTGCGACGCTGGAGCGCGCGCGCCAGATGGGGGTGCGCTGCCCGGTGGTGATCATGACGGGCAAGACCGACGAGCGGATCTTGGCCGCCGAGAGCCGACTCGACATCCTCGAGATCCTCGAGAAGCCTTTCAGCATCAGTGAACTGGAGCGAGTGCTGGAGCGGGTCAGCCGCGCGAAGTGATCACCAGAGTGCCCGGTGGTCCTCCGTGACGCCCGGGAGGCCGTCCAGGTCGATCGGGACGCCGCGGGGGCCCAGGATGCGGCCTGTGAAGGTGCCGATCCGCTGGCGATAGCGGCTCTGGACCAGGATGAAGTTCTCGTCGGCGCTGCGTCCGGTCTCCGGCTCGAAGGTCAGGTCGACGTCGCCGGCGGCGGACGTGATGGTCCAGGGCGCGGCGGATTCTCCCTCCGGAATCGAGAACCGGACCGGCCCGAGCCGGTGCAGCTGCCCGTCGAGCCAGACGACGTTCTCGGTCTCGACGGCGTCGTTGTATCCGACGCATAGATTGAGTCCCAGAGGGGTACCGCCGATTGCCCGGCCGGCCGCGATCGCCCAGTTCCAGGCCGTGCGCCTGGGGGGAAATCCGCGGGTCCAGTCGAGCATTGCCACGTGCGTTCCGCGCTCCAGCGTGAGGACCTCCGTGCCCAGCCGCACCACGCCGCCGACCGGCAGTCCGGCCGCCTTGTGCGTCACGTTGATGCCGCCGCCGGAGAGCTCCGAGACGCACGTCAGCGGCTCGAAGGCCGACCCCGGCAGCACCCAGTCGAACTGCACCACCTCCACCCCCGACGGGAAGCTGCCCTTGAACTGGGCTTGCACCATCCGTTCGCCGCCCGAAGAGCGCATCGTGAGCTCGCCCTGCTCGCCCCGGTAGGTGAACTGCGATTCGCCGGGCGGCCCGTCGGCCCGGATGCCGAGCGCCAGCGGCGTCAGCGCCTCGGACTCGAACCAGCGGCGGTTTCGCCGGTCCCAGACCAGCACGAAGGCCAGGCCGACGTAGCCCAGGTGTGCCACGGCTGCCGCCGCGACCAGGTCCTTCCCGGCCACGGCCGTGTACTGCCAGCGCTTCTGGCGGAACAGCCGGCCGAGCCAGGAGGCCCAGAGCTCCACCGCTGCAGTCACCGGAGTTCCCCGGAAGACACCCAGCTTCGGCCGGCCGCGCTCGTCGAACAGGTGCGCCGGGCAGGGCGCAGCCGCCAGCCCCCCGTCCGATGCTTGCGGTTCCGCGCGCTTCACGATTCGCGAGCGTACACCACCGGAGCGCTCCAGGCCAGAAATGCCGGGCCCCGGGCGAGCTCCCGGCTCACTGCACGGTCAGCTTGACGCGTGAGATGAGCAGGGAGGAGACGACGGCGCCCGGGAGGGCGCCGTACTGCACGCGCACGACATTCTTGCCCGGCGCGAGGAAGCCGGGGTCGAGCCCGTGGGAGAGGGTCAAGGGCTCGGCGCGGGGATCGGCGTCGTTGCAGGGAAGCGCCAGCGTGATGCCGCCGGAGCGGTCGGGGTTGAGAGTGACCAGAGCGATGCCGCCCTCGATGGCGTGGCGCAGATCGAGCGTCACCCAGGCGTTGAGGGCGCCCGAGACCTCGCCGAGCTCCAGAACGAAGTCGACCTGAGTGGCGAGCTGGTCGTCGAGCAGGAAGCCGCGAATGTCGCTGGTGATCTTGCCGGCCACCTTCCGTGGGGGCACGAGGACCAGCTGGGCCGTGGTCCTGCCGCTTTCGGGCTCTCCGGCGAAGGGCCCGCGTTCCCGGCCCAGCAGCTCGCGGACGCCGGTGAGGGCGGGAAGGCCGGCCAGGCGAGCGGCCTGGTCGATCTGCATGGCTTGCTCCAGCCCGTAGAGGACGACGGCCTGCAGCCCCCCATCGGCCCCGCCTCGTCCCAGCGCCCACTCGACGGCCCCGCGGGCCTCGCCCAGGAGAAAGTGCCACTGCTCGCGCTCCAGGGCGCCCGAGAGGCGTCGCTCGACGTCGGCGGGTCGGGCCCGGGCACGCGCGTCGCGCATCGCGGCTGCAACCAGATCCTCCACGCGCAGCGCCTGGATGGTGCCGGCCAGGAGCTCGAGCGAACGGCGCGGCGCCGGCAGCACGACATTGAGCGCGTCGGTCTCCAGGACGCTCCTGCCGTCGGAGAGCAGCCGGACGTGGAAGTCGGTGCGGTCGTCGGGGAGCGCCAGGCGCGTCTTGTGGGAAGAAGCCGGAGCCAGGACGGCGCGCGCGGCCAGTCCGCGCTGCGAGAGCACTTCGAGCGTCAGGGCCGCGGGCGCGGGCAGGTCCAGCTCGAAGTGCAGGCTGTCGCCTCGCCTGCGGAGCGTGGGCCTGGGCCGAAGCGGCAAGGCGCGCAGCAGGAAGAGGCGGCCGGCCGGCTCGCCCTGGAGGGTGAGGTGGGCCTGGACAGGCTCGGCGAAGGGCACCCCGGGGACCTCGACCACGTGCTCCCGGGCAGCCTGTGCGGAGCCGAAGGTGCGGCCCAGGGCCTCCAGCTGGCCGGGACAATCTTCCCGGTTGGTCCAGCGCACGCGGCTCCCGCCGGGGATGGCTTCCACGGTCAGCCCCTCCGGTTCACAGGGCCCGGCCCCTCCGCCCATCGACGCGGCTGCCGCAGCGAGGCCGGTCAGGAGCGCGCAGATAACGAAGACTGAACGCCTCCATCGGGTCTGTCGAGTCGTTTGCGCCGGGGAGGGCGGCGAGACCTCCGAGAGCGGAATTCGCCCCGAGGTCTGGCTGACACCCAGCGCCTCGGCGACCTGCGAGGCGGCCTCGAATCGCTCGTCTGGCGCGGGCTTCAGACAGCGCGCGATGGTGTCGACGATGGAGTCCGGCACGCCCTGCAGTCCCTTCCGAAGGTCCGCTCGCGTCAGCTTCAGTTTGAACGGGAGCACGTCCCAGCCCGCCGAGAGCGGAATCGGGTGCGAGCCGGTCAGCAGGTGGTAGAGCAGCATGCCGAACGCGTAGATGTCCGACTGCCTGCCGCCGACGTCGCCGCGGAGCTGCTCGGGCGACATGTACATCGGGGTGCCGACCATCATCCCCTCGGCCGTCAGCCGACCGGAGCCCTCGGCGCGGGCCAGACCGAAGTCGACCAGCTTCGGCACGCGTCCGTCCTGCATCAGGACGTTCTCGGGCTTCAGGTCGCGGTGTGCGACGCCGCAGTCATGGAGGTGTTGCAGGCCGGCCAGCAGCCCGCCCGCGACGCCGAGCGCCAGATCGACGTTCAGACCCTTGCGGCGGCCGACGAGATCGCGAAGCGTGCCTCCGCCGACGAATTCCATGACGAGGTAGGGGCACTGCTCGTCCAGATCCGCGTCGAAGAGCGTGACGATGTTGGGATGGCAGATCTTCGCCAGGATGCGGGCCTCCGCCACGAAGCGCTGGCGAGTCTCGACGTCGGCGAAGCGCTCCGGGCGCAGGACCTTCAGGGCGACCTTGCGCTCGAGGTTTACCTGAACGGCCTCGAAGACGCGTCCCATGCCTCCCCGGCCCAGCTCCCGCACCACCCTGTAGCGGCTCTGGAACTTTTGGGAGAAGGTGGGGGCCTGCGTCATCCGGGCCAGTATAGACCCGGACGGCGGGGGCGCATTCCGTCTCCCCGGAGGAAGAAACCGGCCCGTGGGTGTGGAGAGAATCGCGCCTGGTGGCAGGTGGACGACGGCGCTTCGGCGCGCTGGAAGAGGAAGACGGCGGGCTGGCACCGGACGTGCTTGGTGATGGCCGACCCTGAGAACAAGGAGGCACGACGTGAAGAAGAGCGCACACACCCTGGCCCTGGCGGCTGTGATGATCACGATGAGTTTCGGTCTGAACGGATGCGGCGCGCTGGGCGCCGTGGGAGGTGCCCTGGGCGGCGTCGCGCGCGGAGCGGCGGGCCTGGTCGGCGGTGTGGCCCGGGGAGCGGCCGGGCTGGCCAGGGGCGCCGTCGGAGTCGCCGGCAAGGCGCTGACCGGGGCAGCCCGAGTGGCCGGCGCCGTGGCGCCCGCCGCGCCCGCCATCCTCAACACGGTGGCCTCCGCCGTCCCCGACCCCCAGGCCCAGCAGGCCCTCGGTCTGGCCGCCGGGATCACCCAGGCCGGGGTCGGCGCCATCGGCGCAGCCCGCCAGGGCGGCTACGGCGGCGGCATCGCCCCGCTCGGCGGCGGCGGCGTTACCCTGCGATAGCAACACCGCCCACCGGATCGGCCGCCGTGAGGTCCCGTGGCGAAAATCCCGTGAAAATCCCGTGGCGTCTACTTGTACCGGGTTTTCCGAAAAACCCGGTACAGATAGACGCCACGGGTTTTTTGGGGCGCATCCGGGTCTTCAGGTCATCGGGAACTCTATACTTCCATCCATGGGCACCACTGACGCGCCGGACCTGTCGAAGCGGCTGCGCGCGCGATACCGGATCGTGCGCGAGCTGGGGCGCGGGGGAATGGGCTGCGTCTACGAAGCGATCCAGCTCGAACTCAACCGCAGGGTCGCGATGAAGGTCCTGAACGCCGACCGCTTCGGCGACGCCGAGAGCCGACAGCGCTTCCTTGCCGAGGCCCGCATCCTGGCCCGGCTGTCGCACCCGGGGATCGTGACGCTCTTCGACGCGGAGCTGGACGGAAACTGCCCGGTCATCGTCATGGAGTACATCGAGGGCGATTCGCTCGAGCGGATCGTGCGGCGCAAGGGCAAGCTCTCCTTCAAGGAGGCGGTCGCGTACGCGCTGCCGCTGCTGGACGGGCTCGCCTACCTGCATGACGCAGGCGTGCTCCACCGCGATCTCAAGCCAGAGAACATCCTGGTCCCCTCCGACGGCCCGCCCAAGCTGGCCGATTTCGGCATCGCACTGGCGGAGGGAGCCGGGCGGCTGACGGCCGAGGGGTACCTCGTCGGCACCCCGATGTACATGGCGCCCGAGCTGCTGAAGGGCGATGCGCCGACACCGGTGACCGACCAGTACGCGTTCGGAGTGACGCTCTTCCGGATGCTGACGGGCACGTTTCCGATCCCGCAGGTGCCGGCCGCGAGCCTCCTGACGGCCAAGCGGGGGCTGGACCGGGCGCTGGTCGGCTCGATGTTGCGCGGCTTGCCGCCGGCCGGCATCGACCTGGTGGCCCGGTCGCTTGCGCCCGAAGCGGCGCGGCGATTCCCCTCTGCCCGCGCCATCGCCGACGCCCTGCTATCTGCGCAGGCACCGGCAAACGCGCGCGCAGGCCGGGCGCCCATGGCGATGGCCGGGCCGCTCCCGGCCGCAGGTCGAAGGAGTCGATGGACCCGTTCGGTCGCAGGTCTGGCGGCCGTCGCCGCGCTGACTGCGGGCCTCTCGTGGCTGGGCCGGCCTGCTGAAGTGCCCCGGCCGGACCTCCCGAGCCCGGAGCCCGCCTCCCAGGCGATCCGCGTGACGCTGGCGCGACGGCTGCCCCACGCGACTCGGGTGCAGGTCGAGCTGACGCGCGCGTCGGCGCTCACTCTCGAAGTCCTCGACGGCGCGCGCGTGGCGGGCAGGTTCGAGCGCTCGCCGGCGAAGAGCCATCCCGCGATGCTGCCGGTGACCGACGACGGCCGCGATTACGAGCTGCTCGCAAGGACTCCCGAAGGCCAAGCAACGGGCCGCGCGGCGCTCCCGAGCCCGGCGCGGGCTCTTGACGGGCTCTGTCTCGAGGTCGATCGAGACCTTGCGATGCCGGTGTTGCGCGCCATTGGCCGCGACATCGTCATCGGAGCCTCTCGGGCCGCGGTCGGAGCGAAGATCCGGGCGCTGGTCGACTCGGGCCGGTGGCGACATCGTGTGGAGCGGACCCGGCAGCTTGCCGGCTGGGCGCTGGGACCGGAGTATCCCGACGCCGGCACGAAGCTCGGCTGGGTCTCGTTCCTGGATCAGCTGCTGCGACTGGACCTGATGTCCGGCGCCTACGGCGTCGGCCTGCGCACCGGGGTCCGGGAGCTGTACGGGGAATCCTGGAGCTGCTTTGCGGGCGACGCCCCGCCAGGCAAGACCGCCGCCCTGCTGCGCTTCCCGGAGCCCAGGAAATTGTTGGCGCGACTGGTCAGCGACCTTCGCAAGTTCGGCCTGGGGGAAGGCGACGCCACGGCGCTGGACGTCGAGCTGGAGCTGCCCGCAACTGCCGGGGCGCGACGGGCGTGTCTCACCGTGCACGCCTTGGACCCGACGCCGGAAGGCGTCCTGACCGTCAACGTCAACCCTGGCCCCGACGACACCCGCGGCCGGTTCATCCTGCCCTTTCTCTCGAGCACTCCAGCCAGAGGCGAGGCGGCCGTCAGCCGCAACTTCGACCCCGCTCTGCTCCGGCATGGGCGCAACCGGTTCCGCTTCCGCTTCGGCGCACTTCCCGGCCTGCTGGCGATGCACGTCCGGCTCTCCTCGGTGGCGGTCACGGTCTACTGAGGCACGCCTCCAGGCGGTGCGGGCGTAGTGTATCCTAGGTTACACTTCGCTCCCGGGCGAACTTCGCCGAGCTCACGACCGTTGGAGGGACCCATGCGAGACGAACTCGCGGTTCTCTTGAGGATCGTCGTTTCGGAAGCGTGTTTCGCGCTGGGGCGCGCGTGCGGCTCACGGCCAGCTGTGTGTTGTCTGGCGGTGGTGGTGGCCGCAAGCCCTGGCGCAGCTACCGCAAGTCCGCTCGCGGGCGAAGGCTACCGGCTCAACTCCCCGGTTGCGGCCGAAGGCGACGGCGTCGTCGTGCGCTTCGCGCTCGCAGAGCCCGCCCACGTAACGCTCACCGCGTTCGACGCCGACCACGCGCGGGCCGCCACGGTCGCGGCCTCGAGGGCGCTGCCGGCCGGCGAGGTCACGCTCTCGTGGCCGTGCACGGACGATGCGGGGGAGCGAGTGGCCGGCGGCGTCTACTACTTCGTCCTCGAGGCGACCTCCGAGGGCGGCTCTGCCCGCTACGATCCGGCACTCGAGGGCGGCGGCGAGCTGATCGCCATGGAGTTCGGCCAGCAGTCCTACGACGCCCAGACGAGACAATTGCGCTTTCGGCTCGATCGGCCTGGCTGGGTGCGGGCCAGAGCCGGAGTCCACTCGGGCCCGCTGCTGGCTACGCCGCTCGACTGGCGGCCGTTGCCCGCCGGAGATCACCGCATCGGTTGGGACGGCAGAGACGAGTCGGGTCTCTTGGACCTCGCGGCGCATCCGGGCCTCTCGATCGTGACGGAGGCCTTTGCGCTGCCGCCCGGGGCGGTGATCGTGGCCGGGCCCGCGCGCGCCAGCTCCGCATCCAAGGCGAGTGGCGCGGACGCGCAGGCTCTGGAGCGCTTGACCCGAGTCCGCAAGACAGCCACGACCAGAGGGGTCGCCTCCCAGTACTTGCAGCCGTCGGCCCAGCGAATCTCCCCCGGCTTCACCCTCTCGTGGGAGAGCGGCGGCCCTCCTCTTCTCCCCTCGAAAGCCGAATCGCTGCCGCTGCGGATCTCGGCCGATCCCGAGACCGTCGCGCGACTGGCCGAACAACGATTCGAGATCGTGACCTTCGTCGACTTCCAGCGCGTGGGCGAGGAGGAGCTGGGTTACCTCCCCTACACCGTGCAGGTGCCGGCGAGCGCGCTGGCCAAGGGTGTGCACACCGTCTCCGTCAGCCTCGTGACCTTCGGCGGCCAGGCTTCCACGCGAAGCCTCAGAGTACAGGCAGGTGACCGATGAGACCCACTCCGATCGCCACGGCCACCCGGGGCTGGGATTTCCAACCGCGACCCCTGCTCGCCGTGCCCCCGGCGGTTTCCGCTCTGGCCAGTTCCGCCACCGCCCGGCTCCTGCCACGCCGCTGCCTCGGGCCGATGCTGCCCCCGCTGCTGGTCGCACTGTTCCTCGACTCGACCGTCCTCGCGGCAGGTCTGGATCTGGTGGTTCCGGTGACAGCTCCCGGCCGCACGTTTCAGGTCGGCATCACGGTCCGGGACGCCGCCGATCTCTATGGCGCGGCGCTGGACCTCACCTACGACCCGGCCGTCATCACCCTGGTAGACCGGGATGATGACCCGCGGAACGGTATCCAGCCCGCGGTCTCGGAGGGTCCGTTCCTCGGCGAGGGCGGCACGACTCCGACCGTGTTCGCTACCGCCCTGGAAGACGACCGCCAGGGCAGGCTTCTGCTCGGCGTCGTACGCCGGGGTCCGGCGCTGGGAGCATCGACGGCGGAACCGCGGCTACTGGCGACCGCGCGCTTTCGAGCTCGTACGCGCGGAACGACGTCGCTTTCGCTCGAACGGGCCACGCTCAGCGATTCCGGCGACGGCCGGCTGCCGCTGACGACAAGCTCGGCGACACTGCTCGTGGCGACCGCAGCCATCGATGCGCCGCCCTCCGCCCGAGCCGGCCCGGATCGCCAGGAGCGGCCCGGCCGCATCCCGCTCGACGCAACCGCCAGCACCGACCCGCAGGGCGATCCCCTCACCTATCGCTGGAGCCTCGCCGGCGGCCCGGCCGCGTCGCTCCAGAACACGACGTCCCCTGTCGCCATCCTCGAAGCCCCGACCGCCGGCAGCCGCGTCGTGCGCCTCGAGGTGAGCGACGCCTCATCGACCTCCACCGACGAAGTCACCATCGACGTCACCGAGGCGCTCAACCGTCGCCCGGCGGTCGCCGTGCGCACACCCGGGCCGGCCCAATCCGGAGCCGTCTTCATCGGCTTCGTCACCGCCGACCCGGAAGGCGACACCGTATCGGTGACGATCGAACGCTCCACCGACGGCATCGCGTTCTCTCCGGCGCGCGCCGCCGGTGGCGACGGCCTCACCAACCTGGCTGCGCCGCCCGCCGGCGCCAGCCACGTCTTCGTCTGGAACTCGCTGGCTGATCTCGGCGCCGTGGCCACCGCCGCGTTCATACGCATCCGGGCGACGGACGCCGGTGGCGCCGGAGTCGCCGGCTCCAGCGGCTCCTTTCAGGTGGACAACCGTACACAGGAGGTCCTCGTCTCGATCCGTTCGCCGAAGACGGGAGGCAGATTCTTCGAAGGCCAGCAGGTGCCGCTCTCCGGCCTGGCCGCCGACAGCGCCGGAGCTGCCATCACCGGGGCCGGTCTGGTCTGGACGTCGAGCATCGACGGACTGGTGGCCACGGGCTCCGAGACCAAGGCCACGCTCACGACCGGCGAGCACGTTCTCACGCTGACGGCTCGGGACAGCCAGGGTCGCACGGCAGCTCGAACGGTCGGCGTTCAGGTTGCCCCGCGACCTGCGCCCGCGAACCTGCTGACGATCTCGGGCCGGATCACGCTTGCCGCCAGTGGCCTGCCGGCGCCCGACGGAACTCGGCTGACGTTTTTCAACCTCTCCCGGCGCGTCTCGGCCGGCGCCCTCGCGGCCGCTGGCGACGGAAGCTACTCGGCCCTGGTTTCTCGCTCCGACAACCCGGCGGCGGCCCCGGGTGACCTCATCCGGGTCGACGTCCAGGACGTCTCGGGCGCGTTGCTCACCGCGTCACCGGCGAGCTTCACGCTGGCCGAGGCAGACTTCCTGGAGCGCTCCAGGCTCCAGGACATCTCGGTCGTCGCGCGCTCGACACTCCCGCTGGAGCGCGGTCTCAACCTGGTGGCGCTCCCCGCCGACCCCGCCACGGGTGCGGGGCCCATCGACGCCGCGGCCCTGGCAGGGGTGACCGGGGCCCAGTTCGTGATCCGGACCGTGCCTGGCGGCTCCGGCCAGGCGGGGCGGTTCGAAGTGTTCATTCCAGGCGGACCCGTGCCCGCCTTCTCCATCACCGGCGACCAGGCCTACCTCCTCCAGATGTCCGCCCCCTTCGTCTACTCGTACGTCGGACGGTCATGGCCCGATTCTGCGCGCTCCAGGCGCCTGCACGCGGGCATCAACCTCATCGCCTTCCCCAGGGGCGCGCCCGCAGGCTTCGACCTGGCCGACCTGGGCCTCGTGGCCGCCACCCGGGTCGTCGCGCGCTTCGACCGCGCCCCCGAGGACGCCTCGGAAGCACCACGCCGGTTCCGCCTGTTCTCGCCCGCGTTCGCCGACGATCCGGAGCCCGTCGAGAATGGGAAGGGCTACATCGTCGTCGTGCCCGCGGCGCGCGACTTGACCGTCCCCGCGCCCTGAACGTTCGCCCGGCGATTCCATGGGACTGAAAAGAGGAATCGAGATGATTCGACTTCGCTCTCCGAAGCGCGCGCTGGCAGCGCTGGCGGCTGCGTTGGTCCTCGCGGCGGCACCCGAGGCCTGGGCGCTGCTCGGCGACGTGGACGGGTCGGGCCGGGTGGACGGGCTCGATCTGATCCTGCTTTCCAGGTCCCTCGGCACCGTTCGAGGACAGGCGAGGTTTGCAGACGCAGGCGACCTCGACGGCGACGGCCGCATCACGGACCGCGACATCGCCATCGTCAAGGCCAACTTCGCGCGCACCGGTCGCGACCAGAACCTCTGGGTCGCCGACACGGGCAACGGGCGGCTCGTGAAGGTAAACGTCTCCACCGGGCGCACGCTCACGTTCGTGCCGGTCGCTGACGCACGCCTGGTCGCCATCGACACGGCCAGCGGCGATGCCTGGGTGGCCGCGGCGGGAAGCACGCTCGTCCACGTGACCGCGGCCGGACGCGTCACAGCCCGCGTCACAGGCTTCGGCGACATTCGTGACCTGGCAGTCGATTCCGCCCGCGGGATCGTCTATGTCGCCGACGCCGGGCTGCAGCGCGTGTTCCGCGTACCGCGCAGCGTTGCCGACGGCACGGACGCCCCTTCGGCGGCCAGCGTCGGGGGTTCTCCGCTCACGTCGATCCGCTCGAGCTCCTCGGTGCGCTCGCTGGCAGTGGACCCGCCCCGCGAGGCGCTCTGGGTGCTCGAGCGCGAGAGCCAGCTCCATCGCGTTTCGACGCGCGCCCCTGGGGACTACTCCCTTTCGTCCTCGCCCGTCTTCCACACCCCCAACGGCTCGGTGCGCGCGCGCGGCCGCATTGCCGTCGACGGCCGCGACGGCAGTCTCGTCGTGAGCGACCAGGACGTGTTCATCTCGCGCGTGACCAACAGCATCACTCTGCCCCGCCGGGTCTCCCGGATCTCTGCGGGCAACTCGAGCGAGCTCTTCGCTTCCGGTCGAGGGATCGGCATCTTCGACACCCCGGGAGACGTCGCCGTCAATGCCTTCGACTCGAGCGTCTGGGTGGCCAACGAGGCGCCTGCCGGGGCCGGGGTGGTCAAGGTCGACGCCTCGGGCAAGGAAGTCATCCGGGTCGGCGGCTTCAAGGGGCCGCTGGCGCTCTCCGTCGATCCCTTCACTGGCGCCCTCTGGGTCGCGGACGCCGGCGCCAGCAAAGTCCACAAGCTGACGCCCACGGGGGTCCGGCAGTTCGACCTGGCCGGCTTCAGCCGCCCCGGGGACCTGGCCGTGCTGCCGGGCGACTCCATCAAGGGCGCTCCGTTCGTGGGAGCGCTGGCCGTGCCGACCGTCGTCGCGATCGGCGAGCCCGTCAGCTTCAGCGGAGTTGCCGCATCTCTGGCCTCGAGCCTGACCCGCTTCGAGTGGGACTTCGACGGCGACGGGACCTTCGAGTACTCCAGCCCCTCCACCGCCTCGGTGACGCGTGCCTTCTCGCGCGAGGGCGTCTACAACGCCGTACTGCGGGTCACCGACACCGAGCAGCTCTCCGGCATCGACTACTCCACGATCGTGCGCGTCGGGTCGCTGCGAGCGACGGCCTCTGCGTCGCCGTTGCGTGGCAGGGCTCCGCTTCCCGTCGATTTCACGGTGCATCTTTTCAGTCCGATTTCCGGACGCGCCGAGAGCGTCCAGTGGGACTTCGACGGCGACGGCTCGTTCGAGAGCTTCCAGGAGAGCGACCGCACCTCGGTGACGGTCCGCAACACCTTTTCGAAGGCTGGAACCTACCGCGCAATCGTCAAGGTCACCGACGAGATCGGCTCCACCGTCGAGAGCGACGTCACCGTGGAGGTCGCGCCTGCCCGGCCCGTGCTCTCTTTCTTCGGCTCGGCCAGCTCCGGACTCGCACCGCTCGAGGTGCGGTACTCCGCTTCGGGAAACGTCGCCGACGGGTCGCTTGCGGCCTTCCGGTTCGACTTCGACGGCGACGGCACGACGGACCTGGTCAAACCACCCGACGGCACCACGAACGGGACCACGGCTCTGTTCGTCTACCGCGCCGCGGGCACGTACCTCCCTCGCCTGGAAGTCACCGACTCGAAGGGACTCACGGAGACCTCCGGGCTCACCGTGACCGTGTCGGGGGACGCGACGGTCCGACCCCGTGCCCCGGCCATCCTGCCGGTCGCGACGCCTCGGGAGGGTCCGGCCCCGCTGGACGTGACGCTGGGCGCGACGCTGATCGGCGGAGACTCGCCGCCCGCACGATTCGACTGGTTCTTCGGCGACAAGCCTCTGGAGACGCGATCGCTCCTGACCGATGCGGCCGAACAGGGACTGACGAACTTCAGCGCATCGGGGACATGGGGCACCACCGGCTCGCCCGCGGTCAGCGGGCTGGCCTTCACGGACAGTCCCAGCGGCAACTACGTCAACAACACGGACTCCTCGCTCACCTCGCGCGAGATCAACGTGGCGGGCGCCACGACCGCGGTGCTCAGCTACTTCGAACGCTACCAGACGGAGTCGTGTTGCGACCGAGGAAGGGTCGAGGTCTCACGCGACGGCGGCGCCTTCGTCGAGCTCACGGGGACACGCGTCTCCGGTACGCAGGACAGCTTCGTGCAGCGCACGGCCGGCATTCCCAATCTGGAGGGGGTAGGCACGCTGCGGCTGCGGTTCCGTTTCACCAGCGACAGCTCCTCTGTGCGTGACGGCTGGGTGATCGACGACATCGCGCTGACGGCGAAGGTGGCGGCGATCGACTTCACGTCGGCAACCACTGTCGCGGCCAGTCACACGTACACGGCGCCAGGCCTCTATCGCGCGATCCTGGTCGCCACGGGCGATCGAGGAGAAACGGCCTCGGGCTCGATAACGGTCAGGGTCCTGCCTCAGGGAACGCCCAGGGCAGCAGCACAAGTGCGCCCGGTGGCCGGGGTTCTGCCGCTCGTCGCGGCGCTGGACGGCTCGGGCTCGACGGACGCCGACGGACCGCTCAGCAGGTTCCAGTGGTCGCTCTACGGCGCGACGATCGCCGACGACGTGGAGACGGTCCGGGACGGCTTCACCGTCGCGGCGGGCGGCTGGCAAAGGAGCTCGGAGGCCTCGGCCCCGGGCGGCTCGACGGCCTGGAACGACTCGCCGGGCGCGGCGGCCTCAGCGGGGACGGAGGCAATCCTGATGAGCAAGCCGTTCGACTGGCCCGTGCGCGGGTCGGGCGAGATCGCCTTCACGCACAAGTTCGACATCCCGGACTTCGACGACCGAGGAACGCTGGAGCTCTCGAGCGATGGAGGGACCACGTGGCAAGAGGTGACGTCCTTCTCGGGGTCGAACCAGCCATTCAGACGCACGCGGTTCGACGCGCAGAGCTCCTTTGCGATCTCGCAAGCATCGGGCAAGCGAAATCTGCGGGCGCGCTGGCGGCTGCGGGCCGATGGCGACGCGACGATCGGCGACGGCTGGGTCGTCGACGATCTGCTGATCCGCGGTGAAGGCGCGCCCGCCCAGGTCGACGTCGAAGCCGGCGGCGCGGCCGTGACGCAGGCCGTCTACCGCATCGAAGGTAACCACTCGACGCGACTCGTGGTCACCGACTCTTCGGGGCTCACGGCCACAACCACGGTGCCGGTCACGATTCTGGCGCCGGTCGTCTCGCCGACGACGCCGACGGTGTCGCTCTCGATCTTCCCGTCGGAGGCGACCGTCGGCGCGCCGGTCACGATCGGCGCGTTCGGCGCCGACTTCGACGGCTCCGTCGTGCGGCACGAGCTCGATATCGACGACGACGGCGTCTACGAGTTCGCCAGCCGCTTTTCCTTCAGCCGCACGTTCCGGTTCGCGACACCCGGCTCCAAGCGCGTGCGGACGCGCGTGACCGACAACGGTGGGAACACGACGGAGAAGACCGGGATCGTTCTGGTCCGAGGACCGGCGCCGGCCGTCAATTTCCGGGTAGAGCCGCTCCGCGGCTTCGTGCCGCTGACGCCGACCTACACGGTGGAGGCCTCGAGCCCGAGCGGCGCCGTCGCGACCAATGTCGAGCTCGACTTCGACGGAAACGGCTCCTTCGACTTCAGCGCGACTTCGGCGCCGCTCACGACCCGATTCGGCTTCAACTTCTCCACGTCCTCCTCGCCCAGGGCAAGGGTCACGATGGCCGATGGCGGGCAGAGCCTGGTCCGAGCGGACGGCTTCGTGGCCAGAGCCGCGAATCGAGTCCTTTCCCAGCCTCGGGTGACGCCCTCGAGCGGCCCCGTGCCGCTCACGGTGGAGTTCGACGCCGGACCAGCGAGGACGGACGCCGGCCAGCCCATCGCCACCTACCGCTGGGACTTCGAGAACGACGGCGTCTTCGACTTCGTCTCGACGACGACGGCGGCCACACGCCACACATACCCGTCGGGCGGCCAGTTCTTACCCCGGCTGGAGGTGCGGCTGGCGGACGGCGACTCGGACACCGCTCTTGCGCCCCCGGTCTTCGCCGGCCGGCCACCGCAGTCCATCCCGCGCGCATCGCCGGTCACGGGCACGGCGCCCCTGCGCGTCATTTTCACGTGCGACGGTGGTCTCGAGGGCGATACGATCGATAAGTACGAGTGGGACTTCGACGGTGACGGTGTCTTCGATCAGAACTCGCGCATCTCTCGGAACTTCGCCTTCACCTTCGAGCGGCCCGGCACTTATGACGCGCGCTTGCGCGTCACGAGCCAGGCCGGGTTGGCCGACACCCGAGCGGTGAGGGTGCGAGTCCTTTCGCCGGGTGACGCCCCCCTCGAGGTGCTTCTGGCGGCAGACCAGGAGGCGGGCTTGACTCCTCTGCCCGTGACGTTCGAGGCCGCGCTTGGCGACGGAGTGTCGCTGGCCCGGAGGTTCGAGTGGGACTTCGACGGCGACGGAACGCTCGATCTCGTCACCACTTCTGCGGGCGGCGCGCGCTTCGTCTTCGGCAGGCCCGGTTTTTACAACGCCACCGTGACCGTCACCGACGAGCGAGGCCGCAAGGGCAGGGCCGTGCTACCCATCCGCGCGCGCTCGGCGACCCAGCCGACGGCCACACTCAACGTCTCGCCGGCGAACGGCACGGCTCCGCTGGCGCCCAGCATGTCCGCGTCCGTCCAGACCCGCAGCAACTCCCCACTGGTCCGATACGAGTGGGACTTCGACGGCGACGGCAAGTTCGATCAGCTCACAACCGCCAACTTCACGACGGGCAACTACCCGGTCCCAGGAACCTTCCTGGCCCGAGTGCGCGTGACCGACGCTGCGGGCGAGGTGGAGGTGGCCCAGGCCAAGGTCACGGTCGGATTCGGCATCTCGGCCTCGCACACGCCCGCAGGGCTCGATCCGGAGCTGGGAGGTGCGGTTGCCATCCGTTCGGTGCTCTCCGCCGCTGCCCGGATCACCCTCCGCATCCAGGACCGGGCCGGTCTGACCGTGCGCCACCTGGTTCGCGACGCGCAGCGCCCGGCCGGCATCCACGTCGACAACTGGGACGGACGGGCCGATTCCGGCACACCGGTTTCGCTTGGTTCCTACACTTACGCCATCGACTACGTGGCCGGCACCGCCTCGGGAACCTACGACCCCAGCGGCGAGGTCTTCGAGTCGCAGACCTCGGTCACGCCGGAGTACGACGACGCTTTCGACCCGGCCGCCGGCAAGACGCTGGCGGTGAGATTCTCGATCTTCCGCCCATCCGAATGCACCGTCTACGTGGTCGAGTTCCCGGGCGTCGCGGTCCGCCGCGTCAAGACCATCCTGCTCCGCGAGCCGCTCTTGCCGGGCGCCTACGTCATCCCATGGGACGGCACCGACGACTCCGGAAATCTGGTACGGACCGACGTGGACTACATCATGCCGCTCTTCGTCTGGGATGCGCCGAAGAACGCAATCGTGATCTCCGGGCGGCCGGTCGTCTCGGACCTTTCGGCCTTCCCGCTCCCTTTCGACCTCTCCGTCAACCCGTATCGAGCGCCCGGACGAGATCGCCTGGAAGTTGAGCTGACGCTCTCCAAGCCGGCGGAGCTCGACGTCGGAATCTTCGACGAGTTGAACAAGGCAGTCAGGACACTACGTCTGTCCGGGCTCGACAAGGGGCGGCAGACGTTCTCCTGGGACGGACGCGATTCCAACGGCGCGCGGGTCGACGCCGGCCTCTACCGGATCCGCATCCTGGCCACGGACGCCCGGGGCAACCGATCGGTCCCCGTCTTTCTCACTGTGCAGGTGGTGTACTGATGCGACGATCGCCCGGATTCCGATTCCTGGCCGCCATCCTGGCCCTGGCCCTCGGGTTGCAGTCGAGCCGCGGCCTGCTCCTGGCCTTCGACGCAGAGTTCGACACCGGGCACCAGACAGTGCGTCCCGGCAGCCCGAACCCGAATGACCCCAGGCCGCCCTGCCCTCCCGGCGTCAAGCCGCGCCCCCAGTCCCCGCACAGCGGCCTCCCGAGCAAGAACCCGTGCGACGACTGCAACCCGGGCCACGGCGGCTTCTTCGGCGACCCGGTCGACACCCGCACCGGCGACTTCGAGCAGAGCCACCAGGACCTCTACATCCCAGCTCCAGGCTTTCCCTTGATGGTGCTCCGGACGTTCCGCACGCTCAACAAGACCGATGGCGCCTTTGGGCGCGGCTGGTCGACGGGGTTCGACCAGTCGCTGCAGTTCATGCGCTCTCCGGAAGGCGCGCGCCTGGTTCTCTACAGGACCGGCGACGGGGTCAAGGCACGATTCACGGAGGCCTCGCCGGGCTCCAACGTCTATACGCCGCCGGCCGGTTCCAACGTCACACTGACTCTGGTGGAGAGCCGCTTCGAGCTGCGCCAGCCGTGGTCCAATACCGAATCCTACGACGCCACCACGGGGGCGCTGCAGGAGCTGAAGGACCTCAATGGCAATGCTCTCTCCTTCGAGCGTGACAGCGCGGGCAAGATCACGCGCGTCACGGACTCGGTCGGGCGATCGCTCGTCTATACCTATACTCCCAGCAACAAGGTCGCCTCGATCGTCGACCCGGCCGGCGGCGTGACGCGCTACGCGTACGATGCGCGCGATCACCTGACGCAAGTCGTCAATCGGGCCGGGCAGGTCACCCGGTATGCCTACGACTCCAAGGGGCGGATGACTTCCATCACGGACGCGCGCGGAAACACCTGGCTCACCAACACCTACGACTCCCAGGACCGTGTCGTCAGCCAGTTCTTGAACGGCGGCACGTACCTGTACACGTACAATTCCGGCGGCGTCCGCCTGCGCAATCCCCGAGGAACCGACCTCAATTACGCCTACGACTCCGAGGGGCGCGTCACGACGATCGACAATCCGCAAGGCAGGATCAGCCAGACCTGGAACCTGGACGGCCGCCTGGAGACCTACACGGACCGGCTGGGCAGAAGGATCACCTACCAGTATGACGCAGCTGGAAACATCACCCGCCTTTCCAACCCCAGCGGCAAGGCGACGACCGCGGAGTACGATCCCCGTTTCAACCTGCCGACGCGCGTGACCGACGCGAGCGGATTCGTCGTCACCTACACCTACGACGACCGCGGCAACCGTACGTCTTCGACGACGCCCGACGGCACGACGTCGTACGGCTACGACTCCAGAGGCTACGTCACTTCCATCACGGACGCCGCCGGCGGCGTCACGCGCTTCACCTACGACGCACACGGCAACGTGGCGACCATTCAGGACGCGGCCGGCAACACCTCCCGGCGCACGTACGACCTCCTGGGCCGCGTCCTCTCGGCCACCGACGCGCGAGGGAAGACGACGACGTTCTCCTACAACGCCTCGGGCTTCCTCCTGAGCCAGACCGACGCGCTCGGCCTCACCACACGCTGGACCTACGACGCCGAGAACAACATGACCAGCTACACCAACGAAGTGGGCGGTACGACCACCTTCGAATACGACGCCTTCAACCGGATGGTCGCGCTCACCAACCCGATGGGCGGCCAGACACGATACGACTACGACGCCTCGGGCAGCCTCATCGAAGTGACCAGCCCCAACGGCGGCCGCACGCGGTACACCTACGACGCTGCCGGCCTCATCTCCCGCCTCGTCGACCCGCTCGGCAACAGTCGCATTTTCGTCTACGACGCCAACGGCCACTTGACGCGGGAAACCGACGCCCGGGGCAAGATCACCGATCGCGCCTACGACGTCGACGGGAACATGACGCGCGAGACCGACGCGCTCGGTAACTCCGTTACGGTCGAGTACGACGCCGAAGGTGCGCCTACGAAGATGATCGACCAGCTCGGCCGCGCGCTCGTCATGACCCGAGGGTTCGAGGGACGGCTGTTGTCGTACACCGATCCGCTCGGGCGGGTCACGACGTACGGCTACGACGCGCTGGGGCAGGTCACGTCCGTGACCGGATCCCGAGGAACCACCCGGACCCTCGTTCGCGATCTGCGGGGCCTCGTCACGGCCAGCGTGAACGATCTGGGCGAGCGCTCCGAGACCGACTACGGGCCGACGGGGAAGGTGCTGGCGACGCGTGACGCCACGGGCGTCGGTCAGACCTTCGAGTACGACGACGAGGACCGCATCAGCGCCACCGTCAGTCCGAATGGGGTTCGCACGGCCTACGAGCGCGATGGGGCCGGCCGCGTCACGGCGCTGATCCGGGCTGCCGGCACGCCAGACCAGGTGCGCGACGAGCTCACGTATGATCTGATGGGGCACCTGATCTCGGCGACCCGCGCCGTCGGCACCTCCGCGTCGGTCACAGTCCGTTACTCCTACGACGCCAACGGAAATCCAGTGTCGATCAACAACGGCCGGGGCAAGACCTGGAGATTCGCCTACGACCTCAACGACCGGATCGTACGGGAGACAGACCCGCTCGGCCGGGTGACGGAACACCTCTATGACGGCGAGGCCAACCGGACGGGCGACAACCTGCCGAGCGGCCGCAAGATCCGCCTCGAGCTCGACGCCGCAGGCCAACCGATCTCGACGACCTACCTGCTGGCCGACTCCACGGTCGAGCGGCAGGTGACGCGCGTCTATGACGCGGCCAGCCAGATCCTGTCCGTGCGGGACGCGACGGTCGACATCTCCCAGAGCTTCGATGCCGGCAGCCGCCTGACGCGGGTCGGGCACGGTCACCTGGGGCAGGCGGTCGCCGTCACCCAGAACACGTCCGGCTCACAGGTCTCGATTGCGCTGGAGGGGGTCGCGGGCTCCGCCCAGACGATTGTGTATGACGCACTCGGCCGGATGACGGAGATCCAGCCTCCCGCGGGCGGCCCACTGCGCATCCGCTACAACCCTCGCGGCCAGCGGCAGAGCGTGGCCTTGCCCTGCGGCGTCACGGCCACGTTCCAGTACCAGCCCTCCGGCTTCTTGCGGTCCTACGCGTACAGCCGTACCGACGCCTCGGCGCCTCTGACTTTCACGTTCTCGGCGGACCGCCGCGACAACTTCACGTCCATCCAGGACTCCGAGGGGACCCGCACGTTCGTTTACGACGCTCTGGATCGCCTCGTGCGCGCGGACTACCCGGACCAGGCGTATCCGTTCGAGAGCTTCACCTACGACGCATCGGGCAACCGCACGTCGCTCACCACGGCGGGCGGCACGACCACGTATGTCTACGACGATGTCGACCAGTTGCTCTCGGCGACGGGGCCCGCGCCGGGGCAGGTGCGCACCTACGAGTGGACACCGGACGGTCAGCTTGCCAGCGTTCAGAGAAGCGGTGCCTCAGGCCCGACGCGGTTCACTTGGAGCGTGGGCGGGCAGTTGCTCTCCGTGACCGAGGAGAGTGGTGCCGTTACGACCCACGCGTACGAGCCCCACGAGGCGGCCGGCCTGAGATGGAAGACGGCACGGGAGGGAGTCGAGCAGCTGCGGCAGTTGTGGGGGCTCTGGGGCAATCCGCTGGCAGAGCTCGACCCCGCAGGCGCACTTCAGCGGCTCTACGTCCACGGCCCAAGCCCGGACCGCTTCCACGGACAGTTCACGGGAGGCGTGGCCTCATGGGCTTTGACCGACCAGAATGACTCGGTGCGGGAGGTGGTAGGCCCCTCCGGGGCGACGCTGGAGTCCAGACGCCACGCCGCGTTCGGGAAGCGTCGCGGGGCCGCAGAGGCGCAGCAATCGCCGCTCGACTTTGCAGCGAGGCGCGAGTCGGCAGGCGGGCTCGTATACATGCGGGCGCGCTGGTACGACCCCGATACGGGCCGCTTCCTGACCCAAGACCCGGTACGGTCTTTCGACGGCGCCAGCCGTTACGCGTACGCCTCGGACAATCCGGTCCGGTACACCGACCCGTTCGGCCTGCTGGTGCCCGTCGCCATCGGCGCCTACTTCCTGCTGGGAGTGGTGGCTGACTACGCCGTCAGCTACGCGACCCAGGACAAGCACCAGAGCTTCTCGGACTACTACTGGAGCGGCGAGTACAGCGTCACCGATGCGGCCATCGCCGGCGGGACCTCGGTGCTGAGCGGCGGCGCCGCCCGCGTCGTCTCCGGGACCGGCAAGCTCGCCTTCGCGGGCCGGACGGCGTTGGTCAGCGCCGCGAACACGGCGGGGCAGTCGCTCAGGGACGCCTACAACGGCAAGGAGCTGACCCTCAAGGGGACCGCCACTCGCTTCCTGGGCAACGCCACGATCTTCGTGGGGGCGACCGGCCTGGGCAAGCTGTCCTCTTCCATCGGAAGCCGGTTGTTCGGTGCCGGCACGCCAAAGAACCTCTACTCCTACTCCGACCGGGTCTTCCAGGAGGGCGACGATTTCGGCGCGAAGTACGGGCGCGTCTGGATGACCAGCGCCGAGGAGGGCGCGTGGTTGACAAGCCGCTACAACCCGCTCGCCTATCTGCGACGCGTGGTCCACCTGGGGAGACTGTCACCTTTCAAGGAGGGAGGCTACAGCCGGTTCGTGGCCGAGGCCGGGTCGAACGCGGCCAAGAACTTCCAGCCGGCCGACATCGGCATCGGCGACTTCTGGAAGTACTTCGGGCGCCAATTCCACACGAAGATCGGAGTCGGGGGCTTCACGCTGAGGCCCGGCACGAAGATTCTCGATCAGCCCATCCAGGCGACGGCCGAGAAGATCCGCGGCTCCTACCTGTACGATGTGGGGTTGAACGTCCCCTGGCTGGCCGTGGGGTACTTTGCGTACAAGCTGAACGAGGCCAACACGGGCGATACGCCCGTCAGACCCTGCAGGTGACATGGAAGAGAACAGCGGCTCCGGCATCGAATCCGAGGACTTCAGCCTGGTCGGGCTGCACACCGTCTACGTCCTGGGCGTGGGGCTGCCTCTCTGGATGGAGAGCGCTTTCCCGTCATTCCTGAAGTCGCAACCGGCGCTGAAGGCGGTGATCGACGCCGTCGTGCTGGGCTGGCTCACCGCCAAGATGTGCCGCTGGGTCTACGACGAGAAGCCGTTCCCGGAGAGCCGGCCGCCCTTCACGGAGCGCTTCAAGCGCTTCAAGCAAGCCCTCTGCATCGGCATCTCGGCGGCCGCCTTCCTGGCCATCCGCTTCTTGCGGCTCTGAGCCCCCCGCGTCACTCCCTAGAGGCTGTGAATCTATCCAATGTCCCTCCAGAACCGCTCAGGCTGAGCTCGTCGAAGCCCAGTATCGAGGCGGCTATGGCCCCTCGACACGCTCGGGCGAACGGTTCCAGGGAGTTCGTTCACAGCCCCTCAATGCTCAGAGGTTGTGAATCTTTCGAGAACCTCACCCCAAACTGCCTTACCCGGAATCTATCGGCCGTCGGCCAATAGATTCACGGGCTCTCACTACTTGCTACTCACTCCTGCCCTCACAGCCGCGCCACGAACAGCTCAACCTCGGCGCGCTCGTCAGCGGCGCCGGTCTTGAGCTTGCGATCCAGCTCGACCAGCGCGGTGAGGCGATCGACCAGTTCGGGCGGAGAGTAGCGCTCGGCCTGGAGCACCAGAGATGGCTTCTGGTAGTCCTTCGCGTCCTGGAGCGCTTGCTGGAGCTCCTCTCCCAGGCTGGTCAGACAGCTCGCAAGCGCCGCCCCGGCCTGCTTCTTTGCGTCGCTGCGAGAGGCGGCCTCCACGGCCTTCGCCTTGCGGACGGCATCCTGCCAGGCGCTCGGCGCAAGGTTGCTCGCGGCGGCGTTGAGCCGCAACAGCTTGCCGAACCGGTCGAGCAGCAGCGCGATCAGTCCCAGGGGGCTTTCGCCGACCTCCTCGAGGAAGTGCCGCACTGCCCGTTGCGCCGCGGGGCGGTCCCGTCGGCCGATCAGCTCGACCAGCCGGAAGACGTCTGGCGGCTCTCCGCGCCCCAGGACGGCCGTGACCACCGCTTCATCGACAGTGACGTTGCCTCGCCCCGCCACATGGCGGCCCAACCGCTCGATCGCCGCGGCCAGCCGGTGGACGTCGACTTCCAGGTCCGACTTCCAGGGCACCGCCTTGCCGTGCATCCGGTAGAGCATCGGCGCAACTCCCGCCGAGGCCCGCACCGAGCGCCGAGTCAACTGCTGGCCGATCCAGGCAAGCAGCTCCGACTGCCATGGGACCCAGAAGGCCACGACGAGCGGCTTGAGCTCCTTGAGCTCCGGCGGTGCGCTCTTGATGTCCTCCGAGAGGATGGCCAGGTGGATGCTGCCTGGAAACTGGCACTGACCCAGCGACTTCAGGAATGACTTTCGATCGGCTGCCTTTGCCTTGTCGAAGTTGCGCAGCACGACCAGCTTCTCGCCTCCGAAGAGCGAAGCGGTCAGGTGCGTGGCGAAGATCCCTTCCAGCTCGACGGCAGCCGAATCGAGCACCACTCGGTTCAGGGGTTCGCTTCCGGCACGTTTCTGGAGCGAGTCCGCGAGCTGTCCCAGCGCCTCCTCCTTGAAGTAGGGCTCCGGCCCGACCAGGAGAATTACGGGCGGCAGGGGCTGGGGACGTGCCAGGAGTGTCCGGAAGTCCTGGGGCTTCAGCGCGCTCGTGACGGCCACGCGGTCACCTCAGCTCGCCGCCGGTCTCCCTCACGCGTTCGACGATCTTCTGCATCGCGTCGTCGACTTCGGCGTCGGTCAGAGTTCGCTCGGGTGCGCGGAAGGCGAGATTGAAGGCCACGCTCTTCTTGCCTGCCGGCAGGTTCTTGCCCGTGAAGACGTCGAAGAGCGAGACCGCCTCGAGGAAGGGAATGCGGGCAGACCGGATCGCGGCCTCCACGGTTTCGTGGCGCACCTCGGCCGGCAGCAGCACGGCCAGATCGCGCTCCGCTTTCGGGAAGGCCGGCAGCGGCTTGTGTCTGGGCACGTCCTGCGGCAGAGCGGCGATGAGCTCCAGATTCAGCTCGGCCAGGGCAACCGGGACGGGGTAGCGCTTCAGGAGTGGCGCGTCGGGGGAGAGCTCCGCGACGAAGCCCAGGCAACTCTGCTGGTGCCACACGCCGGCGCGGCGCGACGGATGGGCCACGGAGGGCAGGGGCGCGGCGCCCTCGGGGAGCGGCCGCACCTCCAGCGCCAGGCGCAGCCTGCGGCCCAGCGCCTCCACCAGCCCCTTGATCGTATGGAAATCGACCGGCCGAGCGCCGCTGCGCCAGTCGGAGCCAGCGGTGCCGCTCACCAGCAGCGCGACGTGGTACGGCTGGGTGGGTAGACTCTTGAAGCTGAAGGGGGACTCTTCGCCCGTGGCAGTGTGAGCGGCGAAGACGCGGGAAATCTCGAAGAGCCAGGCCGGGCGGTTCTGCCGGTTCAGGTTGAACTGCAGAGCGGAGACGAGGCTCTCCGCCAGGTTGCTTCGCAGGCCGCCGCTCTCTTCGGCGAGAGGGTTGGCGACCGAGACCCGCTCCGCCGGGGCGGTTGCCGTGAACGAGAGGTGGAGGCTCTCCTCGAGCCCCATGCCCGCGAGCTCGGCACGGACCTGGCGGATCATCGCCAGCACGGGCACGTCCTCCACGGGCAGCGCGCGGACCAGCGGCGCCTGGACGGGGATGTTGTCATAGCCGTGCAGGCGAGCGACCTCTTCGATCACGTCCTCCTCGAGCTCGACGTCGGGTCGAAACGTCGGGACGTCCACTCTCAGCGTGCCGTCCTGGCCTGAAGTCACCTGCATCTGGAGCCGCTGGAGCAATTCGGTCATCGTTGCCGGCGGCAGGTCGGTCCCGAGCAGCTGGTTGACGCGAGCGGGGCGCACGGTCACCTGTCGGGGAGCGATCGGTCTTGGATAGCAGTCGATGCGGCCACCAGCCGTCTCGCCGCCCGCCAGCTCCTGCAGAAGCAGCGCTGCGCGGTCCAGCACGCGCAAGGTCGCGTTGGGATCGCAGCCCCTCTCGAAGCGGTGGCTCGAGTCGGTGTGGATGCGCAGGCGCCGGGAGGAGCGGCGGATGCTGACGGGGTCGAAGTAGGCGGCTTCGAGCACGACGTTGGTCGTGTCGTCCCGGATCTCGCTGTTCTGCCCGCCCATGATGCCCGCAAGCGCCACGCCGCGCTCTGCGTCTGCGATGAGCAGGTCCTGCGTCGTGAGTGCCAGTGCGGTCCCGTCGAGGGTGGTGATCGACTCGCCGGCCGCCGCCCAGCGGATGACGATCCGGTTTCCGTGGACGTAGCGCGCATCAAAGGCGTGCATCGGGTGGCCCGTTTCGAGCATCACGAAATTGGTGACGTCCACGACGTTGTTGATGGGCCGCAAGCCGGCCGCCTGCAGATGGCGTTGCATCCAGACCGGCGAAGGGCGCACCGAGACTCCCCGGACCACGCGGGCGCTGTAGCGGGGGCAACCGTCGGCTGCCGCCAGCTCCACGCTGAGGTGATCGCCGATGGGACCGTGTTCGCGCAAGCCGCCCGTGTCCGGCAGCCGCAGGGTCGCGCCGGTCAGGGCGGCGACTTCACGCGCGACGCCGACGAGCGAGAGGCAGTCGGGGCGGTTCGGGGTGATGGAGAGCTCGAGCACGGTGTCCGGAGCGCCGAGAATCTCCTCGATGGGCGCACCCGGGCGCGAGTCGCGCGGCAGGGGCAAGAGGCCGTCGGCGTCCTCGGAGAGCCCGAGCTCCCTGGCCGAGCAGAGCATCCCCTCGCTTTCGACTCCTCTCAACTTCGCGCGCTTGATCTTGAAGTTCCCCGGCAGCACGGCGCCGATGGGGGCAAAGGGATAGACGCCCCCCTCCTCGACGTTGGGCGCGCCGCAGACGACCTGGCTCTGGGCCGAGCCCGTGCTGACCACGCAGAGGCTCAGCTTGTCGGCGTTCGGGTGACGCTCCTTCTTCTCGACGCGCCCGGCTACGACTCCCGTGCAATCGGCGCCCACTTTCTCGACGAGCTCGACCTGCAGCCCCGCCATCGTCAGCAGGTCCGACAGTTCCTGCGCGCTCTGCGCGACATCGACATACTCCGAAAGCCACTTCAACGGCACACGCATCGCGACACCGAAACCTCTCTCGCGCCCGCGCGGCCGCCACCCTGGCCGCCGGACCGTCATGGTTGAGACGTCGATGGTATCACGGCAGTGCGCTCCCCATCCAGGGAGTGCCCGGCTCCTGCGAATCGCAGATTTTCTAAACCCGGTGTGTGGGGCAGGCATAGACTTGCACGGCGGTTCACAGG
>JACPRK010000095.1 GCA_016190005.1 Candidatus Wallbacteria bacterium | reverse complement strand
GTCTAGCGCTGAAGCTCTCGCTCAGCTTCGTCGGGCTCGCAGGCGTCACGACGGCCGCGCTGGCGCTTTTCCTGGCCTGCATCGCGCTCTTCGCATCCGTGCGCCGGGAGTACGCAGTCTCCGAATCGCTGCCGCCGGCGGCGCCCGGCCCCGGCGACCCAACGGCGCCAGAGCCCGGCGACGGCGAAGCTGGGCCGCGCACGGACATCGGCGAGCTGGGCCGATTGCTGGTGGCGGCCGGTTTCCTGGGGATGGCCGGCAAGTACTGGCTCGACTACCAGTACTCGCGCGCAATCACGGACGCCTTTCCGGGCGAGCGCGAGCTGGCCAGCTTCATCGCCGTCTACACGTCGGTCACCGACTTGCTGGTTCTGGGTGTGCAGATGACGGTGGCAGGCAGGGTGCTCTCGCGTCTCAGCCTGGCGGCGAGCCTTGCGATGATGCCGGCGGCGGTTCTTGCCGGGTGCGCCTGGACGCTGGCCGTCGGCTCGCCCGTGGCCGTGCTCGCAACCCAGTTCTTGTTCACGTTGCTTTCGAAGACGGTGCACAACTCGGCCTCGGCGCTGATCCTGCCCGTGCTCCCGCGGGCGGTCCGGCTGCGGGCGATGTCGCTGGCCGGGATGGCGTCCTCGGCAGGGTGCCTGCTGGTCGGCGTCGGCCTCATCGCCGTGCAGAGCCGACTGACCACGGCAACGGCGTTCGTTGTGGCGCTCATGCTTTTTGGCGCGCTCGCGGCCGTCATCTCGAGGATGGGGCAGGCCACTTCCCGGGCGTTGGTGGAAGCGCTGGACAGCGCCTCCGGGGCGCGCCGGCATGAGGCACTCGATTCTCTGGGGTTGCTCGCTCCGGCCGAGCGCGAGCGGCAGGTTGGCAAGCTCCTGCTCTCCAGCGACGAGGGTGAACGGGACCGCGGCCTCGAGGCGTCTCGCCTGCTCGGAGCGAGCGCGCGTGTCCTCCTGCTTGCGGGCTTCGTCGAACGCGAGACGGACCCGCGGCGGCTGGCCGTGGCAGCGCGGCTGCTGGGGGAAGGGGCGCCCGGGAAGGGTCTCCACCGTAAGGTCCGCGAGATGCTGGCCGACGAGTCGCTCGACGCTCGCGTCCGGGCTAATCTACTCGAAGGAGTGGCCGACTCCTCCGAGGCCATCGGGGCGCTCGGCCTGGCCGCCGGGCTGGTGGACCACCCGCACCACCGGGTCGCGGCGGCGGCGTGCGGCCTGCTCCTGCGCGTGACGACACGGCACGAGTGGCTCCAACGGGCGCTGGGCCGCCTTGCCGGGATGCTGCGGGAACGCGGCTCCCCCCACGCGCGCTCCGCGGCCTTGGTTACGCTCGGGGCAGCGCGCAACGAGGTCTTCCTTCCCGAGCTGGCCGGTGCCCTAGGGGACGAAGACGCAACGGTAGCGGGCCACGCGCTCTCGGCCGTGGCCCGACTGGACGATCCGGCGGTGGCGCCGGCGTTGAAGAGGTTTCTCGAGACGGGTCCCGAACCCGGGCTGGCCGCGGCCGCCGGGCGGCATCTGGCCCGGGTCTCGAAGCTGGCGATCCACAGCGTCCGCCAGCTGCTGGAAGCGCTCACCGAGGCCGAGCGGTTGCAGGCCGCCGGGTACGTGACACGGGCCCAGTCTGACGCCAAGGCGCGCCTGTTCCTCAAGGCGCTGGCCTGGCCCGAACCTGGGTTGCGGCGGGCGCTGTGCGAGCTGCTGGACGAGTGCGACGACCCTGCGTGGCTCACGCTGCTCGAGCGGTCAGCGGCCAAGTCGGCCGATGGTTCGCCGCTGGCGGCCGGCGAGCTGGCATCGGAGCTGACCACTGGGGCCTGGATGGAAATGAGCGGGTGGGCCTCGCTCTGTTCGAAGCTCCTGCGGCACGGCCGCCGGGCCGAGGCCGAGCAACTGCTGACGGCAGCGCTCGCGAGGCTCTGGGTTGAACGGGCCTGCCTGAACCGTTTGGAAGCCGAGGCCGTCGAACCCGGCTGGATCGGGAGGGCCCGACAACGCTGGGCTGAGCGCGCTCAAACGGCGCTGGGTGTGGCGGCGCTGGCCTGCGCGCGGCCCTCGAGCGCGCTCGAAGCGATTGGCCGGTTGGCGGGCGAGGACCGCTTCGCGGCGTCGCTGGCGCAGGAGTATCTCTCCTCCGAGCTGCCTCGCAGCATCCACGAGCTGCTGGTGCCCCTGGCGTCAGGCGCAGTCGACGGCGGCTTCTTGCAGGCGGCGGGCCGGTTCCTGGACGTATCCCGCCTCTCGGCGGCGCGCTCGATGGCGCTCCTGGGCCCGGACCTTCATACTGAGTACGAGGTCTCCGATCCGTGAGCGTCCGTTGCCGGATAGCCGCACTGCTGGCGGGAATCGCCGCGCTGGCCGCAGGCTGCGCGGCTTCGACGGAGCCCCCGATCCGGATCGTTCATGAGGCGCGCCGGCCGCTCTGGTTCGGCACCTATCCGTTCCTGGAGCGATCGGCGCTGTCGGAAGCGCTCGGACCTCTGATGGAGCATCTGTCGCGCACCCTGGGCCGCACCGTCAGGGTGCGGGTCGCCTCCAGCTACAACGACCTCGACAGGGCTATCCGGCAGGGGCGCATCGACGTCGGCTGGTTCACTCCCGACGGCGGAGAGATGCAACGTCTCTGCCGGCCGGCATCTCCGGGCGGCCGCCCGCACCGGGGCGTGATCGTGGCCCGAAAGTCCGACGGTCCGATGACCCTGGCCAGCCTTGCGGGCAAGCGGTTCCTCTACGTCGACCGCTTCTCGCGCAGCGGCTACCTCTACCCGAACCGGCTCTTGTCGGCGCGTGGGATCGACCCGCTGCGGTACTTCGGCTCGATCGGCTTCGCCGGCAATCACGACCGCGTCCTGGAGCAGGTGCTGTCCGGCGCTGCGGATGCTGGGGCTGTTTCCGACACCCTGGAGTACGACCCGCGGCGCTCGCACCTCTTCGAATCCCGGATCGCCGTGCTCGAACGCACCGAGCCGATCCCCGACGACCCCATAGTCGTGCTTGCGACGCTCGACGAGCAGCTCAAGCGCGACCTGCGCGAGGCCCTGCTGGGCCTGTCCGCCACCGCCGGCGGGCGCCAGGCGCTGGGCCGGCTGACGGCCTCCCTGGGGGTCGAGCGCTTCGAATGAGCTCCAGGATGCCGGTCGTCACGCCCGCAGGCTCCCTGCGCAGGCTTCTGATTGTCTGCTACGACCCGAAAGAGCTGGAAGCCCTTTTGGCTCGTCTCGATCGGCCATCGGAGCGACCGGTCCCACGCTCCCGGTTTCCCCTCACGGAGGGCGCGCTCGACGGCCATCCCGTCGCCGTGACCCGGATTCCCTTCGGCGACGACCCAGCGCTCCTGCAGACCGTGGTACGGGAGCTGCTCTCCATCGCCTCGCCTCGCCGCGTCGTCTCGCTCGGCACCGCCATGGCCTGCGCTTCGGACCTGGAGATCGGCGATCTGGTCTGCAGTCGCGGGGCCCACCAGCGTGGCCGGGCCGTGCAGTTCGGCGCCTGGCTCGAGGAGGACCTCCTCCGGGCCGCGCCGCACGACCTGCGCGTGCGCCCTGGGCGCTCCGTCACGGCGCGCGCCTTCGTATCGAGCTCTGCCGAGCGGGACGCGCTCCTGGCCGGATGCCCCCAGCCTGACATCATCGAGATGGAGGACTTCCATGTCGCCTCGCTGGCCGCGGAGTTCGACGCGGAGTTCGCCTCCGTCCGCTCCGTCACCGACAGGGGCGACTTCATCGACCACATGTCCAGACGGGCCCGCGCCGCCGGGGAGCTCGTCCGGCTGCTGCGGCGAACCCTGCGCCAGCAGCGCATGGCCAGCGCCCTCACCGTCGTCGACAATCCGCCCACCAAAGAGCTCGGCTATCGCATCGTCCTCTCGGCGGCGAGCCGCCCCGTGTCGCTCCCGGACGCAGTACGATGGAGCCGGCGCATCCTCTCGCTCTTTTCACTTGCGGACGCCGTGCCCGACGGCGCCCGTATCGATCTCGCGCTCACGGTCCGTCCTCCTGCCCTGCCCGCCGGGCTAGCGACCACCTCAGGGCAGGCCAAGGCCACCGCCCGCGAGGGGCTCTGGTCGCTCGTGCACGACCCGGTCACGCATCACACGCGACTCGAGCTCTCCGAAGCGGCCTTCCATGATGGCTCCCTGGAACCGATCGACACCCGCAAG
Organism: Candidatus Wallbacteria bacterium; assembly: GCA_016190005.1. Lineage (GTDB taxonomy): Bacteria > Muiribacteriota > UBA6191 > JACPRK01 > JACPRK01 > JACPRK01. The sequence continues at coordinate 18,697 of JACPRK010000095.1, read as the reverse complement.
CTCCTGCAAGAGCTGCCGGTCGAGCTGGTCGCGCTCGCCCCCGCCAAGCCGCGCGCTTACACCTGGCCCACAAGCTCCTCGTTCCATATCCAGGGGCTGAACTCCATCTCCGCCGAGCCCGAGGAAGGGCTTATGGCAGCGACGACCATCAGCGAGTTCCGCGCCAACGGTCTCACAGTCGAGGATGCGCGCGAGGCGCGCTGCTGGATCTACCGCTCGGCCAACGCCAGCGCAGACTCCTACTTTCACCCGCCGTATCCGCTTCCCGCGCGCACGGTCGAGGACGTTCCACCAGGCACCTTCCTCGTCGCGAGCGGACTGGGGCCGGCCATCGACCCCTCCGCCGCCGGCGGCGAATCGGCCAATCTTCTCCTGCTGGGCGACGAGCAGGGCGGACGCCTCATCCAGCTCCTCGACGACCTCTGCGCAGACCGGTTCCGCCCCGACGACCTCTTCCGCTACGACGGCCTCGCCGCCCGCCTGGACGAATCCACCGTCGCACTATCACGCCTCGACCGCCGGCGGCTGCTCACCGGCCACGGCTTGAACTCGCTGCGCTACGACCCCGCCGTGCTCCGGGGCATCTACAGCCAGGACTACGACCGCTTTCTCGCAGACTACTTCTGCGAGGGCCGGCGCCCGGGGGCGCCGAAGGCCTCCCATCTCCTCATGACCAGCCGCGGCTGCGGCTATCACTGCAGCTTCTGCTGCTCCGGCGGCATGCAGCCCTTCGCGGCGCTCGATATCGACCTGCTCGTCGGCATGCTCCGCGAGATCCTCGAGCTGGATCGGCCCGCGCCTGCAGAGTACGTCGACGTCTATCTTCTCGACTCCTATTTCAATCGAAACCCGGAGCGGATCATCCAGCTCGCCGCTCGCCTGGAGACCGAGGGGCTTATCGAGCCCTTCCAGTTCTTCGTCCGTCACAACGGCCTGCAGGCCTTCCTGCGCAGACGCTCCGAGGACGGCCTCCCACCCGTCGTCAACGCTCGCCTTGTGGCCGCGTACCGCACGCTGGGCATCGGCGAGGTGGTCATGGGCGTCGATGCCTACACCGACGGCTCCATTCGCGCGCTGAAGACCAACTTCAACCAGCTCCTCCAGAAGGGCGAGGCCGCCCGCCCCGTCTACACCTTCGCAGACATCGCAGCGGTACTCGGGGCGCTCGAATCCGCCGGCCTCGACAGCCGCTGCTTCTTGCTCGTCTACAATCCCTTCGCGGGCGACCTCGACCGCATCCACACCTTCTACAACTTGATTCGGCTGGCACTGGACGCACCCGGCTTCATGGTCGATTCGTCGTCCTCGGACCGGGTCAATGAGCTGAAGCCCTTCCCGGGGGCGCCGCTCACCTTGCTCGCAGAGCGCGTGCCCGGACTGGTGCAAGGCGAGCGCTTCGACTACCAGACGCCCCTCGGACGGCTCGAGGACCTGCTCGACCTGGACATGTTCGGGACCCGGCGGCGCTCGCCGGAGTCGATGCGACAGTTCGCAGCCCGCGCTGCTGCCGCACGGCTGCGGCTGGCCACGCGCCTTTCGGATGGACTTTGCTCCGGGGCGGGACATGGGCCTGCCGAGGCCGAGGAGCTCCGCGCAGCCGCACATGCCTTCTGTCAGGAAGAGGACGCGATCGCTTCTCGGCTTGTTGGCATCGAGGACCCAAGAGCCTCCGCGGAGCTTGCGGCCGCAGCCGACCGCCTGGCAGGCGCCCGCGGCGACGAGCCCGCCCCCGGCCTCCACGGCCACGAGCGCCTCTATCGAGTGATGCGTTCCTGGAACCTGGCCCGCCGAACGTCACCCACAGTGCGGGCAGGGGGCCCTACCCGAACGGAGCCATCGGAATGAAGACACGGACGCTGATCCCACTCCTGTTCGCTTTGGCCTCATCGCTCTGGGCCGCATCGGCGCCCCGGACGCTCGACTTTCCGAAGCTGATCGCCGGGCAGCCCTGCCTCGAGGAAGTCGCCTCGGCCGCGCGTGCTTCCGGCGTCACCTTCGGCGTCTACGGCGGGACGGTGCGCGACCTCTTCCTCGGCCAGCCGTTCACGGTGATCAGCGACTACGACCTCATCTTCGACACTTCCGAAAAGGGCTTCCCGGCCTTCCGCGAGGCCGTCTTCGCCATCGCGGCTCGCAACCGCGGCAAAATGCCGATCCCCGATTTCCACTTCAACCTCGACCCGGCGGTCCATGAAACCGAGCGCCAGAAGCAGTTCCACACCGAGGGAGTCACGGCCACGAAGCTGGGAGTGATGTCCGACGGGCGGGTTCTCGACCCTACGGGCTTTGGCGTGCGGGACCTCGCCAACGGCATGTTCCGTTTCCACTCCCCTCGCCCAAGGCCCTCTATCGATCTCCACAACTTGGGAAGGTTTGTGCGCGACATGGTTCGGCTTCCGGGCTTCCGCGTCGACCCAGCCTCCCTGGAGCTCTTCGGCTCGTCCCTCGAGCGGCACGCGACGGTCGAGGGCGCCCGGACGCGCGCCGCAGTGGCCGCGTGCCGGAGGCTCGACCCGGCCTCCGGGCTCATCACTTTCCGGGCACTCATCAAGCCGTTCCGCAAGGATGTCCGCTACCTCCACAACGGCCTCGACGACCGCTGCACGGCGGCGTTTCCGGTGGACGTCTTTCTCTTCGATCTCTTCAAGTGCGTCACCCAGGCCTCCGACGTCACCGCCATGCGTGCCGTCTTCCGCACTGTCGGTGTCGATCGCTTCTTGCGCGCCGCCGGGCTCGGACCGGAGGCCGACGTGCTGATGGACGAGGACCGCAACCGAGAAGCGCTCTTCGCCGCCTTCCAGTTTCCCGGCCACCTTCCGCCCGGGCCCACCCGCCGGCCGATACTGGAGACCTGGGAGCGGACGCTGCGCAAGTACAACTATCGCACGCTCTTCGACATGCTCGCCAGCGAGTTCCCCGCTGGCGGCCGGGAGGCGCAGATCCTGAAGGAGCGCCGGGACGATTTCTTGCGGGACTCGAGCTATCGGCTCTTCGACCCGGGGGACGAGTACGGCGAGGAGATCCTGGGGTTCCTCGACACGGACTTCAACGTCTTCCGACTTCCGCGCCAGCAGGTGGAACGGAGCATGCAGTGGTTTCTCGAAACGTACCTTCCCCGCGATGGCCGGAAGGACGACCGGGTCCTGCGGCCCATCTCGGAGCGGCCGGCAGCCGCCTCCACCACCGAGACGGTCCGGGGGTACGCACCGGACGTGCAAGCCCTCGACCCAAACACGCCGCATTCGATGCCGGATCTGCGGGCCTACCTGGAGCTCCAGGTGGGCCGGGAGCTGGTGCCGGCGTTCCTCGACCCGCGTGTGACGATCGCCTTCGTGGCCGGGCCTCGGGCGGTGGCGGTGGCGGCCGCGGCCTCGCGCGGGTTCACGCTCGCCCAGGAGGCGAACGCCTGCGGGCTCTCCAGGCGCAGACGGACACTCATTGCCTCGGCGCCCGGCCGCGACAAGGTCTGTGTCGCCTTCTACGGCTACCACTCCGGGGAGCAGCTGCTGAACGAGCAGGCGCGATTCCTGTTCCTGGGGGTGCCGGCGAGGCGGGTGCTCACGATGCGCGGTACGGAAACTGGCGGATTTCCGGACCAGGCGGCGCTCGCCCGGATGCTCGACGGGGACGGGCGAAAGCCGAGCGTGCTCTTCGTGGGCTTCACGAACCCGCTGAAGCGGTTGCTCGGCGCCGCTCGGTCGCAGGCTGTGGGCGATCTGGCGATCACTCGGGGGAGCCTTCCGGACGGCCGGATGGCGGTGGCGCTCTCGGGGTTCGGCGCCAGCTACGGGTCGCTGCCGGCGAGGATTGCGGCCTTCCTGGCCGAGCGGGGGCTCCAGATAGTCGTCTTCGTTGGGTCCGCCGGGGGGCTGGCCGGGCCTACCCGGCGTTTTCAGTGGGTCGTGCCCGATCGCGTCACTCGGGTAGGGCCCGTGGCCGGTGGGCCGATCGCCATAGAAAATCGCGCGGCCGCCTTGAGAATTCCGGGCGCGCTGCGGGAGGCGCTTCACGTGACCGTCTGGACGCCACTGGTCGAGACCCAGGACTGGGCGAGACGCGCGAAGGCCGCGGGAATCGCCTCCGTCGATTGCGAGCTCTATCCGCTGGTGCGAGCCGCCCGCGCCTGCTCGCCGCCGCTGACCGTCTACGCCCTGCTGAACGTCACGGATTTCCCTCGCAGCCGGGGCGAACGGACGACGGATCAGGGGGGCATCGACGCGGAGAACTCGCCTGAGCAGCGCGAGGCAGTCACGAAAGCCCTGCGGGGCATTGTCCTCGATCTGGCGCAACGGGCTGGGAGGACGCCGTTCCGGAGTCATTCGGTTGCGGCCGGATTGGGCGCGAGGTGAGCGTCCGGCTGGAGCTCGATTGAACCTGCCGCAGGGCGGCGGCGTCTCTTGCGGTGGGCAGCTGCCCATCACATGCCGCAGGCGGGAACCATAAGAATGAGTGCGCCGGCCTTGCCGGTCCCCTTCGGACCGATTTGCGGCGGGCCTGGCGGCGATAGTTTTCTGAAGAACCTTCGTGCGTTGTTGGCGATTGCGATCGGCGCACTGGCCTTCTTCGCGGCCTGGCTGCATCCGTACGCCGTGGGGCGATTGCTCGAGGAACTGGGGCGTCCCGGGCAGGCGCTCGGGTGGCTTCGGCAGGCGCCTCAGTGGCTTCTGGAGGATGGGGAGCTTCGCGAGCTTTCGCGGGACGCTGCTGACGCAGCCTTGGAGCTCAGCTTGGAGGTCGACGGGGCGTCCGTACGGTACGATCCGCGGCTTCACGACGAGGCCCAGGCAGTCCGTGTGGCCGGTCACGCGGCCCGAGCGGCGCGGTGGGGGGGGCGCCGACTGGGGAACGCGCCCGAAGCCGTCCCGCTACGGCTGCCGATGTGGCGCAACGGGGCGCTTCTGGGCGCCTACGACCATGCCGCGGTGAACCTCTCGCCGCGCGGGGCGGTGGACCCCAGGGTCATCGCTCACGAGGTGACCCACTTCAGCTGGTATCGGGCCTTGCTGGCGTTCCCGGCGTTTCCTGGAACCTCGCCGCTCTGGCTGGAGGAAGGGATGGCTGAGCTGGCGGCGGCCTGCGCGGGCGCCGCGCCAGGGGCCGATCCTCTGGCCGGGCTGAGTGTCGACCGCTCGCGGTGGGCGGACCTGGACGGGCTGGATCGCCAGGTCAGGCGCGAGCATGACTACCTTCAGGCCGCGTGCCTTGTGGAGTACCTGGTGCGAACGCACGGCTGGGCGAGAGTACGCGGGTTTCTGGCGGCCTCGCGGCATGGCGCCACGATCTGGACCGCCCTCGGGCGAGGTTTCGGCTGCTGGCCGGACGACCTGGTCGAGGCATGGAGGCGAGACTTCCTGGCGCGGCGAACCGGGTCGCGGGGCGAGCCGGCGGCCCGGGCGGCGCTCGTCTCGGCGCGACTTGCCAAACCGGCGCCGGTAAGGCCTGCCTCGTCGAGCGTGCCGGAGGAGCAGCCGGCGGCCGTGGACGTGACGCGGCGGACTCCGCCACTCGGGGGGTGCGTGCTGGCAGCGGTGCTGGCGGCATGGGCCACGTGGCGCGCTCCGTACGGGGCGATGGCGCGACTGGTCGCGTGCCGCAGAGCGCTGCTGACGGGACTCGCGCTGCTGGCAGGACTGGCGGGCGGACGGCTCTTCTTCGGCATCGGGCTCGACATGGCGGCTCCGGGAGGGGACTTCGCTGGCCTGCACTTCTCGATTCACTGGCGTCATCGGCTCCTATGGGTCTTGGATACCGCGCTCTTGGCCCTTGCGGCCGCCGCCCTTCGTGCACCATCGGGTCTGGCCGTCGCGTCGGGGGCCGGGCGATGGTCAGGGTGGGGTGCGGGAGTGGCGGTCGCCGCCCTCGCCGGCCTGGGGGCGCTGGCGTGCGGAGCGGCCAAGGGCTGCAGCTGGCGGCCGCTCGAGCTCTGGACCGTCGCGGCCGTGCTCCTGGTGTTCCCAAGGGCCTGGGCGGAGCTGACCCTGTTCGGCGAGCTTGCAGACAAGGGCTCCAGGCGCTTCCGATGGGTGGTCTGGATTCCGATGGCGGTGCTGTACGGGATGTGGACCCACGGGCCGGACGCGCCACTGCTGGCGCTCGCCTTCCGGGCGGTGCTCCTGGGGCTCGCGGCCGGCGCCAGGTCCGGGGCCGGCCTGCTCTGGGGTTGGGACGTCACGAGCGCCATCGTCCTCTGCCGGGAAGCGATGGCTCCGGCAAAGCTCGGGCTGCTCCAGTGGGCCGGGAGCGCGGATTCCGGATGGGGGGCCTGCGGCCTGGATTCCTGGCCGCCAGTCATGGCGCTCGCGCTCGCCGCATTGGCGTACCGGGCGCTCCGGGTCCGCCAGGAGAGCGTAGTGCGCAGAAACTCGGGACACGGCAAAAAAATGTCGTGTCATTTCGCGCAAAGTGTGTGAAAATAGCGGGCTGCATTTCTGGATCGGGTGCGATACAAAGTTCGCAATGCCGCGCACGAGCCGACCGATCTAGAATTGGAGTTCCGGCGGCGCCGGAGGACCCCAGCCCCTGAATCGTGCAAACCCCGCGTTCCCATGTTGACCAGGCCAGGAGTATGGCCGGAGGCATCCGATGAAGAGGTTTCTGTACGCTGTTTGTATCCTGGGACTGCTCGCGCCGCAGGCGTGGGGCCGTGAGATTTCAATCGACGCCAAGGGCGGCAAGCCCAACGGTATCGAGCTCACGCGCGATGATCTGAAGAACAAGGCGGGCGCGGCGCTGCGCTTCGAGGCTCATGTCTCGAACCTGATTGCAACCGACGTCAAGACCGAGCGCGGCGTCTTCACTCTGCTCTCGATTCCCGGGTTCCAGCACTCCGGCATCATTGGCGCGCCCGCGCTGCCGGTCATGAACCGCATCATCGAGGTGCCGCTCGGCGCCAAGATAGAGGTCTCCGTCGACAGCGCCACGCGCAAGACCCTCTCGCTCAAGGAGCTCAACATCACGGCTCCCCTGATGCCCCGCCAGCCCCCGCAGCCCAAGAGCGGCCAGGCCGTCCCATTCGCTTACGAGAAGCGAGCCTACCTCGCCAAGGGTTTCGCCGCCGAGGAGCCGGTCAGCTTCGAGGACCTGGGTATCCTGCGGGATCGCCGGCTCGTCCTGCTGAAGATTGCCCCCGTCGCCTACGATGCGGCTGCGGGCAGCCTCGAGATTCGAAACGACATCCGTGTTCGCGTGGAGCTTCCAGGCGCCGACATGGCCGCCACGGCCAAGCTGAAGGCGACCTACGGTTCGCCAAACTTCTCCTTCGTCTCCAAGAACGTCCTGACCCCGGCTTCCCTGTCCGCCCTCGAGGGCAAGAACGGATGCCGCCCCTCGGTTTACCTCATCGTCTCGGACCGCAAGTTCGAGAAGGATCTGGAGCCGTTCATCGCGTGGAAGACCGCAAAGGGCTTCCAGGTCATCACGGCTTACACCGACACGGTCGGGACCACCTCGGAAGCGATCAAGTCCTACGTCCACGGCCTCTACAACAACGCCACGGCCGAGCAGGCCGCTCCCGACTTCGTGCTCTTCGTCGGCGACAACGAGCAGATTCCGGCCTTCAAGGGCAAGTCGGGCGGTCACATCACCGACCTCTACTTTGTGGCGGTCACCTCGGGCGATATTCTTCCCGACATCCTCACAGGCCGCTTCTCTGCCACGTCTAGTGATGAGCTGGTCCCCCAGATCGAGAAGACCCTCGAGTACGAGAAGTACGCCTTCGCCGACCCGTCCTTCCTGCAGTCGGCCGTTCTGGTGGCAGGCTGGGACTATAGCCACACGGTGGAGTGGGGCTGGCCGCAGATCAACTACGGTGCGAAGTACTACTTCAACGCCGAGCACGGGATGGGCGCCAGCAAGGGTTTCCTGGTCAGCTCTAGCGACCAGTATGAGAGCGAGATCCGCAGCATGGTCAGCAGCGGCGCCAACTTCGTCAACTACACGGCCCACGGAAGCGAGACCAGCTGGGCGGACCCGGCCTTCACTATTCCGCAGATCAGCGCGCTCAACAACAAGGGCAAGTACCCGCTGGTCGTCGGCAATTGCTGTCTGACCAGCAGCTTCCAGGTCAGCACCTGCTTCGGTGAGGCCTGGTTGCGAGCCAAGGACAAGGGCGCCATCGGTTACATCGGCGGCTCCAACTCCACCTACTGGGACGAGGACCTCTGGTGGGGCAACGGGCACTACCCTGTCCTCCACCCCAATCCGCAGGGCACGCCTCCCAAGCCCGAGGACACGACGGCCGGCGCCTATGACGGCGTGATGGGCGGCACCGCCTGCTCCAACGCGGCCCTCAACGTCGCGGGCAACATGGCGATCGAGTCCTCGAACACTTCCCGGAAGCTCTACTACTGGGAGGTCTACCACCTCTTCGGTGACCCGTCCCTGATGGTCTACTGGGGCATCCCCAGCGATACGAACACTCAGCACCCGGCAGAGCTGAAGAAGGACGTCACGACGCTCGAAGTCCAGACCGCGCCTAAGGCGTGCGTCGGCGTCACCAAGGATGGTCAGCTGCTGGGCGCCGCGTGCGCCGATTCTGCCGGGCTGTGCGTCGTCACGGTGAAGCCCTCCGAGACGACCGGCACGGCCAATATCGTGGTCACCGGCCAGAATCGCAAGCCCTACACCGGAACGATAGCCATCATCGAGTGACGTAATCGGGCGCCTGGGCGCCCCGCCGCTCGTAGCTTCGCGCCACGGGTTCTCGCAAGAGGCCCGTGGCGCTCTTCATTCCGGATCGCAGGCGGCGCAGGCGGCTCAGCGCAGGCGCAATCGCCCAGGCCGGCGGGCCCCCCAAGCCTCGCCCTCCTCCTCGGCTGGCCGGCGCGTGAAGCGATGGGAGCCACAGCCGAAGATGGCGCAGCGCCCCAGGTACTGCCAGCAATCGGCGTGATGCGGCGTCTCGCAGGCCGCGCATGTGACCGTGGCCCGTTCCAGCGGCTCTCCGCAAACGCGGCACCGCGAATCGGCAGGCACTACACCGCGGGCGTCGATGTGCACGATCCCGTCCGAGTCGACGCGGAAAATCTCCGTGATGCTGGCGCAGAGCACGTCCATCCGGGCCAGCACTTCTTCGAGCAAGCGGGCCGTAAGCCGTTCTCCACGAACACTTTTGCGCAAAACGATGGCGCGTCCCCCGAGCGTGACGTCGACGCCCGGCACATCGAAACCGTAGTGGAGTTCCAGGATCGCCGCGGAAACTTGAGGATTGAAGACATGCGCCACGGGCCGTCCCTCGCCGCTGTAGACGGCGAAGCGCGCATCCAGCACGGCATCGCCGGCTTCCACTGGCCGCATCCAGGGGACCGCCCAGTCCCGACCACACCAGGCCGGGTGCATTTCCAGCGACGGGAAGTCGTGCATCTCCGACTCCTCGAGCCGGGAACGCGACACGAGTCCAACGCGGATCGTCCCCCGGGCCCCCCGGTTCAGCGACAGCCACCTCACTCGATCGGCGTCGACCATTCGAACCCGCGGCAGTGCGTCGGTGTAGTTGTCGCGCACGGCCTCTCCCCCTCGAGCCCTCGCCACGCTCTCCAACGCCCGCCGCAGTCTCTCCACGGCCGCCGCCGACTGATAGGCGTTCACCGCCTTGCGGATTATGTCTCGCCCCGGAAAGCCCATTGCATCGGAACCCGCGCCACCCTCCATTATGCCGGAAAGTCCGGCCCACTCGGAGAATGGGGCCGGGAGGATGGGTTTCCAGCTGAAATGGGGAAGTAGGGAAAGAGAGACCAAGGAGATAGGGGCGAGGAGATAGGGGCCACTCGACTTGCCCCAATTGGCTATTGGGGCAAGTCGAGTGGCCCCTGTTTCTTTCGCCCCTATCCCCTGCCTCCTATTCACCTGTCTCCGCTGTCCTCCTCCTGTGACTGGGGGCGCAGCGGGGAGAGAAGGGGGCATTGTATTGTGGACCATCGACCGCTCCGAGGTTGGGTCGGCTCGGAAGGATGAGATGATGCTGCGTTCGTTGCTGGTCTGCGCCCTGGCGGCCCACGTGGCGTGGGCGGCCAGTGGTCCCAAGGAGGCGATGGCCGTGATTCAGGTAAAGAGCTCTACGTTCAAGGATGGCGCTGCCATACCGGCCAAGCATGCGTACAAGGGCGAAGGCCAGAACGTGTCCCCCGAGATCGCCTGGGAGGGCGCCCCGCCGAAGACCGGCGAGTTCGCGCTCATTTGCGACGACCCGGACGCCCCGCGGCCGACTCCGTGGGTCCACTGGGTCGTCTACAACATACCTGCCGGCACCGTGCTCATCCCCGAAGGCGGCCTGGAGGGCGCACTCGAGGGGCGCAACGATTTCGGTGAGAAGGGCTGGGGCGGACCGATGCCCCCCAAGGGCCACGGTGTCCACCACTACCATTTCACCGTCTACGCGCTCGAAGGCAAGCACCCGATGGCCCCCGGCCTGTCAAAGGACGAGCTGCTTGCCGCTATCCGCGATCGCATCGTCGCCACCGGAAAGCTGATCGGCACCTATGAGCGCCGGTAAGGACCGGAAATAGGGGCAACTCGACCTGACCCAATTTCTCTCGTGGACGAGAGAAATTGGGTCAGGTCGAGTTGCCCCTATTTCTCAGGACATCCGGTTCGCGACGGAGCGGGCAAGCTTCTCCTTGTACTCGGAGATGAGCTTCTCGTGTTCCCAGTCGGGGAAGCGGCTGTTCTGGAACTCGCGCTCGATGATGGGGTCGAGCAGGCCCTTGGCGTGAAACTCGGCGAAGGCGTCGTCCAGGTGGGGAAGGTGCTTGGCGACGAACTCCTCGAAGCGGTCCTCCTCGAAGTACTCGCGCGCCAGCTTCAGCGCCCGCTCGAACGCCTCGTCGGGCTTCTCGGAGAGCTCCATCCGCAGGAACTCCGCCTGATTCAAATCGAAGCGCATGCGCCGGTTGGTCACCAAGCAGAAGACGGTCCACTTGACCAGCGCCTTGATGACCCATGGGAAGTGGACGTGCAGGGAAGAGATGGCCGAATCCGGGCACGCATTGGCATAGTCGATCGGGTGGACGACGCCGTCCTTCACAAGCGCCTCGTAGGAGTTGTACTCCCAGCGGAACACGGCGTTGATGATTTTCACCTCACCGATGACCCGCCGGCGTTCCGAGTTGGAGAGCTTGACCGGTTCCTCGGAGTAGTGGCGGTGGATGGGCTCCTCGGGCAGGAACTTCATCGGCCAGACCTGCGGCCCGATACCCATGCAGCGAACGAACTCGTCGAAGTCGATCGCCTTCTGGGCGTGCATGATGCGGTCCTCGGAGTCGGCGTACTTCTCGTGGAACTGCTCCATGTTCTCGAGGCGGGAGACACCCGAGCCACCGCCGCCGTCCTGCCCGGGCTTCAGGTAGAGGGGGAAGCCGCCGAGCTTCTCCGGAATCGCCTCGAAGTCGAAGTAGGCGTTGTGGTTGGCGAACATCTCTGGCAGCGACTTGTCCCGGTAGTGGCGCCAGCTCTTCATCTGATCGTCGAACTTCTTCTGGGTCATGCGGGGCGAGATCCGGAGCTGGTTGGCGACGTACTCCTCGTCCTCGATGTACGTGTGCTGGGGAATCATGATGGTCTCGGGGACCTTGGAGCCCAGCCTCTCCAGGAAGACGAACGAGGCATGCTTGTTGATGGCGGCGAAGGTTGACGGGTGGTTCAGCACGTAGACTCCGTCGTAGAGCGCGTGCTGCACGTAGGCGCGCATGAACTTGTGCCAGTGCGTGGTCCGGTCGATGAAGAGGTCCCAGTCCTTCTTGATGTCGTGCCGGATGTTCACGGGCTCGACCTTGACCCGGTCCACCTCGAACCGGAAGGTCTCCCCCTTGTGCTTGATCGAGAGATTCAAGAACTCGAAAAAGCTCTTGAGCGTGCGCGGCATGCCAACTTCGAAGCTGGGGAGTAGACCGATTTTCTTCGTGACCACCATGTCCTCCGTCGGATAGGGCTCCGGATCGAGGGAGCGCGACTCGTCGGGGCCATGCTAACCGAAGAGCGGCTCCCGGGGAATGGTCGCGAACGCGCCGCGGACAATCCGCACGCTCAGCCCGTATTGCGCATGCCGGCTGCGACTCCGTTGATCGTCAGGAGCAGCGCCTCTTCCAGCCGGGCATCGGGAGCCTGTCGCACCCGGCGCAGAAACTCCGCCTGGAGAAGATTCAGCGGGTCGACGTAGGGATTACGGACCTCGATGGAGCGGCAGAGGCCCGCGTTGGCCTCGAGGAGCCGCTCGTGGCCCGCAAGCGCCAGCACCGCCCAGCGCGTGCGGTCGAACCGTTCTCGCAGCTCGGCGCCGAATGGCTGCAGGCCGGCAGGTACCAGCGCCTCTTCGTACCGCGCCGCGATGCCGGTATCCGCTTTTGCCAGAACCATCTCGACCAGGTCGAGCGTCGCCGAGAAGAACGGCCACCCGCGCACCATCTCGGCCAGGACCGGACCCTGCCCCTGCTCCCGCGCAGCCTCGAAAGCCTCTCCCAGCCCGAGCCAGGCGGGCAGCATCAATCGCACCTGCGTCCAGGCGAACACGAACGGAATCGCACGCAGAGTCGACATCAGACCCGAGGACGGACGGCGCTTCGCGGGCCGGCTGCCGATGCGCAGGCCCGGGATCTCGCGGATCGGCGTGGCGGCCTCGAAGTAGGCCTCGAAGTCCCGCCCCTCCCAGACCACCGACCGGAAAGCCTTCGAGGCTGTCTCGGAGAGCGAATCCATCAGGTCACGCCAACTGGGCAGCGCCGCCACCGGCGGCACGAGAGACGCCTCGGCGACCGCGGCCGTGTAGAGCTCCATCGTCTGGACGGCGATCTCCGGCAATCCGTAGCGGGCCTGGATGACTTCGCCCTGCTCGGTCACACGCAGCGCGCCGTCGACCGAGCCAGGCGGCTGCGACAAGATCGCCGCGTGCGCGGGCCCTCCGCCTCGGTCCACGGTGCCGCCGCGGCCGTGGAAGAGCGTGGCGCGCAGACCGTGACGGCGGCAGGCGGCCACGACGTCTTCCTGGGCCCGGTAGAGCGCCCACGTCGCTGCAAGACGACCCACTTCCTTCGCCGAGTCCGAATACCCGATCATGACCTCCTGCCGGCACCCGACGTGCTGGCGGTACCAGTCGATGTCGAGGAGCCGGTCGATCGTCTCGCCCGCGCCCCGCAGCGCCTCGAGCGTTTCAAAGAGCGGCACCACGCGCAGCCGGTGGCGCACGCGCAGCTCCTTCTGCAACAGCTCCACGGCCAGCACGTCCGACGGCGCACGCGCCATCGAGATGACATAGGCGCCGAGCGACCCCTCCTGCTGGGCCGCGGCCATCGCGAAGGTGTCGAGCACGTCCCTGACCTGCGGCTCGCATTCGAAGTCGGGCGGCAAGAGCGGGCGGCGGCTGCCCAGCTCGGCGACCAGGAACTCCTGGCGACGCGGTTCCGTCCACTCGCAGTAGGAGCCTAGCCCCAGGTAGCGCGTGACGGCGTCCAGGGTCCGGGCGTGGCGGTCGGCCTCCTGCCGCAGATCGACCCGCACCAGCGTCACGCCGAAGCAGGCCAGCCGCCGCAACAGATCGAGCAGGCGCCCGCCGGCAACGTGCCCGGCCCCCACCGCACAGAGCGATCGATAGCAGAGCTCGAGCGGCTCCCAGAGCTCCTCGGCCCGCTCGAGCGGCAGAGCGCCATCGGACTGGCCGCCCGCGAGCAGGTCCTCGATCCGCCGCTTCGTGGCGGCCAGCTTCTCCGTCAGCGGGCGCAAGAGCTCCCGGTAGGGCTCCCAGGCACCACCCACCCTGTCGCGTACTCGCGCGTCACAGCGCGTCATCGACAGCTCCCATCGTAGCGGCTCCAGTTCGCGCAGATAGAGATCGGCGGCCATCCAGCGGTTCAACAGGCAGACTTCCCGAGTCACGGCCGGCGTCACGTTGGGGTTCCCGTCCCGGTCGCCTCCCATCCAGCTGCCGAACCGCATCGGGGCGGCATCTAACGGCAGCCCCTCCCCCGTGTGACGCGCTAGCGCCCGGTCCAGCTGGCGGGCGTACGCAGGCACGGCGTCCCAGAGGGTCTGCTCGAAGACCACGAGCCCGCTGCGCGCCTCGTCCACGGGCGTCGGCGCCAAGCGGCGGATCTCATCGGTCAACCAGATCGCCTCGATCTCGCGCCTCAGGCAAGCTTCCGCCTCTGCTGTCTCCTGGGCCGTCAGCTCCCCCCGGTCTCGCCGTGCCAGCGCCTGGGCGATCCGGAAGTGCTTCTGCAGGACGGTGCGGCGGGCGACCTCCGTTGGGTGGGCCGTAAAGACCATCTCGACCTGCTGCGTGCAGATCGCCTCGCGCAGCCGCTCGGGCGCCACGCCCTGGCGGATCAGCCGCGTCATCGTTTCTTCCACGCTTCCGCGCGGAGCCTCGGGGTCCACTGCCTGCCGCTCGGACCGCACGCGGTGGTGCTGCTCCGCGATGTTGGCCAGGGCAAGGAAATGGGCGAACGCCCGCGCAACCGGCACGGCCTCTTCGACCGGCAGACCGGCCAGGAGCGCCAGGAGCGCCTGCGCATCCGCGGGACTTCCTGCCCGCGCGCCCTTCGCCAGAGCTCGGACCCGCTCGACATTGCCGTAGAGATGCTCGCCCCCGTGAGCGCGAAGCGTCTCGCCCAGCAGGCTGCCGAGCAACCGAACATCGTCCCTGAGCGGTGCCTCGAAGTCGTCGGTCATGACGAAGCGCCAGGATAGCGCAACCCGACCCACGGCGTGCGAGGCTCGCATTTCACACCCGCAAGGCGTCAACCTGAAGGCATGCAGATCGATTCCGACTTCAAGCGCCACTGGCGGCTCGACCCCGCGATCCGCTTCCTCAACCACGGCTCCTTCGGCGCCACGCCTGTCGCTGTCCTCGATCGCCAGCGGGAGCTGGCGGACCGGATGGAGACCGAGCCCGTCCGGTTCTTCGTGCGCGAGCTGGAGGAGTTGATGGACGACGCCAGGCGGCGCGTCGCGGCTTTCGTCGGCGCTCCGGCCGAGGAGCTGGCCTTCGTGCCGAACGCGACTACCGGAGTGAACGCTGTGCTGCGCTCGCTTTCCTTCGAGCCGGGAGACGAGCTCCTGACGACGAGCCACGAGTACAAGGCCTGCGCCAACGCTCTGGGCTTCGTGGCCGAGCGCTCGGGGGCGGCGGTGGCGGTCGCGCACGTGCCGTTTCCGCTCGGCTCGCCCGATGAGGTCGTCGAGGCCGTCCTGGCCCGCGTCACCCCCAGGACCCGGCTGGCGTTGTTGGACCACGTGACGAGCCAGACCGGACTGGTGTGGCCCATCGAGCGACTCGTGGCCGAGCTGGAGCGGCGCGGTGTCGACACGCTCGTGGACGGTGCACACGCGCCCGGAATGGTACCGCTCGACATCGCCTCGATTGGCGCGGCCTACTACACCGCCAACTGCCACAAGTGGCTCTGTGCCCCGAAGGGCGCCGCGATCCTTCGCGTCCGGCCTGACCGCTGCGACCGCATCCGGCCCCTGGCAATCAGCCACGGCGCGACGTGGCCGCTCGCAGGACGCACCCGGTTCCGGCTGGAGTTCGACTGGACCGGCACCTTCGACCCGACGGCCTATCTCTGCGTGCCGGTGGCAATCGATGCGCTCGGCGCCATGTTTCCGGGCGGCTGGCCCGCCCTGATGGAACGGAACCGCCAGGGAGCGCTGGCAGGTCGCCGGAAGCTCTGCGAGGCGCTAGGAATTCCCATCCCGTCCCCCGGTTCCATGATTGGCTCTCTTGCCAGCGTACCGATCCCGGACGGCTCAGGCGAGCTCCCGACCTCTCCGCTCTACACCGATCCCCTGCAGAACGCGCTCCTTTTCCGGCACGGCATCGAGGTTCCCGTCGTGCCCTGGCCGACCATCCCCAGTCGCCTGCTGCGGATCTCCTGCCAGCTCTACAACGTGCCCGAGGATTACGACGCCCTGGCCAGCGCCCTGGTGGACGAGCTGCGGGCGAAGTGACACGCTAGCCATGAGCCCGACCGTGGCCGCTGCTCGGCCCGCTCAGCTCGCAGCGTCCCCGGCGACGGCCTCCAAGGGAGCGCCCGAGGCTATCATCAGAGCCAATAGAGTTTTCGAGTCTGCAATCTCGCCGGCGCGCGCAAGCCGGAGGGCCTCGGGCAAGCTCGCCGTGACGACCTCGATATCCTCGTTCGGCTCGGGCCGGGCCGTGCCGGCGATCAACCCCCGGGCCTCGTAGAGGTGCATGCGCTCGGAGAGTTTGCCGCAGGAGGGATAGAACACGGTCAGAGGCCGCCACGCAGAAGCCGTGAAGCCGGTTTCCTCCACGAGCTCGCGCCGGGCCGTCTCCAAAGCCGACTCGCCCGGTTCCAGGTGACCGGCGGGCAGCTCGATCAGCGCTCGGCCTATGGCCGGCCTGAGCTGCCGAACCAGGACAAGCCGCCCGTCGTCCAGCCAGGCGACGACACCGACAGCGTCGGCGACACTGAGGAAGTCGTGCGGCCGCAACTGGCCGTCGCGGCATGTGACGTGCGCGCGCACGAGCGTGCAGCGGCTGCCACGCAAGAGCACCTCTTCGCGCTCGACTCGCGCCATCAGGCTAGGCGAGCCAGTCGGTATGGACGAAGCCGGCGCCCGGCTTGTCGACCCTCTCGTAGGTGTGGGCTCCGAAGGCGTCGCGCTGGGCCTGCGTCAGGTTCTGCGGGAGCCGCTCCGTTCGGTAGCTGTCGAAATAGGCCAGGCTGGCCGCCATCGCGGGCGCCGGGATGCCAAGGTCGGTGGCCGCAGCAAGCGCCCTTCGCCAGCCGGCCGAGGCCTGCGCGAGCGTGGCGGAGATCTCCTCGTCGACGAGCAGGTTGGCGATCCGTGGATTGCGCTCGTAGGCGCGCATCAGCACATCCAGCAGCCGGGCGCGGATGATGCATCCCCCCCGCCATATGCGGGCTATCTCGCCGAGCGGAGTCTCCCAGCCGTAGCGCGCGCTGCCCGCCGCGATGAGCGCCATTCCCTGGGCATAACAGCAGATCTTCGACGCCAACAGCGCGTCGCGGACCGACTCTACCAGCCGGGCGGAGTCCTGCGCGGCAGGCCACCCAGGTCCAGCCAG
Organism: Candidatus Wallbacteria bacterium; assembly: GCA_016190005.1. Taxonomy (GTDB): domain Bacteria; phylum Muiribacteriota; class UBA6191; order JACPRK01; family JACPRK01; genus JACPRK01. Next base: position 1,659 of record JACPRK010000095.1, on the reverse strand, counting down.
CATGACGGCCGCAGCCGCACGCTCGTCCTTGAGGCTGGAGAGCAGACGCGCGTCGACCGCCGCGGAGATGCTCGGCACCGAGATTCCCATGTCGAGGGCCGCCTGTACAGTCCACTTCCCGGTCCCCTTCTGGCCGGCCCGGTCCTGGACCAGCTCCACCAGCGGCCGCTTCGTCTCGGGGTCCTGGACTCGGAAGACCTTCGCAGTCAACTCGACCAGGAAGCTCGCCAGCGGGCCATCATTCCAGGATGCGAAGAGCTCGGCAAGCCGAGCGGCCGAGAGCCCCGCGCCTCGCGATAGCAAATCGTAGGCCTCGGCCAGCAGCTGCATGTCCGCGTACTCGATTCCGTTGTGGACCATCTTGACGAAGTGCCCGGCGCCGTCGGAACCCATCCGGGCCACGCACGGGCCGGTGTCGGTGCGCGCAGCGATCGCTTCGAGCACCGGCCGCATCCGATCCCAAGCCTCCGCAGTGCAACCGGGCATCAACGACGGGCCGTGCCGGGCGCCTTCCTCGCCACCGGACACACCGCATCCGACGAACCCTAGATTCGCCGCGCGCAACTCCTTCTCGCGCCGCTGAGTGTCCAGGTACCACGAGTTCCCGCCGTCCATCACGAAGTCCCCCGGATCGAGCAGCGGGATCAAGTTGCGCAGCGTCGCGTCGACCGGCGCGCCGGCCGTGATCATCACCAGGATGCGGCGCGGCCGCTCCAGCGCGGCCACGAACTCGGTGAGTGTGGAAGTGCCACGCAGCGCCTTTCCAGGGTTGTCGATTACAAACTTCTCTGTCCAGCTCGTCTCCAGATTCCAGGCCGCGACGCTGAACCCGTGCTCCTCGATGTTCAGGGCCAGGTTGCGTCCCATCACTCCAAGACCGATGACGCCGAAGGCAGATGTTGTGTTCATAGGCTGCGGGCTACGGGCCAAACAGGATCGGGGTCTGCTGGGGCCTCCTTCGGCTGAACGGGAAGGGGCCGCCAGCAAGCGCAAGGATAGCATGCGGGCCTGCAGGCGTTATCATCTCGGCAACCGCGCAATGCTGAGACTCCTACATACGTCCGACTGGCACCTGGGCCACACGCTCCACAACCTCCCCAGAGACGTCGAGCATGAGCTCTTCCTTGACTGGCTCCTCGCCACTCTGGACTCCGAGCGGGTCGACGCGCTCGTGGTCGCGGGCGATCTCTTCGACTCCGCCAACCCGACCGCCGCAGCGCAGGCCCAGTGGTACAGATTCGTCGCGCGGGCGCGCGGCCGCATGCCCGGGCTGAACCTGGTCTTCATCGGCGGCAACCACGATTCGGCATCACGCCTCGACGCGCCCAGGCCTGTCTTCGACGCGCTCGGGGTCCGGGTCGTCGGCGGGCTGCCCCGCACCTCTGACGGCGAGCTCGATGGTGACCGCCTGGTGGTCCCGCTCCACGACGCGGCAGGCACCGTGGCCGCATGGCTGGCGGCCGTCCCGTTCCTGCGGCCGGTCGACCTGCCGCGCCTGGCGGAAGCCGCCACCGACGCCGACCCACTCGTAGACGGCGTGCGAGCGCTCTACGCCTCGGTCCTCGACCGGGCACGCGCTCGGTTGACGAATGGGGTGGCGCTCCTGGCGGCCGGCCACTGCTACATGGTCGGTACCGCACTTTCCGAGCAGAGCGAGCG
>JACPRK010000091.1 GCA_016190005.1 Candidatus Wallbacteria bacterium | reverse complement strand
CTCACTACTCACTACTCACTACTCACTACTCACTACTCAAAGCCTCCCCACTTCCCTCGACAGGTCCTCCGGCATGAACCTGAGAACGGGCGACTGCGTGGCCGAGATCTGCGTGGCGTAGTAGCGCTTGCGGACTCGCAGCCGCCGCGTCACGGCCACGCCGGCGGGGAACCGGCCCATCCTCAGCCGTACGGCCGTCTCGTACTCGAGCGCGCCCGACCAGAAGCCGTGGGCGAAGTCGAACTCCCGGTGCACCAGCGTCAGCCCCACGTCCTCGATGTCCTCCACCGTGAAGTCGAGCGGCCGCGCAGGCGTGGCCTCGAAGACTCGACGGGTCATCCGAGGAGAGATGACCTCCGAGGGATTGCCCGGCCCCGGCACCTCCACGAGCAACGCATCCCAGTCGTTGGTGACCGACGAGTCGACCAGCGGCGTCATGACGTGGCGCGTCATCCGCCAGTGCGCCTCTTCGATCGCCGACCCCGCGATGTCGATCGCCACGCGCCCCAGGTAGGCCTCTACGATGCTGCGGTTGAGCTGCTGGTTCTGCGAGTAGGACGCGATCCCGACCCCCGCCAGGATCATCAGGATCAACACCACCACGATGACCCAGAAGCCGAAACCGTCCCGCCCGCGAGCCCGTCTGCTGCCGCCCACCGTGCTCAGTCCACCTCCTCCTCGCTACTTCGAGAGAGCCTCCACGGCCTTGTCGTACACGTAGCGCACGCTCACGAAGAGAGGGTGGCTGGTCCCCGAGGCATCGTCATAGGCCGCGCTCCTGTGGTCACCCTCGAGCTTGAAGGTCACCGTCGCGATCTTCGAGTCCTCCACGCTCGGGTTGGTGGTCGGGTCCATCAGCGGGTTGGACAGGAGCGCCTCAGCCGACGCAGTGGTGGTCGCCTCCGAGTTCTTCTTCGAGATGGCCTGGCGGCTGAAAGCGCCCACGCCCAGCTCGACGTCCTTGTAGATGTTGAACTCGCTGTCGAGCTTCGCCTGGCGCTGGGCGACGACCTCTTCGCGGCGCGCCTCGTCCAGCTCCTTCCAGGGGACGGGGGCCGTTCCCTGCGCGTCGAGGTAGATGGTGATCCACGCATTGGTCACCGCCGTGGTCGGAGCGGCGGCGTCCACGGACGGAGGCGGGGCGTCCGGGTCGATCACGGTCCCCGGGTCGGTGCTGGTGGGAATGGTGGACGGGGGCAGAGAGAGACCGGCCCACGTCTCCTCGAGCTTCTTCGCCTTGACGTTCCTGTAGAGTGCATAGAGGTAGGTTTCGTACCAGGGCTCGCTGTAGTACCAGTCGTAGAGGTACTGCTTCTTCTCGCCGCGGGTCTGCGGATCGGGCTCGGTCTGGATGAGCTGCAGCCAGAGGTTCCTCGTCTTGTCGGGGCTGTAGCCGCCCGTGGCTCCGTCGGCGCCAGCGCCCTCGCCGCGGAAGACGACTCTCTCGGCCTGCGCCTGCTCGCCGGCCGGCGGCGGCAGCGTCGTGCGCGCCAGCACGGCGCTGGTGCCCTCGTAGCGGTAGAGCAGCTCGGGAGCGGGCTTCCAGAACCCGGTCTTGCCCTCGCCGTCACCCTCCGGAGTCTTCTTGAAGAGCTCGTCCTTCGCCAGGAGCGCGCGCGTGGTCATTCGCTCCTGCACCTTGTCCTGGCGCTTGGACGGCGTGTTCTTGTCGAACTCCAGCTCGCTGCCGCCCTTGCCGTCGGCCCCCTTGCCGACCGTGAAGCTGGCGATGGCCGGGAGCGTCTCGGGCTGCGTGATCCGCTGGATTCGCCGGTCCAGCACCAGCTGCGCCAGCGACACCTCGAAGAGCGTGATCTGGTACTCGAAGCCGGGCTCTAGCCGGTTCTTCAGGTTGGCCGTGAAGCCGAACTTCCAGCTCGTGCCGGCGGCGCCGGCGGCGGGCGGATCGGTCAGGTAGAGCGGGATCTCGGTCTCCTCGGAGGCGTCGGTGGCGACCTCCTCGACGAGCTGGAAGGCGCCGCCGGAATCGGCCTTGCGTTTGCCGACGGTCACAAGCACCTTCACGGGGTTGAAGACTTTCGGCCCCGTGACGCCCGACAGCGCCAGGTCGTCCAGGGCGTAGCCGCGGATGGAATCGGGTCGGAGCTGTGTGATGCGGCCCTGGAAGAAGGCGACGCCTTGCGACTCCCCCTTGTCCGGGTTGGCGTTGGCGTTGCCGCCGGCGCCGACGGTGCGCTCGAACATCCGCCAGTACTTGGGCTGCACGCCGTCGGCCGTGCGCGCGACGAACACCCAGATGAGATCGCCCGCCTTCGGCCTGTCCGCGGGCGGCACCTGGTTGAAGTTGAAGCTGAAGCCCGAGCGGAAGCCGAGGACCGCCTCGCCTTCGCCGTTGGGCTGGTTGGCCTCGATCGGAGCGCCTCCGATGATGCGCCACTCGGGCTCGCCGCGCGGCTTCACGTGCCCCACCCAGACGCGCAGCGCCAGCGGCTTGGGCTTGCCGACCTCGCCGACGAATCCCTGCAGAAAGACGGGGTTGCAGTACTGGACGAAGCCGGCGAAGGTCCGGGACTTGCCCGCCTCGTCCTGGAAGCTGCGCTGATCGGCCAGGAGGGCACCGCCCGCCAGACCCAGCATCGCCGCCGCGGTCGCGACCATTCGGATTGCGTTCATCGTTTGCATCCTCCGTGTCATGGCGTCTCGGCGACCAGCCTCGAGAACGAGACCGCGCGCTTCACGCGACGCCCGCTGCCTTCCTTCCAGGCGATGGAGCAGCTCAATCGGTGCAGACCGGGAAAGGCCTTGTCGGCCGTGTCGCCGAGCGCTGGGCGCGCGTCGACCTCGAAGACGATCTCGGGCTCCATCTGCTGGAAGAGCGACTTCGTCTCGGCGCTCGCCTCGAGCGCGTCGCGGAACGCCGCATGCGTCGCGTAGAGCCCCTCGATCCGCGGGTTCGACTGCGCCTGCCAGCGCGCCTCGGGGAGGTTCCGCGAGAAGTAGTCGAGCACATCCATCGCAACCTGCCGCGCCAGCAGCCCCTCCTGGTTGAGCTGGGACATCTGGACGTTGGCCTGGCCCAGCGAGAGCACGAAGACCATGGCGGTACCGGCGATGAACGCCGCGAGGACAATCTCGACCATCGTGAAGGCAGTACGGTCTTGCAGTCGCGCGCGGGTCACACTTCGCATGATGCCGATCTCCGGCGAAAGGTTAGCGTATCAGCCGCCGGCAAGCGCCGACAGGATGCCCTCGAGCGGCGACGCCCGCCCGAGCTCCCCCTGTTCCAACCACTCCTCGACCCAGAGCGCCGGCGTCGCCAGTCTCGCCAGCCTCAGCCGGGCCCGGGCGCCCTGACCATCTCGCAGTTCACAGCTGAGGCCGTCGAGCGCGCCCGCGGGCCGGAAGGTGATCTGCGATACCAGAGTGAGGCCTTTCGCGGCCCATCCGGGCGCGTGCACCCGCTCTAGCCGCTCCTTGGCGCTGCCGCCGCCGGGCGCGGCGAGCCGGACCCAGGACCCCGCCGGCTCGCGCGCGCCGGGCCTGAGCTCCAGACCCTCCGGAAGCTCGAGCTCCACTCGCCAGCGATGCGGCAGCGGGAACGCCACCTTCAGGAACGGGCTGCGATACAGTCGGCCACCGTCGCCCCTGGGCTGTTCCCGCACCGTGCGCGCAACCTGCTCCACGAGCGCGCGAGCCGTCCGGCCAGCGGAATCGGCCGGCACGACAGCGAGCACTCCCAGCCCGTCGGCGGCGAAGGCGCAGACGTCCCCGCCACCCAGGAGCTCGCCCTGCCCCAGGGTGCCCGTTCGCTCGCCCACCTTCGCGCTCGCCGCGGCGGGCCGCCACATGATGAGCTTGCGCCGCTCCCGCGCCAGCGCCCGCTTCAAGAGCGCGCCCAGCTCGTGCGACCAGTCGCCGGCATCGGAATCCTCGCCAGGGACCGCCACCAGGACGAAGGGCCCCGAGGCTCCCGCGCGCAGCTGGGCCCAGCCAGAGCCCTGCGCCGCGACACTCCAGCCCGCGAAGAGCGGCAGCGCCAGACCCATCGATTCATGCATGTAGGCGCCCCCCAGGACGAGGTCCGGCGCCGCGGGACCCGCAGCGGGCGAGACAGGGCCGGCGGTGGGAAGAAACGCCGCCAGGTCGGCCGCGGGCCCCGGCCCAGACGCGCCTCGCAGCCACCACGCCAGGGCGGCCAGCGCCGCCAACGCCGTCCAGACCGCAAGGAACAGGGCCAGCTTTGGGCGCCCCTTCGGCACGACTTCGAGTGCGACGCGCCGATCGGAGGGCCGTTGCCCGCGCGGGTGGCGGAAGGCGGCCAGGAGCTCCACGATGCCCCACGGGAGAAGCAGAATCGGCAGCTGCCGCCAGACAGCTACGACCGGCTCCCCTGGCGCTGCGCGCGACTCGAGCCCCAGCCCCAGCAGCCGCTTCCCCGGGCCCGGCTTCAGGAGCGGGTCCGCAAGCAGAAAACAGGCGCCCGCCACGAGCGCGAAGAGCGCGAGCACGGCCCCGGGCGTCCCGCCGGAGGCGCGCGCCAGCAGCGCGAAGAGGGCGGCGGCCGGCACGAAGGCAAGCGCCAGGTCGGTCGCCACAGCCAGCATCCGGGTAAAGAGGAAGTAGGCCCTCCACCTTGGCAACGGGACCGAAACGCTGATCTGGGTCGTAAATCCGGGAGGCGGCTCGGCGACATCCTCGGCAGGCAGCTCCATCGGCGGTGCCTGGACCCGGGCGGCGCCGGATCTGAGCAGCTGCACGACCTTGCTGGAGGAGCCGCCCCGCAGCCTCGCGCGGAGCTGGCGGACCTGCGGGAAGCCGCGCTCCTCGAGCGTTTCGAGCCGGGCAATCAGAGTGCGTCGCTCCTCCGGGTCGTCTCCGGGAGCGAAGAGACCGTCCAGCAGCTCCAGTAGCTCCGGTCGGTCGAGCTCCGCCAGACAGAAGAGCGCGGGCATCCGCGCTTGCGGGTCGCGACTGGCGAGCAGCTCGCGCAGCGGCTCGCGCACGTCGACTGCGGGGTCGCGCGCGAAGTACTGGATGGCATTGGCCCGCAGGCGCGGGTTCATCGACTTCAAGAGCGGCAGCACGCGGTCGCGCGCCGACTGGTCTCCCAGCCGCGTCAGCGACCAGACGGCGTTGGCCGCCACGCGCGCATCCGGGTGTGCCAGGTGCGCCACGAGCACGTCGCTGAGCGCAGACTCCCCCAGGATGCCGATGGCGCTCAGCACGCGCGACGTCACGAAGCGGTCCTCGGCCGCGGCCAGGTGGCCCGCCAGCTCGGCCAACGCCTCGCGATCTCGCGCAGCAATGACCGCCTCGACTCGCGCCATGCCTCCGGCCGGCGTAGCCGCTCTACTCCGGCCCGTCGCCTCGGAGGCGCGCGCCGGTTCCGCCACGGCGGCCGGTTGCGACTCGGGCTCCCGGCCTTCGGGGGGCCTTGCACCGCCTGCCTGCGTCAGCCGCGCCACTGCCTGCTCGGCCTTCTGACGGACGACCGGGCTCGAGTCGCCCAGACAGCCTTCCAGGATGGGACGCGCGACGTCCGCGTCGAAGAGCCCGAGCGCGTAGACCCCCGAGGCCCGCATCCAGAGGTGCGGCGAGGCGACCATCTTGCGCACCACTTCCAGCGCCGTATCGACCCCCAGCCGCTTCAGAGCGATCGCCGCGTTGGCCCGGACCCGGTTGTCGGCGTCCTCGAGAAACGGCACGATCAGCGGCAGAGAGACGGGCGTGTCGAGGCAGTAGAGCGCCTCGATCACGTTGGCGCGCACGCGCGGGTCGGGATGCTGGACGAACCTGGCCAGGACCGGCAGCTCTTTCTGCGAGCCGAGCCGGCCGATGGCAAGCAATAGCGACGCCAGCACCTGTGGGTCGCTCTCCTGCGGCAGCCGAGCCAACAGCGGCCCCAGCGCCCGCGCATCGCCCGCGGCGACAGCCTCGCCGATCGCCTGGATGCGGCGGGCCGGTAGCTGGCTCTCGAGCCCCTCGGGCGTGCGCGCGGGCTCCATCGGCAGCCAGTATAGCGCCGCGCCGGCGGCGACCGGACGCGGTCGCCGCTAACCTTCCGGCCGGCAGCGGTCTCATGGGGCAGCGGTGAAGCCGGAGGGGCCGGCAGCCGGACCGTGGTGGCAGGAGGATCGAGATGAAGATGCAAGACGTGGCGGCGCTCGTGGGGATCTGGGTTCTGGCGGCAAGCTGCGCGCTGGCCGCGCCCGAGCTGAAGACACCCACTGACGTGCCCGGCTACGATCTGGTCGGCAAACCCGTCGGACAGTTCTACTCGAGGCTGGCTGCAGGCGACATGACGGGCGCCCGGAATTGCGCCGACGACTTCGCCAGCTTCGTGCGCCAGCACCCCGAGCTCGCCAAAGAGCTGCAGGCGGCCTACGAAGCGGCTCGCGCCGAACACCCCGGCCTGCCGGCTGCGACCGACCTGGCGGCGTTGGCCCAGTCGGCCGCCGACTCGCTCTACCGGGACAGTTACAACGCCCAGACGCCGGGCCAGGACCGCGAGCTGACCGGTACCGAGAAGGGCGCGCTCGACAGGCTGGTCGACGAGTGGGTGCAGGGGCAGCGTTCGGGCGACGCGGCCCTGATGCGACGGGCGGAGCTGACCGCCGCCAGCTACTCGGTCTACTTCCCGGAAGTCCAGACGAGCGGCACAGCCCATCTGCGCCGCAGTCCTCGACTGAGCACGCAGTCGCGCAACCAGTTCATTTCGGGTGTACAGACAGCCCGCGGCGGCATCTACGACATGCGCAAGACGATGCGCGAGGCGCTGGCGCTCTGGGACGGCGGCGACATGAAGGCGGCGGTCGCCCGCATCGAGCAGGGGCTCGAAGACTTCAAGGCCAGCGGCAAGACAGCAGGCGCCGGCGTCGACTGGGCCCGCTTCGCGCTGGAGACGCTGAAGGAGGAGTGCTCCACCCAGTCCGGCGGCGGCAGCTCAGGTGGGGAGCCGCAGAAGGGCGACCCCGACTCCGAGCAGTACGGCGGCGGCTTCACGTCGGCCCTCTCCTACGGATACAGGCTCGACGCCAAGTCGGTCCGCTACGGCTACGCCGTCGGGGGCGGCCAGCCGCAGGATGTGAGCGCGCGGCTGGCAGCGCGCAACGACCCCGCCAAGCAGAAGGTCGCCGCCATCGAGGACTGCGATCGCCGCAAGCGCGAGGTCATCGATCACGGAAGCCGGGTCGCCAGCCCGATCGTGCTCGACATGAACTGCGACGGCCGGGCCGGCCTCTACGACCGCAACGTGGGTCCCGATTCCGAGTTCCTGCCCGTCGGCTCGGTAATGTTCGACATCGACGGTGACGGCGCGCCCGAGCGGTGCGAGTGGATGCTGCCGGGCGAGGACGGCCTGCTCTGCGAAGACGCTGACGGCGACGGGCGGATCGCAAGCGGCCGGGAGCTCTTCGGCACCGCGGGCGGATTCCCGGACGGCTACGCCAAGCTGGCCAGGCGCGACGCCAACCGGGACGGAGCGCTCACCGGCCGCGAGCTCGACGGCCTGCTCGTCTGGCTCGACGACGGCAACGCTCTCAGCCGCCCCTCCGAGCTCGTCCCCGTCACCACGGCCGGCATCAGCTCCATCGGCGTGCGAGCCGTCGACCTCACCTCCGAATTCACCCGCAACGGTAAGTCCTACCGCACCTGGGACTGGTACACCGAATCCGTCCCGACCGCCCGCACCGCCCGGCGCTGACCGCCCGCGCGCGTGTCCGTGGGGGAAAACCCGTGGCGTCTACCTGTACCGGGTTTTCTTGAAAAACCCGGTACAGGTAGACGCCACGAGTTTTCCCACGCGCTTTCCGCCGTGAGTCTTCCGGTTTCTTTGGCTCCACGGGTTACTGTGACACGTGTTCTTACGGGGGCTTCGCCACGGGTTTCTTACGGCTGCTCTCAGGAGGGCTCGCATGGGAACGCAGATCGAGATCAACGACACGCTCAAGCTGACGGCCGAACGCGGATTCCCGGTAAGCCCGGAGGTCGGGCAGACCTACGACTTCAGCCTCCCGGGTGCCCGGCTCTTCCACCGCCCGCCGGTCCGCGTCTTCCTGGTCGAGGAGCTCGGCGGCAAGTGGAAGTTCGCGGGGCACGCGCTGATCGTCTCTCAGACCATCGATTCGGAGGCGGACCGGACCTCGGGCCGCTTCCGTATCCTGAAGCTCTACGATGCGGAGTACGCCCGGCTGGCGACGCTCCACGAATCGCCACCCGGCAAGAGCTACTACTGAGAGCGACGAAATCTTGGGGACACCCGGCAGGGTATCTTGCACAATGGGATCGTGCCTCCCAAATCCTCGGCGCGCAGCTCGGGGCTGACGCTGCTGGAGATCCTGCTGGCGGTAGGAATCCTGGCGGCGGTTGCGGCGCCGTTTCTCTGGTCGATGCTCTCGTCGAAGCAGGGGTTCGTCGCCTCGGTGGAGGAGGTTACTGCGACGGCCCTGGCGACGCGCACGCTCGAGAGCCTGAGGCAGGTACCGTTCGACCGCGTGCCGGTCTCGCGGGAAGCGCAGTTGGTCAACGACAGAACCTGGGATGGACGGGCGTTCTACCTCCCAGGGTTGGAATCGGCCGGACCCTCTGCAGGCGTGTCGGAAGCCTTCGAGCTCCTGGCTCCGAGCGTGACGACCGCCAGCCTGGAGCGGCTGCTGCTGGTGGAGCGGGTACCGCTTGCGCCCGGTCAGCCGGACGGCGGGCCCCAGCTCAAGCGGGTGACGGTGCTGGTGCAGTGGACGCCCGCACTTTCGCAGGCCGAGCCGATGAGCCGCTCGGTACGGCTGGTGACGCTCCTGGCTCCCGAGCAGTAGCGCGCGCGGCGGAGCTATTTTCGTCTGGCCGCTAACCTTGGGGCGGTCCGGTGTCTCCTGGGGCTACGAACGCGACACCGTCGCGGCACAGGCAGCACCAGGAGGCGTCAGATGTGGAAGAGCGCGATCGGCACCAGGACCCGCAGGGAGGGTTTCTCGCTGCTGGAGATCGCCATCGCCGTGGTGATCATGATGCTGGGGATGCTGCCAGTGATGAACCTTGCGACGGCGGGGCTGCGTGAGACCGCGATGACGCGTGAGGACATCCTGGTCCGCAACGCTGCGCTGGACCTGCTGGAGCGGTTCGCGGGCGAGACGACCCAGCGGTTGGCTCTGCTGGGGGACCCGTCGCTGACCGAGGCCGAGGCCGAGCTGATGCTGGCGCAGGACCCGGTGCTGGCGGGCCCGGCCGACGGCGAGGGCATGGCGCAGCTGACGCAGCTGGGCGAGAACCTGACGATCCGCCGGCGCATCGACTTCGAGAAGGACGGCGGCGGCAAGCCCGGGCTGCACCGACTGACGGCGCGGGTGGTCTTCGGAAGCAAGGGGCGCGGCGAGCGCGCCTTCACGATGCACCGCTTCTTCTTCGAGGCGGTCAAGCCGCCCGCGATGGCGACGGTCCCCACCGGGACGAACCAGGAGGGTTGAGAGCGATGGCCAAGAGAGATCAGAGAGACCGGCGCGGCTTCGGAATGGCGGTCGTCATCGTGAGCCTGTTCCTGGTGCTGATGAGCGTGATGGCCACCATCGGCTCGCAGCGCAGCGCCGACGCGCGCCGCGTAAGCGCGGCCGGCTACGCGGGCCGGCTGGCGGAGCAACTGGGCCGGTCGGCCATCGAAGAGTCGCTTGCGTCGTTGACTCCGGATTTGCTCTTCGGGGGCGGCAACGTCGACGGCCAGGGCCGCTTCGACGCTGCGTTTCTCGCCACGCTGGACGCCGCCGGCGCCGTGAAAAAGGATCAGCTCGGCAACCCGCTCGAGGTCCGCTTCCCGGCGGCGCTCGCAAGCGCGCTGGCGCCCCAGGCGCTGCGCAAGGCCTGCGCGCAGGACACCACCGTGACTGCCATCGACGACGTCTCGGCTCGCCCGGTCTCCTTCACCGCCCCGAACTGGGGCGTGCTGAGGCTGAAGGCCCGCGTGAAGGTGCGCGCCGGCGACCACTCCGCAGAGCGGTTCGTCGTCGAAGAACGGCAATTCGCGCTCGACCCAAGCTCTCCCAGCCGCCTGAAGATCGGCGCCAAGAGCCTCCGCACGCTGGTGCTGCGCAAGGCCGATGAGGCCGCCGCGCTGTGAGACCACACGCCTCTCAACCGAAAAGACGATTGGAGTCCACAATGAACGAGCTCGACGTCCGCAGGACCCTCACCGCGCTAGCCGCGCCCGCTCTATTCTCGACCGTGCTAGCCGCGACGGCATGCGCCTTCAGCCCGATGCGCTTCAACATTCCGGGCGGAACCGTGCCGCGCTGGGCGCCAGAGGCCTTCCCGCTCGAGTATGTCATCCAGCCCAACGCCCGCCAGCGGGAGGAGATCATCCGGTCGTCGCTTTCGCGCTGGACCCGGATGCCAAAGGTGGCGTTCCAGGCCGCCGCCGTCCAGCGGGCCTCAGGAAAGGGAACGGTCATCCCCGTCTTCGAGAGCCAGCGCCTTCCAACAGGCGCCGCCGCCGTCACCGCCTTCGACCTCGACGGGCGAGGTTTCTACCGGGTTGCCCAGATCGCCGTGAACAACAACGCCGGCATGAGCAACCTCGCCTACGAGATCGCGGTGACCCACGAGATCGGCCACTCCTTCGGACTGAATCACTCCGACCGCATCGGCGCCCTGATGAACAGCTTCCTCGAGAACCGGCAGCTCGGTCTGCGCCCCCACTACGACGACTGGGCCGGTGCGGCTTTCCTCCACGGGACTGCCGATTTCGCATCCAACAAGGGCGCCATCGCCGGGACCGTGCGCGGCGGAGGCTCCCCCATCGACAACGTCGACGTCATCGTCCGGCGCGCCTCCGACGGAGCGCTTGCCGGCGTCGTGCGCACCGGCTTCGTCCCTCGCGGCACCGCTGCTACGGCCGGCCAGTCGCGGGCCGTCGGTCGCTACGCGCTGACCGGACTTCCTCCCGGCGAGTACGTCGTCGTCACCCTCAACAGCCGCCTGACGTTCGACGGCCGCCTCAACCCTCGCTCGCCGAACGCCGTCGCTGTCATCCGCCCCACCTACCACGGCGGCGCCCAGCGCTGGCAAGACGCCAAGCACATCGTCGTGCAGGCCGGCCGCGCCTCCGAACCCGTCGATATCGACGCCCCTCTGGCCGGAGCATATTAGGGAAGAAGGAGTCGTCGGAAATCGGGCACAGGCACCGAAACCCCGCGCAACCCGTTCGGCATGCGTCAGATCATGTGCGGGGTTTCGGATCCAGTCCCCGAATTCCTCCTCCGATGCTCCGACTTCGTCCGTAGCCCTGCCTACTGTCTACTGGCTACTGTCTACTTCTTGTGGTAAACCCGTCCGAGCGTGCATCCGGAACTGGACAAGTGTTTGACGGAGCTCGAGGACCTCAGGGAAGAAGTCCGGGCCCGGGCAGTGGCGGGGCTGGGCAAGATCGAGGACCCGGTCGCCTTCCTGGCGCTGGAACGAATCTCGTCGGCCGACCCCAGCATCCAGCTGCGCTTCGCCGCCAAGAAGACCGTCCACCAGCTTCAGGAGACGATCCAGAGGCGCCCGCCCCAGCTCCAGCTCTCGGCCGACCCTTCCGAGCTCCAGGCGCTGCTGGCCTCGCCTGACGTGGCCGTTCGCAAGAAGAGCCTGGACCTTTGCCTGGCGACCCGCCAGCTGGCCGCCATCCCGCTTCTGCCGCCCCTGCTGGAGAGTGAGAGCGACCCGGCCGTCAAGCGCGCAGCCCTGCTCCTGACTGCACTGGCCGGTCGCCACGCCATCCGCGTCCTGGCGCCCTTCGTGGCCGACCCCGAGGCCGAGGTCCGCTGGGCCGCCGTCACGGCCCTGGGCATCATCGACGACGTAGACATGTTCCCGTACGCCGTCCGAGGGCTCTCCGACCCTTCCGCCGACGTTCAGAAGAGCGCGTTCCGCATCTGCTCGCGGATCGGCAAGTCCAATTTCGGCAGGCTGCTCGAGCACATGGCCGCGTCGACCAAATCCTGGAAGAGGCTCGCCGCCGTGCTGGCCTGCGGCCGCGTCCGCCAGCCGCATCTGCGCCCCATCGCCGAGCGGCTCGCCTCTGACGAGGACGCGCAGGTGCGACAGGCCGCCACCGCCGCGCTCGAGTCGCTGGGCGAGAAGCCGCCCGCAGCCGCCCCGCCGCCGCGAGCCCCGGTCGCCCGCCCACCCGGCGCGCCGCCGTCCTCGCCCGCACGGCCCTCGGCCTCACCAGCTCCCGCGCCGCCCCAGAAACTCGAGCTTCCCGGAGCGCCTCCGCCCTCTTCGTCGGCCATCCGCCCCGCCGCCGACGCCGGCCGCACCGACGAGTTGATGTCCTGGGTCCGCGAGACCGACACGGCGCGCGTGCCTGAGATCATCGAATGGTTTCAGCGCGAGACGGAGCCGAAGCTCCGTGCCAGCCTGGTGATGGCCGCCGGCAAGCTGGGCGGCAAGCTCGCCACCGAAATGCTCAAGCAGTGCCTGTCGGATTCCGACGGCCGCATCCGCGCCAATGCCGTCGAGGCGTTGCGCGGCAAGGTGCGCCCCGAGGCTCTCCTCGGGCTGCTCCATGACACCGACAACCGCTGTCGCGCAAACGCCATCGTGGCGCTCAAGGATTACCGACGGGCCGATGTCGTCAAGGCCCTGAAAGGCATGGCCACCGGCGACGCCACGTTCCGCAAGAGCTGCATCTACGCCATCGTCGAGATCGCGACGCCGGCCGCAGCCGAGCTCCTCAAGATGTTCGACGACGACCTCGATGCCGACGTCAAGGAGAAGGCCCGCCAGGCGCGCGAGCTCTTGGATGCGCGGCTCGCCGAGGCCGCCGCCCAGGCCGGCGCCGGACCCGCTGCCGCCGGCAAGGAGGAGCCCGGCGCCGGCAAGCTCGAAACCCTGAAATCACGCATCGCCGACGCCTTCGGCGCCTTCAAGAAGAAACTCGGGGGATAGAGAGTAGCGAGTAGCGAGTAGCGAGTAGCGAGTAGTGAGTAGTGAGTAGGAAAAGCGCCCCTCGCCAGTAGCAAATGGCTTGTCGGAAAACGAGGAAAACCGGAATCCAGACCCGCCAGTCGAGCAAGCGCTGGCTGCACTGAGTGCCCCCCTCACGCAACGGTAGCCCTCGTCTACTCGCTACTCACTACTCGCTACTCACTACTAAAACGACATATCGACTTCGATGACCTCATACACGGTCACGGGCTTGGCCTTGCCCTTGACGGGGAGGCTGCCGAGCGGCTTGACCTTCGTGATGTCCTTGCAGCGGATGTAGGTGTCCTCGCTGATGATGAGGTCGTCGTTGAATCGGCGGGTCAGCCCCTCGATTCGGCTGCAGAGGTTGACGTTGTCGCCGATCACGGTGAAGTCCATCTTCTGAGGCGAACCGATGCCGCCGAAGACCATCGGCCCGGTGTGCAGCCCCATCCCCATCAGGAGCGGTTCCTTGCCCTCGGCCTTCCACTTCTCGTGCAGCTTGGCCAGCACGCCGCGCATCGTGTAAGCGGCTCGCACGGCCAGCTTGGCATGATCGGGGTCGGGCGGCAGCGCCCCCCAGTGCGCCACGATGGCGTCGCCCACGAACTTGTCGAGCGTCCCTCCGAACTGGAACACGACGTCCGTCATGGCCGTCAGGTACTCGTTGAGGATGTGGACGACATCCTTCGGATCGCGGTTCTCGGAGTACGTCGTGAAGCCCTTGATGTCGCTGAAGAAGACCGTCATCTCGCGCGTTTCGCCCTCGAAATGGAGGTTCTCGGGCTGCGAGAGCAGCTGCGTGGCGACCTTGGGGCTGACCACCTTGTCGAGCAATCCGCGCATCTTCTTGCGCTCCTCCAGGCTCTTGCTCGAGAGCTGCTTCTCGCTCACCAGCTCTTCGCGCGTTGCCTCGATCAGGTCGGCCTTGTCGAGCGCGATGCCGGTCAGAAGGCAGGCCGTCCAGAAGAGCTGCGTCTCGACCTCGGTCCACTCGGTCTCGCGAAGCTCGCCGATGTGGATGATGCCCACGAGCTGTTCCTTGACGATGACGGGGGCGCAGATGACGGTCTCGATCGGCCTGCCCTTTTTCATGCCCTTGAGCGTGTTGTCGCGCGTGAGCATGTCGAGCGTGCAGAGCTTGAGCTCCTTGGCGGCCCACCCGATCATGGATTGGTCGCCGGGCACCACGGTGGTCTGGGTGATCTGGGTAGGCGTCAAGCCGCTGGCCTTCAGGATGAAGAGCTCGTTCTTGGCCTTGTCATACATGAAGAAGGCGCAGCGCGTGGCGCCGAAGCCCTTCGACAGGATTGCCATCAGCTCCTTCATCAGCGTCTCCTTGTCGGTGCAGCTGACGAGGTTCTTGAGCTTGAGGAAGAGAGTCGAGAGCTGGACGGCCTTGGCGCGGGCCTTGTCCGTGGTGGCCTGGGCCTTGGAGGCAATCTCGGCGGTCTGCGCCTCCATGCTGGAGCGCATCTGCGTCATGTCGTCGCGCATCCTCGCCTCCAGCGCCGAGAGCTGCGAGGCCTTGCGCCAGAACATCATCGCGAGCACGAGGAAGGCCGTCACGGTGCCGTAGACCGCGTAGAGCTGCGCCTGCCCTCCCTCGCGGAGCCAGGCGACCAGGGCCTGCTCCAAGCCGCTGCCGCCGGCCGCCGCGCTCGAGGTGGCCGCCGAGACAGCCTGCGCCCAAGCCAGCCCGGGGAAGAGTATGAGAACGCCGGCGAGCTCGAACGCCACGCGAAGCCTCGAGCTCCTACTCACAGGCTCCACCACCTGCGGTGGCGCCGCGAGATCTCCTTGACGGTCTTCGCCACCAGGTCGGCGTAGAGCGCGAGCTTCCCGCCCGCCATCGCCTCCAGGCGCGCGCGGTGCTCCGGAAGGCCCTGGCGGCCGATCACCTCGAGCAGTCGCTGGCAGAGGTGGTACTCCCCGGCGTCGAGCCGTTCGACGTAGTCGAGCGCCTTGCCTGAAACCGTCGGACTCTCCTGGCGAGCCAGGACGGCAAGCAACTTGTCCTGCAACTCGCGGTCACCGGTGCTGCCCAGCGCGTGAAGCAGCGCATCCTCCACGTCGGGGCCGGCGCCGGACAGCTTTTCGAGCGCCTCGGCAGCCGCATGCCAGAGCGCAGTCCCGCGACGCGGATCGGCCAGAAAGGCCGCCACTCGCCGCACCAGATGCGGATACTTCCGGTGGACGAGGCCTCGCACGGCGGCCACCACTCCGGGCTCGTAGTCGTCATCCAGCGCGGCCACCAGGATCGGGTCGAGCACCGGGTCGAGCAGCTTGCCGGCGGCGAAGACGGCGCTGGCGCGCGTCCACGGATCGGAGCTCTCAGCCATCTCCTCGAGGGCGCTCTTCACGGCGCCGCGCGTGTCCTCGGAGACCCACAGATAGATGCAGGCGTTGGCGCGGACGCGGTTGTCCTCGTCGGCGAGCAGAGGCTCGACGCTGGCCCGCAACCGCTCGCCCTTCAAGCCCGAGAGCGCCTCGATCGCGTTGGCGCGGATGCGGCTGTTGGTGCTGCGGAGGGCGGCTTCGAGGAACTCTGGGGCCTGCCCCTCGGAGCCTGGCAGCACGACGGTGCTGAGGATCTGCGCCTGGAAGACCGGGCTCTCCAGGTGCTGGAAGAGCTCGCCCAGGAGCCGGACGTTCTGGGGCGCCGGCAACCCGCCGGCCTGCCGGATGACCTCAATCTTCTCGTAGTGCGACAAGCCTTCCCATTCTCCGCGAAGGTATCCGGGAACGCCCGAGAGATCCGAGGCCAACTGCTGGGCTGAAGTCTTGATTGTCATGGCGCGCCAGCGCTACAGACGATGAGTATAGCAGGCGGGGCAGCTCGAGGACGCCCTCGGCTCGGCGCCTTGCGTGACCCCAGGCGGCGTGCTAGGATGCCGAGACTCTGGTGGAGAGGTTGTAGGAGACAGACCCGTACATGGCGATCGTCAAGGCGTTCCGAGCGGTGAGGTTCGATCCGCGCAAGGTGTCGGACCCGGGCCGTGTGATAGCTCCGCCGTGGGACAGCCTCGACCCGGACGCCCGGCGGTCGACGGTGGACCGCGACCCGAGCAGCGTCGTGCGATTGCTACCGGAGAGCGGCCCGGCCGCCACGCTCGGGCAGTGGCTCGAATCGCAGCTTCTGGAGCGCGCTTCCGAGCCCGGCCTCTACCCGTACATCCAGGAGTACACGCAGGGCAGCCGCAAACGCGTCGCGCGCGGCTTCATTGCGCTCGGGCGCGTGGAGGCTCCGGGAGCGGGCAGCGTGTTCCGACTGCAGGAGCCCGATCCCTGCGGCTCCCAGCCGGCCCCGCCGCACTCGCCGGACGCGGACCTCGACCCGGTCCTGATGCTCTACTCGGGCGCCGCGGGAAACGCCGACGAGTTGCTCGCCGGAGCCGCCGCGGGAGACCCGTTCGTCGAGGCGACGGACGACGCAGGCGCCGTCCACAAGATCTGGGCAGTCACGGAGCCGGGGGTCGTCTCCGAGGTCGTGCGCATGATGGAGCCGGCCCGGCTGGTGCTGGCCTCGGGCGAAGAGGCTTATTCGGGCGCGCTGGAGCTGGCACGCGGCGATGGCTCGGCGGCCGACTATCGGATGATGACCTTCGCGTCCATCGACGGCGACGGGCCAGGCGTGACGCCGGTGCACCGGGTCATTCACGTGGCCGATGACTTCGACTTCAATCACTTCTTCGAGGCCCTGGGAAGCTTCTTCGACGTCTACCCGCTCTACGGGCCCGACGCGATCCAGGGCCTTCTCGACAAGGCGACGCCGGGCGAGGTCCGCATCGTCACGTTCATCGCCAAGCCCAGGCGCTGCCTGCTGATGGTCCCGAAGCCCGGCCTGCCCGACTACGGCGAGGGCCGCTCCGAGGCATGGCGGAAGCTCGACAGCGCCATCCTCCACGGCGTGGTGCTGGAGCACATCGTGGGCCTTTCGAAGGACAAGCAGGCCGATCCGGGCTGGATGGCCTTCACGCGCGGGGTCGAGCAGTGCGTCGGAACGCTGCAGGGCGGCGGGCGCTACCGGATCGCGTTCCTCGTCAATCCGGCGCGGGCGGCCCAGGTGCGCGAGATCTGCCTGGCAGGCGAGCCGCTCCCGCCACGCGCAGTGGAGTTCGCGCCGCGCCAGCCGGTCGGCCTCGTGATGCGCGAGCGCGCCTGAGGGACTGCGCTCAGGCCCGCGCTTCGTTCGGGGAATCCGCGCGCGAGCGCCTCTCGCCCGGCGGCTGCCGCGGCACCTCGAACCAGAAACACGCGCCCTGGCCGCGCTCGCTCTCGACTCCGACGTGGCCGCTGTGCGCCCTGACGAAGGCGCCGCAGATCCCGAGTCCCAGGCCGGTCCGGGTCTCGCTGGGCGAGTTCACGGGCCGCTCGCTGGCCGACCAGCCTTTGGAGAACGGCTCCACCAGCATGTCGCGAACGGTCTCGTCGACGCCAGGCCCGTTGTCGGCGACTTCCACGCGCAACCAGCCGGCTCGCGGCTCCGAAGCGCGCACCTGGATTCGATCACCCTCGCGCGAGTGACGGATGGCGTTTCCGAGGAGGTTCTCGGCGACGCGATAGAGCTTGAGCGAATCGCAGACCAGCATCGCCTCGCCGTCCAGCGGCTCCAACGCAATCCTCTGCCCGCGAGCCCTGGCCTGGGGCTCCAGGTCCTCGATGCAGGTCGAGAGCAGCGTGTTCAGGTCGGTCCGGGTCGGCAGGAGCTTCATCTGTCCGGCCTCGATGAACATCACTTCCGTCAGCTCGTCGACCAGCTGCGCCAGCTGAGAGGCCTTGCGCTGGACCACGCCCAGCACGGAGATGCGGCCCGGCTCGTCGGCGCGCATCATCTGGAGCGAGCTCGACGCGAGCAGGATGGTGTGGACGGGCGAGCGCAGATCGTGCGTGACCATCGAGTAGAACTGCGCCTTCTGCTCGCGCAGGCGCCTCAACTGCTCGACGGTGCGGTCGAAGCCTGCGGCCAGGGCTGCCAGCTCGTCGTGGCCCTCGCTCTTGCCGCCGATCCGCACGCGCAGGTCCCCGGCGGCCAGCCGCGCGAAGCCTTCGTTCAGGAGCCGGACGTGGTCGCCCAGGCGCCGCGCGTAACCCTCGAGCTCGGCCTTCATCCGCTGCCGCTCCACAGCGTAGCGCACGGAGCGCACCAGCAGGGCGCCCTCGGCCTGGGCCTTGAAGAGGTAGTCCTGCGCGCCCTCTGACACGGCCTGGATGGCGAGCGCCTCGTCGTGAATCACGGTCAGGACGACGACCGGCACGGCGGGGGCGGCCGCGGCGACGCTTCGGTAGGTGTCGATCCCCGTGCTATCCGGCAGGTTCAGATCGAGCAGAATGCAGTCGACGACGTTCGAGGCCAGCCAGGCCAGCCCGAGCGTGAGCGAGTCGACGCTCTGCAGGGTGAATGGCCGGTCCTTGACGCGAGAGACGACGGCCTCGACCAGCTTGCGTTCGACCGGATTGTCTTCGATGAGCAGAAGATTCATGGGCTCTCCGTGACGGCGGGCACAGGCTCTCGCCGGGTCGAGGAAGCTGAAGCAAGATGGTGGCCATTCGAAAATGCGCTCCAGGAGCCGCCTGAGCGTGGATTCTGGGGGCCGCGGCTGTTCGTTCCCATGACACTCGCGGCAGGAGTGCCGCGACTCTTTGCCCCAGCGGCCGCCTTGACTCGCATGCGCAGCTCTCGTAACATGCGCGGCCCCCCGTTCTGGCCTGGATGGCGGGCATCGAGTCGAGGAGCGAGGAAACGGCGGCGATGACGGAGCTGGTGGACGTCTCCATCAAGAGGAAGCTCCTCTTCATCACGATGCTGACCAGCAGCGTGGCGCTGCTGATGGCGTGCGGGATCTTCCTGACGTACGACATCGTCGCGCACCGGGCGACGATGGTGCGCAAGCTGCAAACGCTGGCGGCGGCAATCGGCTCCAACTGCACGGCAGCCATCACCTTCAACGATCCCAACGCGGCGGCGGAGACGCTGGGGGCGTTGGGGGCGGAGTCGCACATCCTGGCTGCGGCCATCTTCGACGCGCGCGGCCGGCCGTTTGCCCGGTTCCGCCGCGCGGGCGCGCCGGCTACGCCGTTTCCGCCCAGACCGCCGGCCGACGGCCATCGGTTCACCGACGAGGAGCTGGTGCTGGCGCAGGGCATCGTGCTCGACGGGCAGCGAATAGGCACGGTGCTGATCCTGTCGGACCTGGAGGAAGCGCACGGCCGGCTGCAGGGTTTCATCAGCACCGTCGGGGTCGTGCTGGCGGTCTCGTCGCTGATGGCGCTCCTGCTTTCGACCAAGCTGCAGCACTTGATTTCGAGACCGATCCTCGAGCTGGCCCGGGCCGCTCGGGAGATCTCCGAGAACCGGGATTACTCCGTGCGCGTCCCCCAAACGGGCGGAGACGAGCTAGGCGTCTTGATCGGGGACTTCAACGAGATGGTCTCTCAAATCGAGCAGCGCGATCGGGAGCTCGAGCGCCACCGCGATCATCTCGAGGAGGAGGTCGGCCGCCGCACGTCGGAGCTGGTGAAGCTCAACGCAGAGCTGCAGGCCGCCAAGGTGCGGGCCGAGGTAGCCGCCGACGCCAAGACACGCTTTCTGGCCAACATCAGCCACGAGATCCGTACGCCGATGAACGGCATCCTGGGGATGGCGGAGCTGATGCTCGACTCGGATCTCACGCAGGCCCAGCGACAGTACCTGGCGCGGCTCAAGGAGTCTGCGGCGTCGCTCTTGACGGTCATCAACGACGTGCTCGACTTCTCGAAGGTGGAGGCCGGGAAGCTGGAAATGGAGCCGATCTCGTTCCGGCTGCGCGAAAGCGTCAACGCCGCTATCGGCACGCTGGTGATGACCGCGGAGACGAAGGGACTCGAGCTGATCGTCTCGGTGCCGTCGGACGTTCCCGACGACGTGATCGGCGATCCGGGTCGGCTGCGGCAGGTGCTGGTGAACCTGATCGGCAACGCGGTCAAGTTCACCTTCGAAGGCGAGGTCGTGGTGCGCGCGGCCAGGGAGTCGGAGACGGACGATTCCGTGACGCTGCACTTCAGCGTCGCCGACACCGGGATCGGCATTCCGAGTCAGAAGCTCTCGGTCATCTTCAATCCGTTCGAGCAGGTGGACGACTCGATGTCGCGGCGCTTCGGAGGCACGGGACTGGGGCTGGCGATCTCGGCCCAACTGGTGGAGCTGGCCGGGGGGCGGATCTGGGTGGAGAGCACCCCGGGCAAGGGCAGCACCTTCCACTTCACGGCCCGGTTCACGCGGCCGCCAGGCGCTTCGGAGCGACCCGCTCCGCGTCCGCCCGCTGCCCTGGAGGCCGTAGCGGCGCTGGTGGTCGACGACAACAGGACCTCGCTAGAGCTGCTGGGGGAGCTTCTCGATGAGTGGAAGATGAAGCCCGTGGTAGCGAGCTCGGCCGCGTCCGCGCTCCAGGCGGCTGCGGCGGCGCGAGATCAGGGCCGGCCCTGCGCGCTGGCGATCATCGACGCGAACATGCCCAGCACCGACGGCTTCGCGCTGGTGGAACAGTTGCACGCCCGGGAGGGGCTGGAGCGCCTGCCGATCGTGCTGCTCTGCCCGGCGGTCAGCCTCGATCAGTCGCGGCGGGCCCAGCGGCTGGGCGTGGCGATCTGCCTGGCCAAGCCCGTCAACCCGCAGGATCTGCAGGACGGAATTCTGGAGGCACTATCGCCGGGCCATCGCACGCCGGCCAAGGAGCAGCCCGGAGACTCGACCCTGCCGGCGCCCCTGGCGAGCGGGCTCGACATCCTGCTGGCGGAGGACAACCTGGTGAACCAGGAGTACGGCGTGCGCGTGCTGACGCGGCGCGGCCATCGGGTCCAGCTCGCCGGCGACGGGCGGGCGGCCTTCCAGGCCTTCGAGCGGGGGCGGTTCGACGTCGTGCTCATGGACGTGCAGATGCCCGACATGGACGGGCTGGAGGCCAGCCGAGCGATCCGGGAGCTGGAGACTCGGCGGGGTGGTCATGTGAAGATCCTGGCGATGACGGCACACTCGCTGGCGGGCGATCGCGAGCGTTGCCTGGAAGCGGGGATGGACGGCTACCTCTCGAAGCCAATTGGCGCCCGGGAACTCTGCGCAGCGGTCGAGGCTGGGACGCTGCCGCCCGAGGCGGCCGGGGAGCTCGCCGTCGAGAGCCCCGGACTGGAGCTGAACCTGCCGGCGATACTGGACCGGGTGGACCAGGACATGGACCTGGTGCGGGACATGGCGCGGGCCCATCTACGCAGCGGGCCGGGGATGCTGGCGGAGCTGTCGAGCGCCCTGGAGCGGGACGACCTCGCGAGCGCCATCCGCGCCGCCCACCGCCTGAAGGGGTCGGTTGCGCTCTTCTGCGCAGACTCGGCCTACCGCGCAGCGCTCGGGCTCGAGGGTCTGCTGCGCCAGGGGCCGACTGCCGGAGCGCGCGAGGCACTCACGACGCTCGAAAGCGAGATACGACGACTGGACGAGGCGCTGGCAAAGCTGATCGGACCGGCTGGACATGGCGCCTGAGACGAACGACGACACAAGGTCCGAACCAGACAGGGAGAGGACACGATAATGAGAGAAACCCATCGCAGGAACGAGGCCCGGGGGCGGGCCGGAAAGTTCCTGGCAGTCCTGGTAGCAGGGCTTACACTGGGAGCGGGGGTCGGGCGGGCGGAGGATGAGGGGCCGAAGGACTTGACGGGGCTGGAGCTCGAAGAGCTGATGCAGGTGCGGATCACCTCGGTTGCGAAGAAGGAGCAACACCTCAAGGAGGCGCCTGCCGCCATCTACGTCCTGACGCAGGCGGACATCCGGCGTTCGGGCGCGACAAACCTGCCCGACGTGCTGCGGCTGGTGCCGGGCGTGCAGGTGGCGCGCATCGACTCCAACAAGTGGGCGATCACGGCGCGCGGTTTCAACGGCCGCTTCGCCAACAAGCTGCTGGTGCTGGTCGACGGCCGCAGCGTCTACACGCCGCTCTTCAGCGGAGTCTACTGGGACGTGCAGGACGTGCCGCTCGAGGACATCGACCGGATCGAGGTGGTGCGCGGACCGGGCGGGACGCTTTATGGAGCCAACGCAGTCAATGGCGTCATCAACGTCATTACGAAGCACACCCGGGAGACGCAGGGCGGCCTGGCGACAGTCCAGCTCGGCACGGAGGAGCGGCACCAGGGAATGATCCGCCACGGCGGAGAGGTCGACGACAACTCCTGGTACCGCGTCTACGCCAAGGGCGCAGCGCGCGACAACGCCGTGGACGCCACCGGAGGGCCAGCGGCCGACGGCTGGGCCTTCTCCCAGGCCGGGTTCCGCGTCGACGGCGAGCCCAACCGGCGCGACCGCGTCTCGGTGCAAGGCAACTTCTACGACGGGAAGTCGCTCGGCCTGGTCAACTCGGTGTTCGTGACGGCGCCTCTGGTGCGCGCCACCACGGACGATCGAATCGTGGAGGGCGGCAACCTGTCGTACCGGCTCGAACGGCGCCTCGGCGACACCGAGGACGCGGCGCTGCAGCTCTACTACGACCGCACGCGCCGAGACAAGCCGTCGTTCCGCCAGGCGCTCGACATGGTCGACCTCGACTTCCAGCACCGCAAGAAGCTCGGCGAGCGCCACGAGCTCATCTGGGGCGCCGGCGCCCGCATGATGGCCGACGAGATCCGCTCCGAGGACCTGTTGATCTCGCTAGCACCGGTACTGCGTGACACGCGCATCGTCAGCGCCTTCGTGCAGGACGAGTACCGCTTTCCGGGCGCCGATGTGCGCCTCACCGTCGGCTCGAAGATCGAGCACAACAGCTACACCGGGATCGAGGTGCAGCCCAGCGTCAGGCTCCTATGGATTCCCGAGAAGCGTCAGTCGGTCTGGGCGGCGGTCTCCAGGGCCGTGCGAACGCCGTCCCGGATCGAGTCGGACGGCCGCATCTCTCAGCGGCCCTTCCCCGGACCCGGCGGCGCCACAGTGGTCCCCACGCTCGTGGGTCGCGGCGATTACGACTCGGAAGAACTTCTGGCTCGTGAGGCCGGCTGGCGCTTCCAGGCGAGCGACTCCGTCTCGCTCGACCTCGCGGGCTTCTACAACTCGTATCGCAAGCTCCGAACTCTGGAGAGGTTCGGAACACCCATCCCGCAGGCGCTGCCGGCGCCGCACCTGGTCGCACCGTTCGCCCCGTTCAACCTCGGCGAGGCCGACACCTGGGGGCTCGAGCTGGCGTGCGACTGGCATGCACGCGACGACCTCCATTTCCGGACCGGCTGCTCCTGGCTCCGCCTCGACCTGACGCCCGACCCGGCCTCCCGGGACGCGGCTGCCGTCGCCGCCGAGCGCGAGAACCCGGGCCATCAGCTCTTCGTCTCTTCGTCCTGGGAGCTCTCCAAGCAGCTCGAGCTGGACGGCCACCTGAGATACGTCGACGAGCTTCCGGGCCTGGGCGTCCCCAGCTACTTCATGCTCGACTTGGTCCTCGCCTATCGCCCGCGCGAGGAGCTCGAGCTCGCGCTCGTGGGGCGCGACCTGCTGGACGACCGCCATTCGGAGTTCACGCCGTCTCTGATCGACACCCAGGCTACCGAGGTCCAGCGAGGCCTCTATGGAAAGGTGACCTGGCGATTCTGAGAACAGCCTCCACATCGGTCCGCCTGCGTCGCTGGGTGCTCGCCGCCCTGATCCTCTTCGGCGCGCGCGAGCTAGCCGGACAATCGGCGCTGGCGCCCGAGCCGGTCGAGCGAGCCCCCCGGCCCGCAGCGGGCCGGCATGCCGGCCGCCCGCTCACGGCCCGAGAGGACGAGCTCAAGGCGGCCTACCTCTACAACGTCGCCAAGTTCGTCGACTGGCCCCTGCCCGCGCCCGGCAGGCCCGACGAGCCCTTCACCATCGGCGTCCTGGGCGACGATCCGCTCGCGAAAGTCCTCGAGAAGACGCTGGTCGCCAAGCTGGCCCAGGGCCGTGCCATGGCCGTGCGGCGGTTCCGCGGGCCGGCAGACTTGCAGCCCACCCACATCCTTTACCTGGGAACCGGGGCCATGACGAGCCTGGGCGAGGTGCTGGGACGGCTGGCGGCGACACCCGTCCTCACGGTCAGCATGAGGAGCGACTTCATCCACTCGGGAGGAACCCTCAACTTCTACGTCGATGAGGAGACCCTCCGCTTCGAGATCTGCCTCGAACGCGCCGAGAAGCTCGGCCTCAAGATCAGCTCCAAGCTCCTGCGCCTGGCGCGGATCGTAAAACCGTAGACCGGTCAGGACTGCTGCCGCGCGGTGCCGCCGGTCGTCATCGCATCGATGTGCTTCGCCACGGCGGACTTCAGCTCCTCCATCACGAAGGGCTTGTTGATGTAGACGTTGCCGGAGGCCTCCAGGAAGGACTTGGTCTGGGGAGAAAGAGTGTCGCCCGTCATGAAGATGATGCGGCCGGCCAGCTGCGCATCCCGCTGCCGCACGGCGGAGTAGATCGCGGGGCCATCCATCCCGGGCATCCGGATGTCGCTGATGATGAGGTCGAACTTCTCCTTCTCGATCCGGCTGACGGCGTCGGGTCCGTCGGAGGTGATCTGCACGTCGCACCCCAGCCGCTCCAACCCCATCCTGCAGACCTCGGCGATGTTGGCCTCGTCGTCGATGACGAGGATCCTGCGGCCCTGGAACTTGGTCGCCTGCAGGTCGGGGCCCTCCTTGACGCTCTCCGACATCGGCTTCTCCTGGCTGATCGGCAGATCGACCGCAAAGGTCGCGCCCTCGCCCTCGACGCTGTCGACGGAGATCTTGCCGCTGTGCTCACGGATGATCCCGTAGGTGATCGAAAGACCCAGACCCGTGCCTTCGCCCAGCTTCTTGGTCGTGAAGAACGGGTCGAAAATGCGCTTCACCAGACCCGCGGGAATGCCGGGACCGTTGTCGGAGATCTCGACGCGAATCATCCCCTCGTGGAGCCGGGTTCGCACGGTGAGCTTGCCGCCTTCTTTGCGGAAGCCCTTCACGGCCTGGTAACCGTTGTTGATGATGTTGAAGAAGACCTGCTGCAGCTGGTGCGGGTCGGCCACCGTCGGCGGCAGCTTGCCCAGCTCCTCGACGCCGGTGATGTTGTCGACGCGGAACTGGTGGGCGCGCAGGGCCAGCGCATCCTTGACGATCTGGTTGATGTCCACCAGCTCGCGCTCGGGTTTGTGTTGCCGAGCAAACGCCAGCAGGTTCTCGACGATCTTCTTGCACCGGAAGCTGCTCTTCCCGATCTCCTGCATCAGCTCCTTGGTCTGCGAGCTGAGCTCGTCTTCCTCCATGAGGAGCTCGGAATAGCCGGAGATGATGGCGAGCGGGTTGTTCAGCTCATGAGCCACTCCGCTCACCAGCTCGCCCAGCGCCGAGAGCTTCTCGGACTGCAAGAGCTGCGTCTGGAGCTGCTTCTCCATCGCCAGGGTGCGCTTGCGCTCCGTGATGTCGTCGAACACGCAGAGCAACATCTCCTTGGGCTCGGCCGAGACCTTCACGTCGTACCAGCGAAACGTCTCGACGTCCTGTCCCAGCGAAATCTCCATCGTCTGGACGTCGTTCTTCCGGGCCGCTTCGCGCGCGCCTTCCAGCAGCTCCTCCGAGGGGACCAGCTCCAGCAGTGGCCGTCCCTTCACGCTCTCCTCGGAGAGCCCGAAGGTTCGCAGCCACTCCGGGTTGGCCGAAATGCCCTGCAGCTCCCGCGAGACCACCAGGAGCGACGACGGAATCGTCGACAGCACCTTTTCATTGAACTCCTGCAGCCGCGCGATCTGCTCGGCCTGCTTCGTCTTCTCCTCGGCGCGGATCAGCTCCTCCTTCTGCAGCTTCACCGTGCGCATCAGCTTCTGCAGGTAGTTGCTCATCACGCTCTTCGACTCCAGAAACGAAGGCACCCACTTGAAGAAGCCGTACGCCAGCAGAGCAAAGCCCAGGCTGCAGCCGACAACTTGCTCCAGGAACAGCCGGTAACGCTCGTTCTGGTGCAGCGCCTCCGAGCCCTTCAGAAGGAAGACGTGGTCGCAGATGCTGATGATGAGCCCGAAGGCGATCAGATTGAGGCCGATGATGATCCAGTTCCAGCCGTAGGTCCGGACCTGTGGGTAATTCCGCCCGAGGATGATGAAAAACGCCCAGATGACGACCACGAGCAGGGCCTGGACGCTGCGGGCGATGAGGTTCGTCAGGTAGGTGACGAAGATCGACAGAAGCAGGATATTGATGAGCAGGATGAGGATGGCCGGCAAGTCCAGCCTCGATTCTGGCTTCCGCAGCGCGATTTGCTGCTCTAGCTCCTGGAACTCCAGTTCGTCGACCACGCCACGCTCCTCATCCACGCGATCATCCCGCGGGCTGTCGCGATGATACTACAGTCCTCCCTGCCTCCATGGGAAGCAAGTCCTCTGCCAGGGAGAGAGCCGACGAGGTGCCGGAAGCAAGCCCCCGGCAGCCCGACCCAGGGCCACTCAGTAGTAGAGCGGGTTCGTCACGTTGGCGCCGCGCTCGCCGATCTCGGTCCGCAGGAAGCGGTCTTTCCCGGCCGATGCGGTTCGTTCGATCGCCAGGACGAAGTCGTCGGAGGTGACGTCGTGCACCTCGGGGCTCCGCCCAGTGATCGTCTCACCGACCTTGGCGTCGAACACGCGCAGCTTCTGACCCTTGCCGCCCAGCACGCGCACCTGGATGACGACGCGAGCGCCCTCTGCTAGCCGAACTCGATCGCCCATCATGTAGTCGTCGAAGACCCCGTCGCCATTGGCGTCGCACCCCAGGAACACCCGGGGCTGCGCCAGATCCGAGAGCACCTGGACGTGGCCGGCGCGCACGGCGTCCAGCACGGCGGCCACTGTTTTTTCGCCGACCCGCACGAGATTGACGGGCGTTTCGATATCGGGCGAAAGCGGGCTGGCCTCGTTGGAGTGCTCCGACTCCTCGAGCCCGTCCTCCTCGTCGGAGTTGGTCAGCGGCCGGAAGTAGTGGTAGTCGCTACCACCGAACCCGGTGATGCGGTCTCCCTCGAGCAGCTTGTCGTGCCACCACTGCCGTGCGGCGACGCCGTAACGGTCAGACCAGGATCGATTCACTTCGACCGCGTCGGCACCGCAGGTTCCGGCGGGCCACCTGTAGCCCTTCAATACGGGGTGATTGATGATGACGAGGCCGCTACGCTGATGCACCTGCTGCACCATCGCGACATGGTCCTGCTGACCCTCCAGCGCGCACGGCGCCTGCCCACGAATACCGCACGGCAGGATCGCCTGGTCGGGCGTGGAAGCGGTGAAGCCGATCAGATTGGCGTGCCCCTGGTCACTGGTCCACTCCATGCCGCCGACAGGGGTGGTCTTGCCGGTCACGCGGAACCCGGGGAGAAACCAGGTCTTGATCGCGTTGTGGTCCGTCATCAACGCAAACTCGATGTTGCGCGCGCTGCAGTAGGTCAGGATGTGCTTCACGCCGCTCGACCAGCCGTTACTGCCCCCGGGCGCGCTGTGGAGGTGGTTGGCGACCAGCACCCACTGCGCCGGGTCGTAGACCGGCTGACCGGGCACGACCGTCAGCCCGGCGGCGCTACTGGCCACGGCCATGAGGAAGACGAACGTCGGCGCCAGAACCATCCCCGCGAAACCAACCCTGCGAGCGAACCAAATCATGACGGAGGTCTCCGGTGTCCAGTGCCGGGCCGCAAGACTCCGATCGGAGCCGGACGGGTACTCCCGGGCATGCTGCCAGCGATGAGCCAGTGATTATAAATTGCGTGCCGCCATTGTCAAGTGTGCGATACTTGTGGGCGATTCCGAACCCCGGCCAGACGGCCCTTTCTTCGAACCGGAGAGTCGCGTGGAGACCACCCCCACCATCGAGCCTTCCCCCCCTGCCCCCGAGCCGCCGGCGGCACCACCAGCAGTAGCGCCCCCCGCGGATTACTCGCGGCCCTTCTTCTGGATGCTGCTGCTCTCCATCGCCGTCGGCGTCGGGCACTTCCTGACTCCCCCTCAGGCCGTCAAGGATAGGAAGCCAGCCCAGGAGGACGGCGACTTCTGGAGCAACATCGCCGGCAGGTTCGGCCCGGGCATCACGGTCATCAAGGTCTACGGCACCATCTCCATGCCCGACAAGGAGAGCTACTACGGCGGAGAGGGCGCCCAGGACATCGCCGACGTCCTCCACAAGCTCCGCAAGCGCGACGACATCAAAGGAGTCGTGCTGCGCGTCAACAGCCCGGGCGGCAGCGTCGGCGCCTCCCAGGAGATCTTCGACGAGATCCGGGCACTCAAGAATGAGCACCACAAGAAGATCGTCGTCTCCATGGGCGACATGGCGGCCTCCGGCGGTTACTACGTCAGCGCGCCGGCCAACTTCATCTTCGTCAACCCGGGCACCATCACCGGCAGTATCGGCGTCATCACGCAGGCCGCCATCGCCCGCGAGCTGATCGACAAGATCGGCATCCAGTTCCACGTCTTCAAGAGCGGGGCATTCAAGGACATGGGCAGCTTCGCGCGCCCGCTGACTTCGGAAGAAAAGGACGTTTTCCAGGGCATCGTGATGGGGGCCTACGACCAGTTCGTGAAGGCGGTAGCCGAGGGGCGTTGCATCGACAAGGAAGCTGACGGCCGCAAGGTCGTCCTCAAGAACGAAGAGGACGTCCGCAAGCTGGCTGACGGACGCATCTACCTGGGCACTCAGGCCGTCAAGAACGGCCTGGCGGACGCCGAGGGAAACCTGTTCGACGCCATCTCCAAGTGCGGTGAGCTGGCCGGGCTCGGCAAGGACCCGACCCTCATCAACGTGCGCTCAGGCTCCCCGATTCCGGACATCGCCCGGTTCCTCCGCGGCGAGGCCGAGTCCTCGACTCCGGCGCTGGCGAAGATGGCCGAGCAGCTGGTCTCTCACGCCAGCGTCCCCGTGATGTATCTGTATCAGCCATGATCCACCAGGCCCTGGCGGGCGCCTTGTTCCACCCGCGTCAACAGCTCCGGCGCTCCAGGCATGACCAGCCTCTCGCCGCGGTTCTCGGCGCCTACCTGCTGGCCGGCTTCTCCTGGGTGCTGAGCGACTACCTGGTGCACGGGCAGACCCGGCAGCCCTTCTCGCTCTTCGTCGACTCCTGCATCTACTGGATGCTGCTGGCGACCGCGATGGGACTGGCGATGATCTTCGCCCACTTCTTCGCCGAGCTGCTGGGCGGCCGCACCGACCAGAACGCCCTCTTCTGGGGGATTGCCCAGTCGACGGCTCCGCTAGCGCTCCTGGTGCCGATGACTCTGATGGCGCTGCCGCTGGGCGAGCTGGCCGGCGTGCTCTACCTGCCCGGCAAGCTGGCCGTCTTTCTCTGGGTGTTCGGCGCCCAGGTCGTGGCCATCTCGGAGGCCTGCGCGCTCTCCGTTGCGCGCGCCACCTTCGTCTTCTTCATGGGCTGCGGCTCTGCCATGCTCGGCTACTTCCTGCTCTCGATGCTGGTGCCGCTGGCCTTCATCGCCAAGCTGCAGCTGCTCTTCTAGTCTAGTAGTGAGTAGCGAGTAGGGGGACGGGGGGCGCACTCTCTCGAGGCACTGCATCGGCTGTTCGCGTCGACCCTACCGAGAGGCAAGGGCTTATCAGCTCTGACCCTGGAAGCGCTCGCACCGAACAGTGTCTTCGAGGGATCACCGCTCAGGAGCCGAGTAGTAGAGCCCCCTGCTCACTACTCACTACTTCCCTCACGCCTGCGCCGGAGCAGCGGGCTCGCCGCCTTCCTCGCCGGGGGGGCCGATGATCGTCTCCACCTCGGACAGCAGGGCCTTGAGCTCGAAGGGCTTCTGGATGAACTTCTGCGCCTGGAACTGGCGGATCTGCTCCAAGGCATTCGGGCTGGCGTTGCCGCTCATCATGATGACCGGCGTGCTCGGGTAGGCGATGCGAATCTTCTGGAGCACCTCGATGCCGTTCAGCTCGCTCATGCAGATGTCGCTAATGACCAGGGAGTACTTGCGCTCCCAGAGCTGGTCGACCACGTCGGTGCCGGAAAAAACGGCTTTCACGCTGTAGCCGTGCTTCTCCAAGAACTTCTTGAGAAGCAGGCAGAACATCTTTTCGTCGTCGATGACCAGGATGTTTTTCTTCAAGATGGGTTCCCCGGGGAGTAGGGTAGCGGCGATCGGCGGGCCGCCTCCGCCCGCTCAGAGTCTACGCTCCGGTGGGCACCAACGACCCGCTTCCGAGACCGGGCTGCGCGCCGTCCCGGCAGCTTGCCCGAATTTACCACATCGCTCCCTCGCGGGCAAAGGTGGGGACACCGCTCAATCACCGAAAATCTCGCGACTGGAAGCGCACCGAGGGATGGGGGAACTCGAGCGGCTCGGCGTGCCGGGCGATGATGTTGCGGACCCCCTGCTCCTCCTCGAGGACGCCGTCGACAACCAGCAGCGCCTCGCGGCAGAGCACGCTCCCCTCCCTTTCGACCAGCCAGGGCTTGGCGACGATGTTGGCAAAACCCGTCTCGTCTTCGAGCGTGATGAAGAGGAATCCCTTGGCGGTCGGAGGACGCTGCCGGGCCGTCACGACGCCGGCCACGCGGACACGGCGGCCGCCGGAGATCGTGGCCAGGCGCGCCGCGGTCAGCACGCGCTGACGCGCGAGGCCGGCCCGCAGGAAGCACATCGGATGCGGGCCGGTGGTCACGCCCGTCGCCCGGTAATCGGCGACCATCGCCTCGGAGGCGTTCATCTCGGGCAGCGGGAAGCGGCCGTCGGGGCGCATGGCCCCGCGCAGCAATCCGCCCGGCCGTGCCAGCACCTCCTGCAACCGCCAGAGCGCCTCCCGCCTCTCGAGGCCGAAGCCACGGAACGCGCCGATCGACGCCAGCCGCTGCAGGACAGCCGCAGAGAATCCGGCCCGCTCCACGACATCCTCCAGGCCGCGGAAGCGACCCTTCGCCAGCTCGGCCTCGACGCGTTGCCGCATTGCATCGCCCAGCCCCTTCACCTGCGCCAGCCCCAGCCGCACGGCGTGGCAAGCGCCCGTCTGCCCGGCACCGGCGGGCTCCAGCGTGCACTCCCAGGAGCTGCGCGCCAAGTCGACGGGCCGCACGACCACTCCATGGCGCCGGGCGTCTTCCAGCAACGTCGCGGGCGAGTAGAAGCCCATCGGCTGCGCGTTGAGGATGGCGCAGGCAAACTCGGCGGGCCAGTACTTCTTCAGGTGCGCCGACACGTAGACCAGCAGGGCGAACGAGGCCGCGTGGCTCTCGGGAAAGCCGTAGTCCGAGAACGCCTCGAGCTGCTTGTAGATGCGGCGAGCGGTCTCCAGTGCGATCCCGTTGGCCGCCATCCCGCCGATCAGCTTTCCGGCCAGCGCAGCCATCCGCTCGCGCGAGCGCTTGTGTCCCATCGCCCGCCTCAGCTCATCGGCCTCGGCGGCGCTGAAGCCGGCGGCGGCGATCGCCACGCGCATGCCCTGCTCCTGGAAGAGCGGGACGCCGAGCGTGCGCTCCAGCGCCGGCCTCAGACACTCGTGCGGGTAGGTGACCGGCTCCTCGCCGGCGCGCCGCCGCAGGTAGGGATGCACCATGTCGCCCTGGATCGGCCCCGGCCGGATGAGCGCCACTTCGACCACGAGATCGTAGAAGCAGCGCGGCTTCATCCGTGGAAGCGTCACCATCTGCGCGCGCGATTCGACCTGGAAGACACCGACCGTGTCGGCCGCGCAGAGCAGGTCGTAGACCGCCGGGTCGTCGTACGTCAGCAGGGCCGGATCGAGCGTCACGCCGTGATGCACCTTCAGCAGCCGGATCGCCCGCGAGATGAGGGACAGCATGCCGAGCCCCAGCAGGTCGATCTTCACCAGGCCGCAATCGGCGACGTCGTCCTTGTCCCACTGGATCACGGTCCGCCCCGGCATCGTGGCGTTCTCGATCGGCACGATCTCGCAGAGCGGCGCTTCCGTGATGATCATCCCGCCCACGTGAATGCCCAGGTGGCGCGGAAATCCCTGGATGCGCTCCGACAGCTCGCGGAGCTCGCGGACTCTCGAGGATCGAGAATCGAGGGAGAAGAATCGAGAATCTGCGCCGCCGGACAGCTTCTCGTCAGAGGCAACTCGCTTCTGATCCCCTGGCTTTCGCTTCTCGCTCCTCGAGCCTCGATTCTCTCCTCTCGCCGCTACCCCCTCCCCGTTCGAGCCCCGAGCCTCACTGGTGTCTTCTCGATTCTCGATTCTCGATTCTCGATTCTCATCCTCGAGCTGCTCAGGCGAGAAGCCCAGGGCCTTTCCCACGTCGCGCACGGCCGAGCGGCCGCGGTAACTGATGACCTCGGCCACCATTCCGGCGTGGTTGCGACCGTAGCGTTCGTAGACGTACTGCAGCACCTCCTCGCGCCTCTCGTGCTCGATGTCGAGGTCGATGTCAGGGGCCTCCCTGCGGTCCTCCGAGAGGAACCTCTCGAAGAGCAGCTCGAGCCGCACGGGGTCGACCGCCGTGATGCCCAGGCTGTAGCAGACGGCGGAGTTGGCAGCGCTGCCCCGACCCTGGCTGAGGATCTCCTTCTCGCGACACAACCGGACGATGTCCCAGACGATGAGGAAGTAGCCCGCCAGGTCGAGCTTCTCGATGATGGCGAGCTCGTGCTCGATCTGGCGCATGGCGCGCTCCCGCAGCTCGGGAGCGGCCGAGGCGTAGCGGCGGGCGGCGCCCTTGGCGGCCAGCTGGCGCAGGAAACCGGCGGCGGTCTGGCCGGCGGGCAGCTCGCAGGGCGGGAACCGGAAGCAGAGGCTGGCCAGATCGAACGTGCAGGCGTCGGCAATGGCGCGCGTGGCGGCGATCGCCTTCGGCAGGTGGGCGAAGCGGCGCTCCATCTCGCCGGGCGGCACGAGCGCGAAGCCGTCGTTGGGAAGCAACCGCCGGCCTGCGGCGTCCACCGTCGTGTGGTGGCGGATGGCGAAGAGAACATCGCAGAGCTTGCGGTCCGAAGCGCGGGCGTAATGGACATTGCCGGTCGCGACGACGGGGAGCTCCAGGCGAGCGGCCAGAGCGGCCAGGGCGGCGGCGAGCGCGGCCTCGCTCTTCTGGCGATGGTCCCAGAGCTCGACGTGGAAGCTCTCGCGCCCGAAGATCTCCGCCAGCCTCGACGCGCGACGCGCCGCCAGCTCTGCGTCTCCGCGCGCCAGCGCGGCGGCCAGCGCGCCGTGGACGCAGCCGCTCAGACAGAAAAGACCCGTCGAGTGTGCGTCCAGCATCTCCCAGGTGACGCGCGCCTGGTTCTTGGGATGCGCCTGCGCGGCCCTGGAGAGGAGAGTCGAAAGATTGGCGTAGCCCTGGGCGTCCCTGGCCAGCAGCACCAGGTGTGCGGCGTCGGCTTCGTCGAGCGCGATCTCGGCGCCCAGGATCGCGCGCAGGCCGCGCTCCTGGCAGGCGCGATAGAACTGCACGGCGCCGTAGAGGCCGGCCGTATCGGTGAGCGCCAGCGCGTCATGACCCTGCTCGACCGCAGTCTGGACCAGCTCCGCCGGGGAGCTCGCCCCGCGCAGGAAGCTGAAGTAGGAGTGGCTGTGGAGCTCGACGTACATGTCTCACGACCGTTACTCGAAGACGCCATGCACGAACCAGCCGCCCGTGACGCGGTCCCGGTACAGCCACAGGCGGGCGCCGTCGGCGGTCTCGACCTCGAAGTAGTCGCGCGAGAACCCGCCGGACCACCATTCGCCGTCGCGGGACCAGGGACCCGAGCTGGCGACGACCCGCCGTGACGCGCCCGCCCATTCGAGCTCGCCGGGCTCCTCCCCGGCGCAGCGGCCCGAACGCAGCGTCACGCGCGCCGCGCTCGGCTCGGGCAGCACGCGCAGGCCCGGCGGGGAGAATCGGGGGTCGAGCTGGGAGACGCACGACTCGCTGCCGCCCAGCTGTTCGCGTCTCGCTACCCGTTTTTTCTTCTTCGAGCCCCGCGCCTCGCCTCCTGTCTCCGACACCTCCAGCCGCAACGGACCTCGCCGGTAGGCCTCCTCGGGACGCCAGCTATCGACCAGCTCGGGGCTGAAGACGGCCGCGTCGCCCAGCCGTGCGGAGAGCTTGGCCGCCACCTGGGCGATGGCCGCGGCGCTGACGGGGGGCCTGCCGAAGAGACGCCCCTGCCCGGCGTGTGGCGCCGCCGCCGCCCGCACGGAGAGCTCGACGCGCGTCACGGGGCCCGCCAGGCCGGCGCGCGCCACTTCCAGGCGCAAGAGCTCCAGGAACGTCCGCGCCGCCTGGGCCGGCGCTGCGCCGGAGGGCACCGCCAGCGCCAGCTGCCGCTCGTCCACTCCTCGGTCCTCCACGTGCAACTCTACCGACAGCGCCCGGCACGCCAGCCCCTCCCCGGAGAGCCTCTCGAGCAGCCTCTCCAGCGGCACCGCCAGCAGGAACACCAGCCGCTCGACCTCGGAGACCGGGAGCTCGCAATCGACTCGCTCGCTCCACTCGGTCACAGGCATCCAGGGCCGGAACACGTCGTCCTCGAACCCGCGCGCCATCCGGTGCAGCCGCGCGCCATCCGGGCCGTAACGCGACTCCACGGCGCCCGGCTCCAGCCCGGCGAGCTGCCCCAACGTGTGGATTCCCAGCAGGAAGAGCTGCTCTCGAAGACCCTCATCGGGCTCGAGCACATTCACCGGAAGCGCCCCCAGGAACGTCTTCTCCGCAGCCACTGCGACGATACCGCCTCCCTGGAGCGCCGCCAGCCGGGCGATCAGCTTCGTCCTGCCCACTCCGACGCGCGTTGACGCATACCCCTCGGAGCGCGTCACCTCCAGCACCCTTTCGACCAGCACCTCCATCTTTCCGTAGATCTTCCCCAGTCCTCGGGTCTCCATGTAGACGAGCCCGGGTCCGGCCCGCTCCAGTCGCGGCCCCACCTGCGACAAGCGCGTCATGAGTGCGTCAATCGCCTGCTCGTAAAGGGCGGGGGCGGCATCCAGACAGACCAGCTCCGAGCTGACGCCACGCGCCTGGACCTGCGTCATCCCGACCAGAACACCGAGCCTGGCCGCTTCCCTGCTGACCTGCAGCACCACGCGCCGCCCCTCTGGCTCCACGACCGCGACCGGCACGCCCCGCAGCTCGGGCCGTTCGCGCGCATGGACCGCGACCAGGAAGTCTTCGATGGTGATGCAGAGCATGGGGGAAGGGGGGAGATGGAAGGTGGAAGATAGAAGGTGGAAGGTAGAAGGTGGAAGATAGAAGGTGGAAGATGGAAGGGATGCAGGATGCGAGCGTGTCCCGAAGACGTGCCCCCTTCTCGATTCTCGATTCTCCTACTCACTACTCACTACTCACTACTCACTACTCGCTACTCGCTACTCCCTACTCCCTGCTCTCCTCCTCACGACATTCACATCCAGGCCACAGCGGGAGCGCGTCACGGCCAGACGCAGCGCGGTGACGCCGGGCGGGAGAGGCCGGCGATCGAGCTCGCGGCTGGACTGCGTCACGAAGAGGACGACGGCCTGTCCTTGCTCGGCGACCCGGGCCAGCCGGTGCAGAGGAGCGGGGGCCAGCACCGGTGACGGAGCGATCGTGAGATCGAAGACCACCAGATCGAATCCCCGGCAGCGGACCAGCAGCTCGCACGCCCAGAGCGCCTGGGGCAGCGCGCTCGGCCGGACAATCAGCAGCCGATCCAGCCGGGCTCCGGCAGAGGCCAGTGACGGCGGATAGAGCGTCGCCGGCAGATCGACATACCCGACCCAGCCGGCCGCCAGCGTCAGCGACGCCACCAGCCGGTCGATCACGGTCCCCTTGCCTGACGAAAGCCCTCCTCCGAGCTCGACGAGACACCCCTTCGGCAAGCCGCCCCCGGGCAAGCGGGCGTCGACCTCCGCCATTCCCGTCGGCAACACCCCCGCGGACGCGACTCTCCGAGACGCCTCGGGGAATCGCTCGGCGAGCACATTCTGGAGATGTTGCAGCGCGGAATGCATGGGGGCTGGAGACGACACAGGAAAGCGGTGCGCAGCTTCAGGTGCATCGCAACACACCTCGAACGCGACCCTGGATGCGCAGCTTCTTCACGTAGAGGGGAGACATCGCCGGATTGGCCGGCTGGAGCCGGATGCGGCCCTTCTCGCGATAAACGCGCTTGAGCGTGGCCGTGCCGTCTTCCAGCAGGGCCACGGCGATGGCACCGTCGTCGACCGTCGAGGCAGGCTCCACGATCACGTAGTCCCCGTCCAGGATGTGATCGTCCACCATCGAGTCGCCCCTCACCCGCAGGGCGTAGGCCTCGCCACGGGCCATCTGCGCCGAGACCACGATCGGTCTCTCGACCGCCTCCAGAGCCTCGATCGGCCGGCCCGCTGCAATGGTCCCGATCACCGGCACTTCCACACCCGCTTCGGAGCCCAGCTTCTCCCGCAACAACGACAACCCGTGCGCCTGCCCGTCGCTGGCCAGGAACCCCTTTCGCTTCAAGGCGTCCAGGTGCTGCCGGACCGTCGCATACGTGATCCCCAGCTCCTGCGCCAGCTCCCGCAAGCTCGGCATGTACCCGCGCTCACGCGCAAACTGCCGCAACCGCTCCAGGACCTTCAACTGTTTCTCGGACAGATTGAGCGTCATCGCATGGGAATATACCACGCGAAATACACACGCGCAAGGAGGGGGGGGGAAGAAGAGGGAAGGTAGAAAGTGGAAAGTGGAAGGTGGAAGGTGGAAGGTGGAAGAGGAGGAGTAGTCAGTAGCCAGCAGGCTCGGCCAGCTACGGCTCGAAGAGTGCCCCCCCCCTCCCACGCCGACCCCGCCCCCCTCGAGCCTGACTTCTCGAGCCACCCCCCTGCCCACCTCACTCCTCAAGTCTGATCCCTGACTCCTGAAGCCTGATCCCTGAAGCCTGATCCCTGAAGCCTGACTCCTGAAGCCTGATCCCTCACCCCTTCAGATGTACCTGAAGGAGCTCCAGGCCGTCGTCCCAGGCGGCGCGGGTGAGACACTCGCGGGAGATGGCAGTCGCAAGGAGACTCTCGAAATCGGCGAAGCCGAGCGCCCAGGCGACGGCAAGAGCGGGCTGGACCTGGGCCGGCGGGCCCTGGGCCACGACGACCCGCAGGATCTCCTCGGCCTTGGCCCGCTCCTCGGGGCTGCGAGCTCGCCGGACGGCGTCCAGAATTCCCCGCGCCCGGACGGGTTCGCGCATGTCGAACTCCGCGCCCAGGCGAAGAAAGTAGAGAATCGCCTGCAACGTCGGCAGCCTCGAAGCGCTGCGCCGATACTTCAGCGCCGCCGAGACGATCACCGCGACGACCACGCAAGTCAGAACGACGTAGAGCACGTCTCCATTCTGCCACGAGGAGAACCGAGAATCGAGAATCGAGAATCGAGGGGTGGGAATCGAGGGGTGAGGCCTGACTCCTGACGCCTGAGGCCTGACGCCTGACGCCTGACTCCTGACGCCTGAGGCCTGACGCCTGACGCCTGACTCCTGACGCCTGAGGCCTGACG
>JACPRK010000090.1 GCA_016190005.1 Candidatus Wallbacteria bacterium | reverse complement strand
CTCGACACAGGCTCGTATTCGGTGAGCCTGTCGGTGCAATCGGATCGGCCGGACCTCTTGGCGAAGCTGCTCAACATCGGGACGCGCAACAGCTACCGCCTGGGCGAGGAGCTGCTGGGGTCGGTGGTCTTGACCAACCTGGGCCCCGGGCGGGCACCGGCGGGAGCGGAGTTCACGGTGGAGCTTTCGAGCGCCCCGGGCAGCGCGCCCGTGACGCTGGCGCGAGGGCCAATCCCGGCGTTGAAGGCCGGGGAGACGGTGAAGCTGCCGTTCGTGGCGTTCCTGGACGAGCAGCTGCTGGAGCCCGGGACGTACACAGTGACCGCGCGGGCCGACGGCGCGGGACACCTGTCGGACAAGAACCCGGCGAACAATGCCGTTGCAGCCGCCAAGCGGGTGACGCTGGAGAAGCCCACCGACGACCATCCGAATTCGACGTCGGACCCGTCGGACCCGTTCGGCACCGACGACCTGCTGGCAGCGGGCAGCGCGGCCGTGAATGGGATCGTGGAGACTGCCGGCGATCGGGACTTCTTCGAGCTCACAACGAACGCGAAGACGATCTACGAGATCCGGGTAGGGCTGGTCGACCTGACGGACTCGGTCATGGAGGTGACGGACGGCTCCGGCGCCGTGCTGGCGTTCAACGATGACGCGGAGGCCGGAAACCTGGCGTCGCGGGTGCTGTTCGAGGCGCCGGCGAACGGTGGGACGGTGTACGTGCAGGTTCGGGGCTTCGACCGGGGCCAGCAGGGGGGCTACACGGTCGAGGTGACCGAGAAGGAAACGCTCTATCCCGACGAGTACGGAGACAGCCGAGAGACGGCCGGAGTGCTGAACCTGGGGAACCCGCTGGGCGGGC
Source organism: Candidatus Wallbacteria bacterium (assembly GCA_016190005.1). Lineage (GTDB taxonomy): Bacteria > Muiribacteriota > UBA6191 > JACPRK01 > JACPRK01 > JACPRK01. Next base: position 5,503 of record JACPRK010000090.1, on the reverse strand, counting down.
GGATCTCGCCGGCAACGGATGTGGACTTGCTGAAGATCACGGTGAGAGCCAACGTGGAGTATCGAGTCGACCTGCTGCCAGGGACGCTGGAGACGGCGCGGCTGTCGCTGTTGCTGGAAGATGGAGAAACGGTGGCTCAGGAGGCGACGTCGCCAGAGCCCGGAGCGGCTGCAGTGCTGGCGTTCCAGCCCGATACGGCCGGAGCGCTCTATGTGCGGGTGGATGGAGGCGGAGGCCAGGGCACGTACACTCTGGTCTTCTCGACGCTGGTGCGGCCGAAGCTCTCGGTGAAGACGGAGGTGCAGGGCGACCTGATCAAGGCGCGGGTGGTGGTCGACACGCTGCCAAGCCGCTTGAAGACGATGACGGCGCTGCTCAGGGTGGACCCGGAGATGGGCCAGTTCACGGGCGCGGCCTCGGCGGGCAACGTGGCCGCGGGGTTGAAGCTGACAGTGCAGGAGTCGGGGCTTCCAGAGCTCTTCGCAGTGCGTCTGGAACCCGCGGGTCCGCTGAGCGGGATCATCAACCTGGGAACCGAGAAGGTTGTGTTCCGCTTCGAAGTCCGGGCGGCCAAGGGCGTCACGGGCGTGGCACCCGGATTGATCACACTCCTGGCGGCTGATTTCTCGCTCACAGGCGAGGAGTCGTATTCGCTGCGAGCGCCGGAGGCCGATCCGGGTCAAGGCTTCGACGTAGCGGGCTTCGGCCCGGCAGGCGAGGCGCTGTCGACGATCGTCGATCCACTCTTGCCCGAGCCGGACAATCGGCGCGGACATATCCGGCTCGACGGGCGCCGCAGCTCCGACCCGAACATTCCGTCCAGTCCGTTGAAGTTCAAGTGGTCGGTGTTGAGCGCGCCGGCTCCAGTAGTGTTGAGCGGGGCCGAGAGCGCGATACCGACCTTCACGGCTTCCAAGCCCGGAGTGCATCTCTTCACGCTGGTGACGGACAACGGCTCCTTGAAGAGCGTGCGCCAGCAGGTGAAGGTGCTGGTGAAGCAGGAGGGAAGCTCGCCCGTGGCCGACGCGCGCGCGCGGCAGGGCCAGCAGGTCACGCCTCCCGACCTGCGGCGGTTGAACGCGGTGCTGGGCGCCGGCGCGATCGGGCTGGACGCCAGCGCGAGCCTCGACCCCAACGAGGCCGACAACGCCGCGCTGGACTACAGCTGGCGGCAGGTGAGTGGACCGCCCGTACAGCTGAGCGACACAATTTCGGTGAGCCCGACGTTCACACCGGCGGAGCCGGGTTTGTACCGCTTCGAGCTGGTCGTGACCGACCCGGGTGGATTGCAGAGCGAGCCGAGTACCGTGGAGGTGCTGGTGTCGAGGGCCGGCTATGAAGTGCCCTCTCTGAGCCTGGCAGCCTCGGCCTCCACGACGTCTGCGACGGGCGCGGCGCTGGCCGAAAGCGACTTCGAGTTGGTCGACCGGTCGCTCTCGGTGACGCTGCCGACGACGGTGACGTTGAAGGCGCGGGTGACCGACGCCGATGTGCAGGGCGCACGGGCGGCGCAGGTTCGGATCGCCTGGCGGCAGACCGATGGGCCGCCGGTGAACCTGTCGACCCTCGGAACACCGGTGGGCCGACAGCTGGTGAGCGAAGCGCGGTTCGTGCCGACCAGCGCCCGGGTGTTCGAGTTCGACTGCACGGTGGAGAAGTACGATTCGGCGGGCACCGCCACGGGCCAGGAGGTCAGCCGCCACATCCGCGTGATCGTCAACAGCCCCACCAACGACGTGCCGACCGCCCGCGCCACCGTCAGCGGTTCGGCCGTTGCCAAGGCCGGCGGCATCCGCTTCGCCGGCGACGGGACCACACGACTTACGGTCCCTGGCGGTACGACAGTGACGCTCAATGGCACCGGCTCGTTCGATACCGGGAGGACAGCCAACGCCAACCTCTCGGCCGCCTGGGTCCAGACGCTCGGACCCGATGTGACCCTGGAGAATCCGCGGGCCATCAGCACGACCTTCGTGACGCCCTACTTCACCGGCAACGAGACACGTCAGCTCGTGTTCGAGTTGCAGGTGGACGACGGTCTGGCGCGCAGCGCGCCGGCCAAGGCAATCGTGGATGTGACGCCGACGGCGAAGCCACGGGAGGGCACACTCCGCGCCCGAGGGCTCACTTTCGTGGCGCTGCCAGTGGCAGCGCTACGAAGCGGACGGCCTTACCAGGTGCAGGACCTGGTCGACGATCTTTCCGCCACGTTCGTGGCGCGGGTGGCGCCGGCCGACGACGGACAGCCCGGCTCATTCCGGCCCTATCTGCCGGGCGTGAGTACCAGCGTAGACGTGCTGGGAAACCAAGGCTACGTTGTGGCCGGTGCTCGCACGGTGCGGACGAAGACCGTTACGGGCCCCGCCTGGGACAGCGTGTATGCCAAGCGGACTCTGGCCCGCGGCCTGAACATGCTGGGCCTGCCCGCGAACGCCCCGGCGGACTACGACCTGGACAAGATGGCAACGGCTGCCGGCAGTCCGTTCGTCGCCTACACCGAGGAGGTCGGCGGGGTCTTCAAGATCCGCGTGCACCTCCCCGGCCTGAGCGGGACGGCGCCGGTAGCAGTGCCCGGCAAGGGCTACCTGGTGAGCTCCGATGGACGGGACATCACCTTCCCCACCGGGCAGTGATGAATCGGGATAGGGGGCGGCCGGTAAACCCGGCCGCCCCCCTCCCAGACCACCGGACATGCGAGTCCGCATCCGGCGGTTCGAAAGGTCGAGGTTAGGTGGCAAGCCGGGGGGCCCCCAGCGCCCGTAGGCGACGGAAGATGGTCTTCCCTGGCTTCCAGGGTTTCGAGTGCAGTGCTTCACCTTCGCCAGGGCTTGCTTCGCCACGCGCGGTTTGAAGACGCGTCCTGGGGCAACCCAAAAGCTGAACCCCAGGAACTTGCGTTCCCGCCACCGGACCGCTCAGGGGCCGCAGAAACGAGCTCGGACGTCTTCGGCAAGCTCGGGAGGCACCAGCCCCGAGATATCACCCTGCAACCGGGCGATCTCCTTGACGATGCTGGACGAAAGGTAGTGGTACTTGGGCGACGTCATCATGAACACGGTCTCGATCTCTTGCGCCAGGTAGCGATTCATCGAGGCCATCTGGAACTCGTACTCGAAGTCCGAGATGGCGCGCAGCCCGCGCACCAGCACGGCCGAACCACGGCTGCGAGCAAAGCTCGTCAAGAGCCCTCCGAAGGTCGTCACGCTCACGTTTGGAAACGGCTTGACGATCTTCTCCAGCATCTCGAGACGCTTCTCTTCAGTGAAGGCGAAGCGCTTGGTGTTGGAGCTTTCGGAGATGGCGACGACGACCCGAGCGAAGAGCTTGGAGGCGCGCTCGATGATGTCGAGATGACCGAGGGTGGCCGGGTCGAAGCTGCCCGGGTAGATGGCGGTGATGTCCATGGCGAGTAGAAGTCGGAAGGTGGGGGGAGAGTAGTCAGTAGTCAGTAGACAGTAGACAGTAGTCAGTAGTCAGTAGACAGTAGTCAGAGGCTGTGAAGAAATCCCCTGGAACCGTTCGCCCCGAGCCTGTCGAGGGGCCATAGCCGCTTCGTTACTGAGCTTCGACGAGCTCAGCCCGAGCGGTTTTTGGGAGGTCTTGGATAGATTCACAGCCTCTCAGTCGTGAGCTTTGCGGGTCGCTGGTGGGGAAGCTGGCACAAGGTCGAGCTTCCGCAGAACTGGGGTCTGGACGTCCTCTGGCGGGAGCGGGACGAGTGTTACCCCGGACGGATCAAGATGCATGACAAGCGGCCTCGGAGGGATCGTGACCGGTAGGCTTCCTACTGACTACTGACTACTGACTACTGGCTACTGACTACTGGCTACTGACTACTGGCTACTGACTACTGACTACTCCCGTACGCCGGGCTCTCCGCAAGCGAGCGCACGAGTCGGCCGATGCCCTGAGTTGTGAGAATGGCGGCCATCAACGTACCGATCTCGCCCAGGGCATAGGCTCCGCTCCTGCGCTCCTCGGCGCGGCTGCTGGAGAGCATCCCGTGGAGGGTCGTGACGACGCGCAGCTCGCCGAACTTCCAGATGGCCTTCACGGCGTTGGCGCGCACGCGGTGGTCGGTGTCTCGCAGGCAAGTGGCGATGTGCGTGACACTCTGGCGGGTGAAGACATGCTCGAGCGCCTCGATGGCGTTGGCGCGCACGCGGGAGTCTTCGTGCTTGAGGAAATCGACGATGAGCCGAGTGCTCTCGTCGCCCGTGCCGGTGCGGGCCACGGCCAAAAGCGACGTGGCGATCACCTGGTGATTCGACTCCTGCTTGAGGCAGGCGCGCAACCGGGAGTTGGCGGCCTTCACCTTCATGTTGCCGAGCGATTCGATTGCGTAGAGTCGGACCCAGATGTTGCGGTCGTTGATGGCGCCGATGAGCGTCTGGGCGGCACCCGGGTCGCCCAGCTCGCGCAGGGCCTTGGCGGCGTTGACACGCACAGCGGGGTCGGCGTCGCGCAGCCCCTTGATGAGGAAGTTGGCGCCATCGGGGGGCCGGAGCACGCCGATGGCGTAGCAGGCGCTGGCACGGTGCCACTTGTTGGCGTCGGCCAGCATCGCGACCAGCGAGTCGAGCGCCCTTCGGTCCCCCAGCCGGCCAAGGGTGATGCACGAGTTGGCGCGGACACGGTTGTCCGGGTCGGCCAGCATCGGTCGCAGGATGCGCTGCTTGACCGGGTCGCTGACGTCGAGCGCAGATATGGCCTCGACGGCGTTGGCTCGCACTCGCCTGTCGCGGTGGGCCGTGAAGGGCTCCAGCGTGTCGACCAGGCGGGCGTCGCGGGTCCGGGCCAGGGCCATCACCAGGCTGGCCAGCTTCCGGGGGTTCGCCTCGGTCTTGAGGAGCCCGCTGAAACGCACGATGACGCGGGGGTGCCCCGGGGCAAGGCGGCCGAGCGCCTGGATGGTGGTCATCTCCAGGTACTCGTCCATGCGTCCGACACGATCCAGCAGATACTCGGCCCACGCCGGGTTGAGGCTTTCCCCCATGACGCGCACGACGGCCGTCTGGACGCCGGCATCTGGGCTCTCGAGGGCGTCCCTCAGGAACTCCTCGGCAGCAGGCGTGCGGATCTTGGCGACGGCCGCGACGATGGCCTGCTTGAAGCCGGGCCTGCCGTCCTCGCGGAAGATGCGGACGAGCGGTCCGAGGGCTCGCGCGTCGCCCATCTCGCCCAGCGCGAGCGGGACATTCTCGTCGGCACCACCGCCTCGGAGCTGGTCGATCAGGCGATCGATGGCCTCGCGGGCGTGGAGTTTCCCGAGCGCGGCGGCGCACTCGGAGGCGACCGCCAGGTCATGATGCTCGAGATTCTCGATCAGGAGCTGGACGCAGGGACGGAGGATGGCGTGGGCGGTGCGTTGGAGGCGCTCGGAATCGCGGATGGTGAGGGCCGGCGTGTCGGCAGGTTCTGCTGGAGTATCCGGACCCATCGACTCCAGTTCGGAAAGCGGGACCAGCAGCGACCCCCGACTGCTACCGGCGGAGGGGGTGGG
>JACPRK010000092.1 GCA_016190005.1 Candidatus Wallbacteria bacterium | reverse complement strand
CCCATCAGTGAATCGGCCATCGTTGGCGCAGCCACCGGAGCGGCCCTGATGGGCATGCGGCCGGTGGTCGAGATGCAGTTCATCGACTTCATCAGCTGCGGTTGGAACCAGATCGTCAACATGGCCGCCAAGCTCCACTACCGCTGGGGGCCGAGCGTGCCGATCACGATTCGCGGACCCAGCGGCGGTTACACCCACGGAGGACCTTTTCACTCCGAAAATCCGGAGGCCTGGTTCTGCCACGTCCCCGGTCTCAAGGTCGTGGCGCCGTCGACCGGCTGGGACGCGAAAGGGCTGCTGAAGGCCGCCATCCGCGACCCGAACCCGGTGATCTACCTGGAGCACAAGTTCCTCTACCGCCGCATCCGCGGACCGCTCCCCGGTCCGGACACGGTCGTGCCCATCGGCAAGGCCGAGGTCAAGCGGGCCGGGACCGACGCCAGCGTGATCACCTACGGCAGCGGCGTCCATCTGGCGCTCGAAGCCGCCTCCGAGCTCGCTCGGCAGGGCCACTCGGTGGAGGTGCTCGACCTGCGGACTCTGCGACCGCTGGATCTGGAGGCGATCGTGGCGACCGTGGAGAAGACCGGAAAGGTGCTCATCCTGCACGAAGCGCACCTGACGGGTGGCGTGGGGGGCGAAGTCGCCGCGCTCATCGCCGAACACGCGTTCGAACGGCTCGACGCGCCGGTGATGCGGCTGGCCAGCGCGGACACGCCGGTGCCGTACTCGGACGCTCTGGAGCAGTTCGTCTTGCCGGACGCCGCCCGGGTGCGGCAGGCGCTCGAGAGCCTGCTGGATTACTGACGATGGCGAAGCAAGCCTCCGGCTGGACCGGCGAGGAGCGACGGGTGCTCGATCGGCTGCGATCTCCCGAGGCCGTGCAGAGCTTCCTGGACGACGTCCCGTACAACGACGAGATCACCTGCAGGTCGCCGCGTCGCGTGCTGCGCGACCGCAAGGCACACTGCATGGAGGGTGCGCTCCTGGCCGCGGCCGCCTTCGCGCACCACGGCCGCAGACCGGCGCTGGTCGACCTGCGCGCCGCCAAGGGCAAGGACGACGACCACGTGATCGTGGTCTTCCAGGAAGCCGGCTTCTGGGGCGCCGTCGCCAAGTCGAACTTCTCCGGGCTGCGATACCGCTCTGCTGTCTACCGGTCGCTCAGGGAGCTGGCCGTCTCGTACTTCGAGGACTACTTCAACCTCGAGGCCGAGCGGACGCTGCGAAGCTACAGCCGCCCACTGGTGCTGGGCGACCGGGTCTTCCCCGGCTGGCGGACGGCGGAGCACGACCTGGACGCGATCGGCGAGCATCTCGACGGGCTGGTCCACACGCCGCTCGTCACGCCCGCGCGCGCTCGCCGGCTCCCCAAGGTCGACAAACGCCGCTACGAGGCCGGCTTGCTCGGCAGCAACCCGGACGGCCTCTTCAAGGGATAGCCCCGGCTCAGCGGGCCATCACGAGATCGCTGGCGATCTACTCGTCGGGGGCGATCTCCGGTCGGACGGTGGCGAGAGGCTCCTCCGCGGCGACCACGGGGCGGGCCATCACGAGCTGCCCGTCGAACCGGTCGCGGAGGGTGTCGTCCCCGGCGCCCTCGGCCACGGGGAGGCTCGACGGCTCGCCGGACGGCCGCTCGGGCGTCTTGCGGCCGCCGTCATCGCGGACCTCGCCGCCGTCGAGACGGTCGGCCTGGCGGCGTAGCCAGGCGACGGCGCCCTTGTCGGCGCGGCCGGTGATGCCGTGAGTGCCAATCCAGTTTCCGATCTGCGTGCCGACCAGTCCGCCGACGACGCCGCCGACCACGCTGCCGACGACCGGGATCGGGATGATGGCCTGGCCGATGACAGCGCCGACGCTGCCGCCCACGAGGGCGCCGGCGTCGCGGACCGGGTCGACCTGCCGCATGCTCTGGGCAAGCGCGCCCTCGAGGCTGGGCTTGCCGTGGGCCACGCTGCTCCCGAAGTTGGAGCCGATAAGGAACATCGAGTAGCTGATCAGCGGGCGGGCGACGAAGCCGGCGACCGGGCCGATGGGGCCAAGCGTGCCGGCCAGCGCCGACTGGGCGGCGGCGCCGAGGGCGTCACCGGCGAATCCGGCTGCCAGACCGCCGGCGATGGCGCCGGGCTCGAAGGCGCGGGCCAGCTTGGCGGGGCTGACGCGGCCGTCGACCGCGATCTGGCGATTCAGCTCGATGCTGACCGGGGCGATGAGCGAGCCGACCATGCTGAGCGGCGACATGTTGTTGCGGACGCTGGCGCGGACGTTGGCGCGGACGTCGAGCGGCCGGATGCTGGCGGCGACCGCGCTGCGGGGGGTCGAGTGGACGCTGTAGTCGGTGGCGTAGAAGCGGCCTTCGCGGTAGTTGGTCCGGACCTGGGTAGCGAGCTGGCGAGGATTGGCCGCCGCGGCGGCGCGCTGGACGCCCTGGCGCAGCGCGGTCGAGACGGGCGGCAGGCTCCGGCGCCTGCTGGAAGCTGCGGCCGGGGCGCCGTCCAGGTGGGTGGCGGCCGGGACGTCCATCGCGGCCTCGAGCTCCTGGCCGCGAGCCGGGGCCGAAACGGTCGTGAGCAGGGCCGCCAGGAGAAGGATTCGAGAGGGCGTCATCGTCTTCACGTCCGGAGCTATGCGGCTGCCGCTTCCGGGTTTGGACTTTCTTTTCGGGTGTCGCTACAATGCCCGCGTCCCCACCGCAGTGTTCCCCAGGAACGGAGAAGCCACTCTATGCTCACCGATCTCGTGATGCCCCAGATGGGCGAAAGCGTCGCCGAAGGCACCGTTACCAAGTGGTACGTCAAAGCCGGAGACGCCGTCCAGAAGGACCAGACCGTCCTCTCCATCAGCACCGACAAGGTCGACGCCGAGATTCCGGCGCCCGCGGCCGGGGTCCTGACGGAGGTGCTGGTCGGCGAAGGCACCAAGGTGAGCATCGGGACCGTTCTGGCGCGCATCGACTCGGACACCTCAGCTGGCGCGGCCAAGGTCTCGGCGCCGGCGCCTGCAGTGGCCCCGGCGACCCCCGTCGAGCCCCCCACCCAGACTGCCCCGACAATCGTGGCCGCTCCCCCTCCCCCGCCGCCGCCCGTCACAGCGCCCAGGCCGGCACCAGCCGCGGCATCCGCAGGCGACGATCGGCGCGGCTTCTACTCGCCACTGGTCCTTTCCATCGCCCGCACGGAAGGTGTCTCGATGGACGAGCTGGCAGGCATCCGGGGCAGCGGCACCGGCGGCCGCGTCCAGAAGAAAGACATCCTGGCCTATGTCGAGTCGCGCAAGGCGGGTGGCGCCACGCCAGCACCAGCGGCGGTTTCGGCGGCTCCTGCGGCGCCGGTCCAGGTGGCCGCCCAGCCGCTGGCTCCCGCTGCCGCACCGCCCGTCGGGGGCGCCGACGTCGAGGTCGTGGCGATGGACACGATGCGGCGCGCAATCTCGGAACACATGGTGCGCAGTGTCCACACCTCCCCGCACGTGACCTCGCTGCATGAGGTCGACATGACGCGCATCGCGCGTTTCCGAGAAAAGGTGAAGGCGCAGTTCCAGGCCCGCGAGGGCTTCAATCTCACCTTCACGCCGTTCTTCGTCGCGGCAGCCGCCCGGGCGCTGCGGAGCTTCCCTGCAGTCAACGCCAGCATCGACGGGACAAACGTGCTGCTCAAGCGGCGCGTCAACATCGGTGTGGCGGTCGCTCTGGAAGGCCAGGGGCTGATCGTGCCAGTCGTGAAGAGCGCCGACACGATGAACCTGGTCGGACTGGCGCGCGCGCTGAATGACCTGGTGGCCCGCGCCCGCACGCGCAAGCTGGCGCCCGACGACGTCGCCGGGGGCACGTTCACCATCACGAACCTGGGCAGCGCTGGAAGCCTGACCGGCACGCCCATCATCAACCAGCCTCAGGTGGCCATCATGGGCGTCGGCGCCATCAAGAAGCGGCCGGTGGTCATCGACGACGCCATCGCCATCCGCGAGATGATGTTCCTCAGCATGAGCTACGACCACCGCTGGGTGGACGGGATGCTCGCCGGGCGCTTCCTGAGCGCCGTGACCGAGCACCTGGAGCAGATGGAGCTGGAGGGACACTTCTGAGGCGGCCAGCTCGAGCGGCGGGCGGCAAGGCGTGAACGGCACGGGCGAGCGACCATCCTGGCTGCGGGTCAAAGCGCCGGGCGGCGACGGCTTTCGGGCCGTGCTGGCGACGGTGCGCGATTCGAAGCTCCACACGGTGTGTGAGAGCGCGCGCTGCCCCAACCAGGGCGAGTGCTGGTCCCGCGGAACAGCGACGTTCATGATCCTGGGCAACATCTGCACGCGCAGCTGCGGCTTCTGCGCAGTCGAAACCGGACGGCCGACCGAGCTGGACCTGGACGAGCCGCGGCGCGTGGCCGAGGCCGTCGCCGCGATGGGCCTGGGCTACGCGGTAGTGACGAGCGTCAACCGCGACGAGCTGGCCGACGGCGGCGCGGGGATCTTCGCGCAGACCGTTCGGGAGATCCGGGCTCGCGTGCCCGGGTGCCAGGTGGAGCTGCTGATTCCCGATTTTCGCGGGGACCCGTCTGCGCTGGCGACGGTGCTCGCGGCCGGACCGGACGTGCTCAACCACAACACCGAGACCGTACCGCGACTCTACGCAAAGGTGCGGCCGCAGGCCGACTACGCCAGGACGCTGCAGCTGCTCGCACGATCGGCCGAATCCGGCGTCCCGACGAAGAGCGGCCTGATGCTGGGGCTGGGTGAAACGAAGGCAGAAGTGCTCGAGGTGCTCGGAGACCTGAGGCGCCAGGGCTGCTGCATCCTGACGCTGGGCCAGTACCTGTCGCCCGGTCCAGACTACCTGCCGATCGCGCGATGGGTGCCTCCCGCGGAGTTCGACGAGCTGCGCGTTGCCGCGCTAGCGCTCGGCTTCGCCCACTGCGAGTCCGGCCCGCTCGTGCGGAGCAGCTACCATGCGGAAGATGCGACCGGAGGCTCGAGGCTTGGCGCTCGAGGCGATCAGGCTTCAGGGATCAGGCAGAGAATCGAAACGCGCTAGGGGGATTTCGAGGCGCGATCCTCGGCCATGCGGAGCATCTTTTCGAGCACTTCCTCGACGCAGGCGCGCAGGCTCTTGAAGCCGTAGAGATGGAGATTCCGCAGGACCACGGGGTACTCGCCGGCGAGCTTCCGGGCGCTGCGACCGAACTCGGTGCGGTTGTAGTGCAGGAGGATCAGACCCTTCAGGCCCTGCTGCAGTCGCTGCCGCACCAGGGCGAGCGACTTGTCGGGGTTGACGTAGTTGGCGGGAATCCACTCGCCGACGAAGTGGAGCTCCTCGCCCAGCTTCACGAAGCTCTCGTGGTCCCCCATCTGCTTCTCGTTGCCGCCCACGACGAGCAGCCTGGGCGGGGCCGGAAAGCGGGTCCGAAGGCGCTGCGGCAAATTGGAGTCAGTCGCGCCTCCCAGATCGATGCCTAGCCGGTGCGCCTCGAAGTCCAGCCGCTCCGAAAGCGAGTCGAGCTCCGCGGCGGGGATCTCGTTGGAGTAGAGCGCAGCCTCTTCCAGCAGGGATCGGGCCGTGCGCAGGCCATCCTCATCCCGCGCGTGGAGGTAGCTGCGGGCCAGCTCCAGCAGCAGAGCCGCCAGGTTGGCCCGGCGGTCCGGCATAAGGCCGTAGAGCTCCAGACACTCCTTGCGCCGCTCCAGCGCGTCGAGGATCTCGCCGGTGACGTCTTCGGAGAGCAGGACTTCCTCCAGCTCCGCGTAGAACTCCTGGTCCATGCAGAGCTGCTTGAGCTCCTGATACGACGCGGAGCCTGCCCGGCCGTCGGCCAGCCCGTTCTCGGCCCGCAGTTTGAGTGTCAGCGCGTCGCGGCGGTCGGGCTTCTTGAGGTAGAGCTGCAAGAGCCCGAGGGCCACTTCGAGGGCCTTGGCGTGCTCGCCATGCGTCAGGAGCTCCCGCCCGATGGCCGCGCCATCCGCCGGGTTCTTCAGACGCGAAAGGTCGATGCTCTGCAGGAAGGTGCGGGCCGCCGGCTCGTCGACCGTCCGCAACAAGCGGTAGAGGTTGAGCCGGTCCGCCAGCGGCCAGCTCTGGGCCTCGAGCGCCTGGCCAAGAAGATTGAGCGCCTTCGGCACCTCCTGGCGCGCGCCCCGGCCCATCAGCAGTGCCTCGGCCAGATACGCCTTGATGCGGGGCTCGATGCGGCTTCGGTTGCGCATCTTCATGGCCTTGAGCGAGCGGTGGGCCATCTCGAAGAGCTGGGCGGCGCGCTCGGGCTCGCCATCCTCCAGCGTCAGGACGCCCAGGGCAAAGGCGCCGTTGATGCTGAACCCGACGCCGGAGGCGACGGCCTTCTCGAAGGCCTCCCTGGCCTGAGCGCCATGCTCCCAGCGCTGGCCCTTTTGCAGGTTGTTGATCGAGGACAGCCCCAGGTAGCACAGGCCGATGTCGCACCAGAGGACGGCCTTCTGGCTATCGCTGGGCTCGCGGTCAAACCCTTCGCGGAACCGCGCGATGGCCTCCTGCCAGTCGCCGGCCTTCTGTTCGCACTGGCCGAGTTTGCGGTAGACCCGCACGGCCAGCTGCCCCAAGCTCTTTATCAGGAGCGGCCGCCGCGTCACACTGTCGAGCAGACCACGGGCCTCCTCGAGGCGGTTGTCCTTCATGAGCTGGTCGGAGCGCGTGAGGTAGGTGGGAATCAGCTCGGACGCCAGGCGCTGACACTTCTGGCTCGCGTCGAGCGCCAGGCCGCGCTCCAGGTAGTCGAGCGCCGCACCGACGTCGCCGCTGTCGCTGGCGGCCTGGGCCAGCGGCGCCAGCAAGTGGCAGGCGATCTCGGGATCGGCCGTGAGCGCGGGGAAGGCGGCGAGCCGGGTCATCTCGAGGACCTTGGCGGTCTGCCCCTTTTCCAGCAGCGCCTCGATATGCCCGTAGAGCTCCCAGCGCGCGGATGGGGGGTCGGGCGGCTCCTTGAAGCGGACCCCCAGGAACTCGGCGGCAAAACCGGCCAGGAAGTAGCTGCGCGACCTGCCCGGGTTGAGGTGGAGCACGTCCTCCACCATCGACTGGACGCGCTCGCTCGTCAGGCCCTCCCGCCCGTTGGCGGTGAGCGAAATGAGCTCGACCAGATGCCGATCCAGCTCCGACTCCAACGGTCCTCCATTCGTAGCCGGCGAGGCATCTTAGCACGAGTTGCGCACGTCGGTTGATCCCGCCTGGCACGGCTGCTATGGTCGCGCCGGGGATAATTTCAAACCCCGCCGACGCAAGGAGCGTAGACCGGGGTGAGTGAAGACGCCGCGAGCCGAAATCGAGACGAATCCGACCGGGCCGACGCGCGCTTGGCGCGGGGGGGCGACCGGGCGGCGTTTCGCCGTATCGTGGAACGCCATCAGAACCGGGTCTTCAACCTGGCGGTGCGAATCCTGCGAAGCCGGGAGGACGCCCTCGAGGCTACCCAGGACACTTTCCTGCGCGCTCACGAGAAGCTGCACCAGTACCGGCCCGAGCACCGGTTCGGCAACTGGCTGCTGCGCATTGCGCAGAATCTTGCGATCAGCCGCCTGCGCACCCGCAAGCCTGAGAGCGCAGGCCCGGAGTGCGAGGATATCGCCGACCACTCGCCCGGCCCCGAGGCGACCGTGGACCGCCGCGAGCAGCTGGCCAGCGTTGACCGCTGCCTCGCAGGGCTTCCGGAGAAGTACCGCACGACGCTTCTCTTGCGACACCAGGAGGGCTGCTCGCTCGCCGAGATCGCCTATGTCCTGGACGTCCCGGTCGGTACGGTCAAGTTCCGCCTGCACCAGGGCTACCTACTGCTGCGAGGCCGGCTGCGCCTGAGCGAGACCGAATGAACTGCCTCGACGCTAGAGAGATGTTCGCCGAGCTGCTGGCCGAAGAGCTGGAGCCGGCGGCTGTCGCGCGGCTGACGGCCCACGTGGCAGCGTGCGCGGCGTGCGCCGACGAGCTCGCGCTGTTGCAGGCGGCCGTCGCCGACATCGGGCAGTTGCCGGTGCACACGGCGCCGCCCGAGCTGACGAATGCGGTGATGGGCAAGCTCGCGTCCGGGCCCGGGTGGTTCGAGCGGCTGCGTGAAAGCTGGGGCACGGCGGCCTTGGCGGCGGCGGGCGCGGGGGCGATCGCGGCGGGAGCGCTCCTGCCGGGCTCGAGCTCAAATTCTCCCGCGGCTCCGACGACCACCGGTCAGCCAGCCGCTGCAGTCGCCTCGGAGGGCGAACGCTCGGCGGCGAAGAGCCTGGCACGCACGGCGCCCCAGACCGCGGAGGCCGTGACGGTCCAGCGCCCGCCTGTCAAGTCCGATCGCGCCACGCGGCGCGCCGGCCCGGGCGCCGGGCCGCGCATCGAGGCGCTGGAGGGCGGGCGCGAGGGCCAGCCCGTAGAGCCCTCCGTTGGCACGACCGATCTCGAGCGCCCGCTGGACGAACCGAGAGACTGACGACAACCCCCGCGAACCCGAACGGATACAAAGGAGGACTAGGATGAACTGGATGAAGTGTATCGTTTCCGCCGCGGCCGTAGCGGCGCTCTGCTGGGCACCGGCGACCGGACTGCTGGCCGAGGAGCCCAAGCACATCGCCCCGCCGGTGACCGAGTTCAGCGACGACAACCCCTATTCCAAGCAGCTCCCCGAGGCCGAAAAGGCCGTCTCCGCAGCGCTGACGAAGTTGAACGAGGTCATCCAGAAGGACCCGTTCAACTTCGACGCTCAGACTCAGGCCTATTATGCCTACGCCCGCGCACAGGCACGCTACGACGTGTTGCTCGAGATGGCGCGCGCCTGGGAGAAGGAGCGCCGCGGCTCCTTTTCGGGCAAGGTGCTGAGCTTCGACGTCGACTTCCTGATCCCGCGCGCCGCCGACGCCCCGAGCGCCGAGCGCGAGACAATCGCCACGGGCGACGCCGCCGAACGCCACATCGCCCCCGAGTCCCTCAGACGTGCCCTCCCCGTTGCCGGCGCCAGGATCACCCTGCGCCCCAACCGCTACACCATCATGAAGGACGGCCGGCCGGGCAGCGCCCGACGCAAGCCGGACGCCGACGAACAGGTCCGTCCGCAGATCTACCCGATGCCGCCCATCCGCACCGAGCAGTACTCGACGACCAGCGGCAAGGATGGCAGCTTCAATTTCAAGAAGCCGATCCCGCCCGACAGCTACAGCATGACCGTCGTCAAGAAGGGCTACGAGACCTGGCACGGGTTCGTCGAGGTCCCCGGGACCGGCGCCGTCGAGCGCACCGTCTATCTCTCGCAGACCAAGGTGCTGCTGGGCGTCGTCCAGACCATCCCCGCCTTCGCCTTCGCCAAGCTCGCCGCCTCGGGGGCCTCCCTGCCCCAGACCGGGTCGGTCGCCGCCGAGCGCATGGTGATGCCGCCCGATCAGAAGCTGCTGCCGGTGGCCGGAGCGGCCGTCACCCTGACCCCCCAGCCGATTCTCTTCCGCACCCAGGAAGCCCGCGAGACCCCGGACGCTCCAGCCCACATCATCCACCCCGATCCCGCGCCGGCCTACGCGACCAAGACCGACGAGAAGGGTCACTACCGGATCAAGGGCCTGAAGGCCGGCCGCTACCAGCTGCACGTCGAGAAGGACGGCCTCCGCCCCTTCGACGGCACGATTTTCATCCGCGGCAGCTGGATGCATCAGAACATCGTGCTCTTGCCGAAGATGCCGATGCCGGAGCCCGTCCCAATGCGAAAGCCGACCCGCGTCGAGACCCAGATCGACACGCCGGCCGGCGACAATCTGGACAAGCCGTTCGAGCAGTGACGCTGGCGGCAGCAGGGAGCGGAGGGCGAACAGGGGTATGATCCGTGGCCGACCCCCAGTAGATGCTCCCTGCTGCCGGCAAACCAGAGCACGGCCGGCGCTTCGAACGGGTCAGAAGCCGATGCGAGACCGACGAGGAATGGTGATCTACCTGGCGGCCGGGCTTGCCTTCACGGCCGCGCTCTTCATCTTCACGTACTACGGTTTCATGCGGAACCAGACGCAGCAGGCCCAGGTGCTGCTCCAGGGTGAGATGGCCTACTACCTCGCCCAGTCCGGGATCGCCGCCGGGCTCGCCCACTTCCTCAACACCAAGTCCGAAACCGCCCTCCACCGGGCGCTCACCGCGGGCGACAGCGCTCAGGTCAACGCCCTTCCCGCGGAGAAACTACAGATCGACAAGAACACGGCGCTCACCGGCCTGCTCGAGCAGCAGGAGGGCGTGCTGGAGGTCGAGATGTCACTCGCGGGCTTCAAGCCGGCCTATGTCCGCCAGGAATCCGAAAGCGGCATTCGCTACAACACCGTTGAGAAGATCGGCTGGCTCAAGGTGGTGTCGACGGCCTCCGTCGGCCCGGCACGCCGCCGCATCGTGGCCTTCAAGCAGGTGCGCGTGGTCTGCACGGTGCCTTACGTCGTCGGGAAGTTCACACTCTTGGAGCTCGAGGGCGCCCAGCCGGCCGCCAACGCCCTGAACCGCTTCCAGCTCGACAAGACAGGGATGCTGACCGGGAGACCCTCGGACACCAATCCGCTTCTGCCGGTCGTCTTCCACCACGGCGCGGGCTCCACACCAGAAGAGAAGGGATGGGTCTTCCTGGGCGGCGGCCCCAGGCGCCTCAACCTGGCCTGGGGCAGACAGGGCGACGGCGAGGAGTTCCACCTGCTCGAGAAGCCCTGGAAGGTTACGAGCGATCCCCTGGCCCCCTCGCCGCTTCCGGCAGACTTCCAGCTGCTCATCATGGAAAAAGGTTTCTTTGGCGGCATCCACGCCGACAACAACCTGTTCGATCTCTTCGACTTTCAGGCGCCGGCGGCCGACCCACTTACCGAGAACGCCGGTCTGCTCTACCTGTACGGGGTCGACGGCGACCGCGCTCCGACCTACGTGCTGGGCGAGGTCTGGCGCCGCTTCCTTTCGCTTCGCTACGTCAGCCGCAAGTCGGACGGACAGTACACGTACCTGCCCTGGGCCAGACCCTCCGACTGGGGTCCGGGCGACAAGCCCTGGGCCTCGCCGCCGCCCTGGGACGTCCGTGGCGAGACCTTCGGCGGAAGCTTCGACTCCTACGCCTACTCGATGTCCCAGATCGTCGAGGAGCCCTACAACCGCTCCGCCGACTTCATCACGCAGATGCAGACCGAGGTCGATCTCCCCAGGACCCTCGTCTCTCCGGGGCGCGTACGACACCGGTTCGGGCTGGCCGACTTCCTCTACCGCCCGGCGCTCAACAACGGCGACGTGATCGTCACCGGCGCGGACGGCGTCCGGCTCTTCGACGGCAACCTCCACGGCCTCCTGATGGAAGACTTCTACCTCAGGGAGCGGGCCACCTACCGGCTTGCCGCCGCCGACTTCGAGAGCTTCATGTCGCTGGCTAACCCGAGAATTCCCGGCATCCTGCACTTCGAAGGGGGCGACATCAGAATCGACCGTCCGCTCACGGTCAAGGACGGCGGCATCCTTGCCGTGGACGGGAAGGTCACGATCGCGGCGCCGGTTCGGGTATCGGAGGGGCGCCGGCCGCTCGTGCTGGCGAGCCTCACGGGAGACATCGTCATCGCCACAGGGCAGCCGGTCGAGGCGTACCTGATGGCGCTGGCGGGCCGGATCACCGGAACGGGGACGGGCGTGAACCTCACGGGCGGGCTCGCGGCAGGCTCGGTCGACTGGGGCTCGTTGCTTTCTCAGACGCAGCGGTCTCGCGTGGGCTGGAACCCCGCGGCCGACCCGACGAACCCGGAGAACTCCATCTACAGCGTGCACGTTTCGCCACCGCGGGAGTCTTACATGCCTGGAGGCGTGAATTGAGGCGAGGCGTCAGCTTGGTGGAGCTGCTGCTGGCGGTGGCGCTGCTGGTGGCGATGCTGGTGCCGGTGTTCGGCAGCCTGCGCACGGGCATTCAGGGCACGGAGCGCGTGTCGGAGGAGTCAATCGCGGCAAATCACGCAACGGCTCTTCTGGAGAGATTGAGTCAAATTCCATACCGAAAACTGCCGGAGATCCCGAAGGACACGCCCGAAACGGCGCTGGCGGCCTTCGTCACGATCCCGGGCGCGCTGCCGCCCGGACCGCCCCACCCGGTCTTCGCCCGCTTCGTCTCGGTCGACCAGGTGACACGGCGTACGGAGGACCCCGCCGCCCCCGCCAACTCCGAATGCGGAAACCTCAAACGCATCCGCGTCGCCGTCCGGTGGCGGCCTGACTACCTCGGCCAGAAGTCCGAGCGGACCCTGGTGTTCCAGGTCCTGGTGACCGACGACAAGGAAGTGTTCTGATGCGAAGCTCGCGCGCGTTCACTCTCGTGGAGGTCCTCGTCGCCGGCGGCGTCATGCTGCTGGTGCTGATCATCGCCGGCGGAGCGCTCTGGACGGGAGGGAAGTCCTCCACCCGCGGGATCGAGAAGCTGGACGAGATCAGCCGGCTGGCGCGGCTCGGCGAGTACCTCAAGAAGTCGCTCAGGTTCGCCACGCAGGTCCACCAGGACCAGCCCGAACCCGGCACGCTCGAGCTGAAGGTCCGCTTCGTCGAAGAGGTCGCGCCCGCCACGGGCTCCCGAACCGAGAAGGACGCACGGTTCCTCGTCACCCCCACTCCCGACGGCAAGAAGAAGGTCGCGATCGACATCGCCGGCCGCACCCAGTCGATGGAGTTCGACGTGCTCGACGTCCGGGTCGGCGTCGCGGGAAACCTCATCACCGTGGTCCTCGACGGCGGCAAGGGCCGAGTCCTGGAGGTCTCGGTCGCAAGCCCGTTCATGGTCGCCCTGTCAGGAATCGCCGGCAATCCGCTGGAGTCCCTGGGCGCGGGCCCGGAGGGCGGCTCGCCTCCCGCTGCGACGCCCGGGCCGATCGCAGGACCGGCGGCGCCGCCAGCCTCAGGCCCGCCCGCCTTCGGCCTTCCCCAGGGTGAAATCGCATCCACGACCGGCACTGGGCCGGCTCCGTCGTTCGGAGCTCTGGGCGCCCCGACACCGCCAGCTTCCCTTCCCGCGACCGGGGCCACCGTCGCCTCGCTTCCGCCGGGCCCCGGTCGGAAGCCTGCAAGGAGTCCGGCCGGCGACAGCGGCACCAAGGGGCTCGAGGAAGGCCAGGGCCCACGACCCGCGGATCAGCTGCCACCGCCCCTCGACGCACGCTCCCTACCGGATGCCCCTTCCCGGCCCGAGCGCGGCCCTCGGGAGCCGGACGTGGTCACCGTTGACGACACGGGCACGGTCCTCTCGGCCCCGCCGACCGGCCCGACTCGAGGCCCAGGCACGCTCAAGCCCACCCTGCAACGCACACCGGAGATCACTCCGCCGCCCCCGGTGGCCGCAGACACGCGACCCGAGGATGCTCCTCGCGAACCCTCCGGCGCAGGCACGACCAAGCGACGGCTGCGGCGACCCCTCTCACCGAAGGACCTCGAAGCCCTGGAGCAGGCCCGCTCCGTCGACAAGGAGCCTGACGAGGAGCCAGACAAGGAGCGCAAGCCGAACCGCGCCCGCCCGCCGCGCGCTTCCCAGACGGTCGACACGCAGCCCAGAGGCGACGCCGGCGTCGACTCGCCTTTCTGAGCGGGACACTCAACCCAGAGGAGTACTCCCTCTGCAGAGGGCGTCAGACTGTGAAGGACTGGCCGCAGCCGCAGGAGCTCTTGGCCGTCGGATTGGAGACCGAAAAACCGCTACCTGTGAGGGTTTCGACGAAGTCGACGTTGGCCTCGGCCAGGTACTGGGCACTGTTCGGATCGACCAGCACGCTCACGTCCTCGGCGGCCTGGATGACCTGGTCGTCCCCGCGAGTGTCGTCGAAGGCCATGCCGTACTGGAAGCCTGAGCAGCCGCCGCTCTCGACGAAAATTCGAAGACTCTTGCCGGCCAGGTTGGCGTCGGCGGCCCGGAACTCCCGGACCTTCTTGATGGCGTTATCGGTCAAAGTCAGCACGAGGCACCGCCTGTTAGGAATTCGGGGGAACGCAGCCGCTCCCGGGATTGTCGGACTTAAGTATACCACGGAGTCCGGTTTGACGACAGCCCGTCCAGTGGCATCGCGGGAGGCGGCCCGGCGGTATACTGTCGCCGCGTCATGGCCAGCAAGCAACTGACGGTTCTCGGGATCGCAACGCCGCTTTCGCGTGGGAGTCGCGACGTCTGCCCGTACTGCAGCCGATCGCTGGAACCCCGGCGCACGCTCTGTCCGAGCTGCGGCAAGCGGCCGTTCGTGCACGAGGCGCGGCTGGTGTTGATGGGACTGGCTGGGCTGGCGCTTGCGGGCAGCCTGCTCATTGCGCCGTGGCGGGTGGGGCTCTTCGCGCTGACGTGGGTGTTTGCGGGTGCGGGTCTTTACCTGATGTCGAGGAGGGAGATCCGGCAGACGGACAACCGGTACGTCTTTCTGCCACTGGCGGCGTTGATGTTCGCGCTGATCCCGATGGCGACGGGTTCGCTTGCGGCGGGAATGCTGGCGGGGCTGGCGACGGCCTTCACGTACTTTGCGTTGCCGGCCTTGCACTCGCCCGCGAGCGAAGACCTGTCGCGCTCGATCGAGGAGTTCGAAGCGCAGAACCAGCTGGGCTACGGGTTCGGCACGATCCGCGAGCAGATCCGGGCGACCATCGCGGCCTCCGAGAACGCCAAGCGCGGGGTGCTGGGCCGGGAGCTTTTGCCCCGCATCGACCGCCTGCTGGATGAGCGGCTTCTGGCGGTGCTGAAGCGCAAGGTGAGCCTGGAGCGGATCATGGCGACGACCGATCCGTCGAAGCTCGAGGAAGAGCGGCGCAAGGCGATCGACCGTGCCAGCTTGATCAAGAGCGATGCCGTGCGCGGCGAGCTGGCCCGCAGCGCGGCGCTGTCGAAGGCGATGATCGAGAACTACCAGAAGATCGCCGAGCTGCTAAACGTCTACAACGTTCAGGTCCGAAACCTGCAGAAGGTCCTCCTGAACCTCAACATGAAGGTAGCCGCGAGCGCCTTCAACGATGGCGGGCTCGACACTATCCGCGAGCCGCTGGACGCCCTGGACCACGAGGTGGAGTTCCTGGAGAAGTCGTTCCGAGAGCTCGACCTGCTGATGCCATGATGGTTGAACTCGGGCGAGGCAACTTTTGGGAGCGCGTGGCCGTAGTAGCCAGCGAGGATCTCTCTCCCTGCCTTTTGCTTCTTTGCCCGGAGGAGGCGACAACAAGATGAGCCGAACCGGAATCCTGCTCCTGTTGGGACTGACGCTGCTAACGACCGCCTGCTCCAAGCCGCCGCCACCGATAGGCTTCCGCGACCGGGCCGACTTCGAGTCTTACGTCGACCGGATCGACATGCCCGACGCCTGGAAGGAATCGCTCAAGCAGGAGACCAAGCGCGTTTCGGGAAAGTACCTGAACAACATGGCTGCCTACCTCGAGCTGAAGGGTGAGCCGGTCACGGCGCTGCTGAAGAAGTACGGAATGAAGGCCGACGTCTCGCTCGACGGCGTCGACCCGACGCCCGCGATTCGCCAGGCGGTCGAGGACCTCATCAAGGCGGGCGACTCGGAGAACATTTACAAGAACGGGCGTTGGCTCGACTCCGAGGAGCTTGCCGGCGGCGTTTGGGATGAGGGGAATAACCAGTTCCAGCAGGCCTCGGAGTGGGCAGCGGGACAGAAGGCCGATCGCAAGCGGGGTCCGGAGAGCCAGCCCGACTTCGGTGACGTGCGCGCTCGCTGAGCGGCTCGAGGAGGCGACGAACGATGTTCCAGAAGAAGAACCTCCTGTGGGCCCTCTGCCTGACCGTCACGGTCACGGCGTGCAGCAAGCCGCCCCAGCAGATGGTGAAGTTCCAGAACCGGCCCCAGTTCCATGCGTACCTCGACAACATGGACATGCCCGATCACTTCCGCGACGCGATCAAGAGCGGCACGGAGAAGGTCTCGGGCAAGTACATCAACAACGTGGTGACCTACTTGGAGCTCAAGGGCGACCCGATCAAGGAGCTGGTAAAGCGCTACGGCATGAAGGCCAGCGTGAGCTCCGACGGCCTGGACATCGAGCCAGCCGTCAAGGCCGCCGTGACCGACCTGATCCAGGCGGGCGACAAGGCCAACCGCGGATATGGCGGCAAGAACAATACTGGCTGGCTGCAGCATGAGGACCTCATGGGCGGCGGCGAGTGGAGCGAAGGCGCCGGCTACTTCCAGCAGGCCGGCCAGCTCCGCGATCAGAAGCGCGCGCCGGCCAGCCAGATCGACACCGGGAACTGAGGTCGGCGGGCTAGATCCCCAGGAAGAGCCTCGCCAGCTGCAGGTAGACCACGATCCCGAGCACGTCCACCAGCGTCGCGATGAACGGCGCCGAGGTGACGGCGGGGTCGACTCCCAGATTGGCCAGCCCCAGGGGAAGCAGCGCGCCCACGAGCGTTCCGGCCGTGACCACGCCCAGGATTCCGCCCGCGACCACGAATCGGATCGACATCGGCTCGCCCCACATCCAGGCGCGCGCAAATCCGACCATTCCGAGAAAGAGACCCAGCGCCAGGCCCATCCGGAGCTCCCGGGCAAACACCTTCAAGAAGTCGCGCGGCTCGATCTCCCGCAGGGCCAGAGCCCGCGTTACCAGCGTCGACGACTGCGACCCGGAGTTGCCACCCGAGCTGACGATGAGCGGCAGGAAGAACATCAGCACCACGGCCTGCTGCAGCTGGGATTCGTAGTAGCGTAGCGCGGTGCCGGTGAGCGAACCGCCGACGAAGATGACGGCCAGCCAGCTCCCGCGCTTGCGGACCATCGTCCAGAAGTTGCCCTTGAAATAGGGCTCTTCGAAGGACTGGATGGCGCTCATTTTCTGAGCGTCCTCGGTGCTTTCGGCCACGAGCACGTCGACCACGTCGTCCACCGTCACGATGCCCAGAAGCCGCCCCGTCTCGGGCTCCAGCACCGGCACGGCCAGGAGGTCGTACTTGCTGATGACGCGCGCCACGTCCTCCTGGTCGGCCAGCGGACCGACGCTGATGATCTTCGTCGTCATCGTCTCGACGACCAGGGCGGGAGGTTCCTCCGTGAGGAGATCCCGCAAGGACAGGACCCCCATCAGCCGCCCAACACCGTCGGTGACGAAGGCCGCGTAGATCGTCTCCCGCTCCTCGCGGGCGGCCGTGCGAATGCGCTCCAGCGCCTGTCCGACCGTCATCGTGGGCGCCAGAGTGACATACTCCGTCGTCATCAAGCCGCCGGCGGAGGTCTCCGGATACTCCAGGAGCTGGCGAGCTTCCTCGCGCTCCTCGTCCTCCATGTGGCCCAGGATCGCCTCGGCTTCGTGCGGCTCGAGGTCTGAGAGCAGGTCGGCTCGCTCGTCGGCCGCCATCTCCTCGAGGATGTCGGCAGCAGTCGCCGGCGGGAGGTCGCCCAGGAGCTCGCTCCTGCGCTCGTCCTCCAGATACTCGGCCACGTCGGCCGAGAGCGCCGCCGGCAGCACGGACAGGAGCAGCCGAGCCCGTTCCTCCGGGAGCTCGTGCGTCAGCTCGGCCAGGTCCGCCGCGTGAATCTCCTCGAGGATCTCCTCGAGCTCCTCAGGGGCCGCCGACAGCATCTCGTCGAGTTCCGGCAGCAGCAAACGCGAGACGGCATAATGCCCCCCCTGGCTGTCCATGTCGGTACGGATCTCCACTTCGCGTGCTCCCCGACACGATACGGGGGGAAAACCGGGGACACACGACCAATTTTTTTAAAATTGGTCGTGTGTCCCCGGTTTTCTGCGGGGTAGACTGATACCGATTATGGGTACGGAAGCTGGACGCGGGGCGGTGCTGGAGGCGCTTTTCGGGAAGGCACGCCGGCGGTTACTGGCGCTCTTCTTCGGGGAGCCCGGGCAGGCGCTTCACCTGCTCGAGATCGTGCGCAGGCTGGGGATGGGACGGGGGGCCGTGCAGCGGGAGCTGGCTCGGCTGGCAGGCGCGGGGCTCGTCACGAGGGTGCGGCGCGGCAACCGGGTCTACTTCCAGGCCGCACGGAACTGTCCGAGCTTCGAGCAGCTCCGGGAGTTGCTGGCCTCGGGGGAGATAGTCAATCCGCCGGCGGCTGCAGTGTGGAGGCCGCCGGAGAACCGCGGCGGGCTTCCGATAGACTGAACGGAGCCGTTCAGTCCCCCAGCCGGCGATAGACGACGTACGGCGGGAGCGCGCCGAGCCGTTCGTAGCCGGGTCGAAGCGCCGAGAGCACGCCGGTGCGTTCGAGGTACTCGTGCATCGAGAAGCCGGGAGGGCAAGCCTGGGAACGCGTGCCGGCGACGAACACCAGCCGCGGGCGGCGGACCGCGAGGTCCTCGCGAGTCTCGACCAGGAAGCGCCGCTCCTGAGGCGACTGCTCTTCGGCGCGCAGGCGGTAGGGGCCGGAGGCCGCGGGCCGCGGCGACGACGCTCCGTCGGACCGGTAGAGCATGGGCACGGGGAAGCAGAAGAGGTAGCGGCAGCCGGCGGGACGCCCGGCCTGGACGAGCGTCGGAAAGCCCGGAAAGACGTCGGTCGAGAGGAAAGCCACCGGCTCTTCCCGGGCTGAGAGCCGGAGCACGAGGTCCAGGTACGGGTTGCGCTGGGGCGGCGGTACGCGCGCTACCTGGACGGCCACGAGCGTGAAGGCGAGCGCTGCAGGACCGCATCGGCCGGCCACCCTGGCCGCCCGAGGGAATCTCCTGGCGGCCAGGAGCGTGAGGCGCCCGGCGACCGCGGACACCAGGAGCACGCCTGCGGCCGCGGCGGGCAACGCGTGGTGCGCCCAGCCCTTTCCCTGGGCAAAGTAAGCGACCGAGGCCATCAGACTCATCAGAGCCAACGGCTCTATCGTGTCCGACCAGCCGTGACGGCGCGCGCCGAGCCAGGCCGCAGCAGCGAACAGGCCCGCCGCAGCCGCGCCCAGCCAGGCCGCGGCGGGCCAGACCGGCTCGGCATAGACCGAGTACCCGCTCACCACGAGCGGCACAATCCTGCCGAAGAACGCCTCGCGGACGGCCCCGGGCAAGAGCGCAAAGTGCGCCAGGTACGCGACGCCCGTGCCCCAGAATGCAAGCGACTCCCCGGCCGCCAGCGGCGCCACGGCACGCCAACCACCGGCCCTCCTGGCAAGCGCCCGGACGCCCCAGGCCACTTCGGGCGCCGCCACGATGGCCAGGAAGTGCGGCTTCAGGAAGGCGGCCAGGGCCGCCGCGAATCCTGCCCAGAGCTCGCCCCCCCCGGCCGGCCGCGCAGTGCCCGCCGCCCATCGGCCCCACCGCATCGCCAGATAGGGCGCGATCGCCAGAGGCAGGACATGCTCCCGCTGCCCGAAGAACACCCCCCCGAGCGCAAACCAGCCGGCGACGCAAAGAAACGCCGTGCGCTCGGGTCGCCCGCACTGACCGGCGCGCCCCAGCTCCCTCAGCGCGCCCACGAAGACAGCCAGTTGGACCGCAGCGAACCCCAGGAGCCACAAGTCGAATGCCGCCGGGGCGGGCATCGATAGCCACTTCGCCACGGCCGCCGGCGCCGCGTGCAGATACATGACCAGCGGAGGGTTCAAGTCGATGAAGTCGACGTAAGGCAGCTTCCCTTCTAGCAGCTGGCGGCCGCACTCGAGGTAGAGCGCCACATCGTGGTTCAGGAAAAGCGGGTCCCTGGAGCGGGCGACGGCGGCCAGGGCAAAGGGAATGACGCAGGCTGCCAGCCACGCCTCCCGGCCGCGGCACCGCAAGCTGCTGGCGAGCAGGACTCGAAGGCTCTTCACGGTCGTGTTGGCCCCCGCGGCACCGCCCACGGAAGCAACATCCATTCATGGCCGCCGGACTCGGCAAGGGTCATGAGCACCCACTCTAGGGACGCCCGGTCCCGCAGGCAAGCCGAAAGCCCCCCCCCTCCAGGGGGGGCAGCTTTCCGGCGCCGGGGAAGGAGATCTCCCCCGACTGGACGGACCGACCGCCGCCGGACGCCGCGCCAGGCCAGCGCCTCCGACATGGCGCGATTCTTGAGTAAGCCACCGCGACCGGCGCGCACGACGCCGGCACACGAGAGGAGACTCCCAGGCGATGAGAGGCCCGAGCGGGATGTTGATGGCAGCGCTCCTGGCGGCGATCTCTGTGGCGGATACCGGTTGCCGGGGCCGGCTGCTGGGGACCGATGGCCCTCTCGCCGGGGCGCTGTTCGGGGGCGGCCTCTTCGGCGGCAACTCCGGTCAGCGCGTGCCGTGGTCCGGCGGCGGCCGCTCGACGGGCTGGAACACTCCTCAGCTGGGTGGCGGCGGCAGCAGCCCGCTCACCCCTCCCCCCGACCTGGTCCAGAAGCCGGTGCCTCTGGCGCCCACCTCCTTCGACTCCGACACTCAGTCCGTCCTGGCCCGCTACAACGCCAGCATCGGCGGCCCCTGGGCCACCCCAGAAAACGTGCAGATCGCCATCCGCGCCCTGCAGCTCTACCCGCCCGTCCGCCAGCACCCGCTCCAGATCGTCATCGGCCCCGACGAGCAGCGCCGCCCGCTCTCCGGCCTCTGGGTGCGGCGGGGCAACTCTGCCACCGTCTACCTCTACCAGCCGACGATGCGCTCCACCCCTCCCCACGAGGTCGCCCACGACGTCACGCTGATGGTGCAGCCCAACGAGGGCGCCGTGCTCCGCAACCTGATGGGCACCTACGGGAACGTGCCCTCCGCCTTCGCCCGCAACTACTCCTACTCCAACGACCGCGAGTTCGCCGCCGATGCCCTCTCCTACTGGGCGCGCCGGGTCTCCGGGCTGGACCCCTCCGAGGACTACAACCCGCCGGCCGAGATCGTGCGGGCCCTGCAGCCGATGCTGATCGAGGGCCTGAGGACGAACTGACCGATGAGCCGCGCACGATGCCATGGCCGCGGGACGGCCCCGCGGCCCGCGGACAAGAGCGGCGCCGGGACGATGCTGGCGCTGGTCACGATCCTCGTGCTGGTGCTCGCAACGACCGGCTTCTCGAGGCTAACGTTGATGACGCAGGCGGGAACTTCGACTCACCGGAGCGTTCGAGGCGATATGGCGATGCTGGCCGCCGAATCGGCCGTCGAGGAGATGGCGACCCGGCTGCGCGCCGCCGCCGCCGACCCGCGCAGCCCGCTCTTCGCACGTCTGCGCGGCGAGGTCTACGCAGCAAGCTCCGGACGTCTCGAGCTGCCCGAGCTCGAGGCCACGCCGTCGGCCCGGGCTCTCCTCGACTCCGATCAGATGCGCGGTGTGAAGCTCGAGGGCTGCAAGGCGACGGTGGAACTTCAGCGCCAGTTCGAAGACCTGCCCTACGAGAAGTTCGGCCAGGTCCGGCTCGTCGCACGCGCCAGCGCCTCGGTTGGCGGAGGCGAACGGGTAGTCCGGGAGCTGGCCGCCGGGCTGGAGCTGAAGACCGTGCTGGCGGGCATCCCCAGACCCTTCGACCAGACGACGCTCTTCGTGGCAGACGCCTGGAGCGTGACGGACTTCGCCGAGGTGAACCGGCGGCGCGAAACGGCGCTCGGGTGGGTCGCGACACTGGCGCGCGAAGCCGACGAGGCGCTGGCGCTCGCGAGCCCGGCCGCTGCGGCCCCCTATCGGAAGTTGCGCGACTTCATGCCGAGCGCCGAGGAGCTGGCCGAGCGAGTCGAGAAACTGCCCGAGTCGCGGCCGATGGCGCTTTACGCGATGGGCGAGGAAGAACAGCGCTACCCCTTGGACGTACTCGACCTGGCTTCCCGGCTCTCCGAGGCGCACGAGCGTGCCAGCGGCCCCTTGCAAGATGCCGAACGGGCGCTGGATCGCGTGCGCCAGGCGCCAGCTGATGCGGCCGCCCACGCGGAGCTCGCCGAACGGCTGACGAAGGCGCTCCAGGCCGTCCAGGCCGCGCTCGATCCGATCTGGGCCTTTCAGGAGGGGTTCCACTTCCTGACGCCATCCGACGAACGCTCTGGCGCGGTCTCGACCGAACTGGCAAGGCTCGGCGAGGCCCACTGGCGGCGTGTGGCCAGTTACGTCCTTCGCGACCGCAACGGACGGGCGGCGGCCCAGGAGCTGGAGGAGCTCCGCTCGAGGCTGGGAACTCTGGACGGCGTCGTCCTCATCGAATCCAGCGCGGAGCCGATCTTGCTGGACGGCACCTGGAGCGGGAAGCTGGTGCTGGTGGTGCGGGACGGGCGGGTCGTGATGCGGCGGACCAATGCCGGCGCCCCCGAAGGCTCGCTCCTGACAGTCGTGAGCCTGGGGGGCACCGTCGAGATCGAGGGGCGCGTCGAGGCAAGCGTCATCCTGGCGCCCGGTGGGGCCCACCCGGCCACTCTCGCGATGGCCGCCGGAGCCGAGCTGGCCGGAAGCCTCGTGGCGACCCGGCTCGAGGCGCAGCAGGCGTCGAAGGGCGCGATCGTCTGCCGGGAGCAGGTTCGCTCGGGCGTGACGACCGAAAGGTCGACCGAGCGCGCCCGGCTCGACCACTATGGCGTGACGTTTGCACCAGAGTTCGCGTACCGGACAGTGACGAGGAGGTAATCTCCCCCGATGCGCGCAAGAAACCCGGCAGGCTTTGGCGTGGTCGAGCTCTCGGTGGCGGCTCTGGTGCTGGCGCTGGCCGTGGCGCCAGTGCTGCAGATGATCGGTGCGGGGCGGGCTCGCGGGGTCTCAGAGGACCGGCTGCTGGCGATTCACCTGGAGGCCCGGGCGGCCCTCGACGGCGCCGCGGAACGGATCGCCGATGGCGAGCTCCCGCAGCCGGCCGACTCGACGGAGCCCGTTGATGAAACGACTCCTGAGGCCGTGACCCTCGGGTTCGAGGCCGACGCGCAGGTGCCAGGGCTCTGGAAGGTCACGGCCCGCGCCTGGCACATCCGGGCGGACGGGCGGCGGGTTCCCTACGAGCTGAGCAAGCTGGTCCGCCAGCGGAGGGCCTCATGAAGCAAGTGCGTGGCGGGTTCGTGGTGGTCGAACTCGTCGTCGTGCTCGCCGTGGCCGGCGTTCTCTCGGGCGCGGCCTGGCTCTTCTTCGCCGCCGGCAGCCGCCAGTCCGAGCAGCTCGACCGTCAGGCCGCCAGCCTCCAGTCGCGCGTTACGCTCGTCGAGCGGCTCGGCACCGACGCGGCCGAAGCGTTTCGGCTCTCACTGGGGACCGACGCCGCAGGGACCGGCACACTCCAGCTCTTCAAGCTGATCCCGGCGGACCCTCTACCCGCGTCCGGATCCGAGGCCACCGCAAAGCCCTCCGAGCCGTGCGCCCTCCAGGTTCGCACGGTGGTCTATGCCTTCGACACCACCGCCTGTACCCTGCTCCGCGACGGACAGGCGCTGACGTTGCCGTGTCTCTCGGGCCTGTCGTTCGCAGCCGGGCCCGACGGCAAGGTGCGCGTCACAGCGTTCCACCGCCCGATGCCGGGCCAATCGCCCCCGCCCACCTTCACGCTCACTCTACGGCCCGGCGCCGCCGCGCCCAGCGGCGCGCTGGCCGCCTGGCAGCCGGCGATGGACGAGAAGCCGTGACGCCGAAAACCCGGTACAGGTAGACGCCACGGAGTTTCCGGGTAAGATGGAGGTATGAGAATCCGAATCGTGGCGGCGGTGGGGCTGGTGGGTTTGCTGGTGGGGGCGCAGGCGGTCGTGGCACAGGAGGATCCGTATCTCGATCTGGAGCGCACCGAGGAGCAGCAGGTCGGGAAGCTCGACGGTTCGACACCGGCGGGCGTGAAGCTCACTGAGGACGACAACGACGTCCTCAACCTGTTGACGCGGGCCTCGGCCGACATGCGAAAGACGCTCCAGTCCCGCGCGCGGGACTCGAAGGGCCGGCTCCCGTCGGCCGCCGACTATGCCGCCTACGAGACCCGCAAGGACGCTGACGGCCGCTTGATGCTGGCGGGCGACGTCTTCCACAACGCCTTCAAGGGCTACGCCAGCAAGAAGCACCCGATCCATGAGTTCAAGGTTGACCCGGCGCTCTCCGCGGAGCTCGGCGCCCCGCTCGGTTACGTACGCGGAGCGCTGCGTCATGCCTCCGAATCGATACGCCGGCTCGTGGCCCTGCTCGATGGGATCCTTTCTGCGCTTTCCGCCGCCGTCGCCCGCGGCGAGGAGACGAAGTGGGCCGAGCTTCCGCCCCGCGCCGCGCACGCGGTCCGCCTGGCCGATTCCGAGCTCGCCGCCTACGTGGAGCTTGTGACCGTCTACTCGATGCACCGGGCGTTCGCCGAGGCCCCGGCCGGCGTGCCCGGCCGATTGCGCGAGGCGCTCGAGTACAACCGCACGGTCTTCGGCCTGACTGCCGCAGGCGACCGCGCCGACGAGGCGAGGGTCGTCGCAGCCTTCGCACGCAAGAGCGGCGGCCTGCCCCCCCTGGTGGCGTCTCGCCCGCAGCAGTTCGCGCTGAAGGCCGACATGCGCCAGCGGCTGGTTTCGACCCTGGGCCGCCCCGCGTCAGCCGACGGGTTCACCACGCTGCCCGAGCGGCTCGCCAGCATGGCCGCCAAGGCTGCCGCGCCGCTGACCGAGGGCGTCGCCGTCTCATCGGGCTGGGGTTTCGACCGCCGCGCACGCGCCGAGCTCGTGAACGCCGTCATCGACTCCCAGGCCCGCCTGCAAGCCCTCGCCAACCACTTCGAGCGCCTGCAAGTCCGCACCAAGCTCCCGCGCTAGCCCACCCCCGACTCGCTACTCGCTACTCACTACTCGCTACTCTCACAGCATTTCCGCCCGGCTCTTCTCGATGTGGACGAGCGAGCGGCGCGCGTCCTTGGCATAGTTGGAGGTCGGGTCGAGGGCGATGACGCGGTTGTAGGCCTTGATCGCCTCGTCGTAGTTGTTGAGGATGCGGTGGATGGTGGCGATCTTGAAGTGGGCCTCGGCCATCTGCTGGTCGAGGTAGACGGCCTTCTGATACTCCTGCAGCGCCTCGCTCTTGAGGTTTCGATCGTAGTTCTCGTTGTAGGCCTCGCCCAGCTCGAAGCAGGCGCGCGCGTTGTGCGGGTTCTTCTCCAGGGCCTGCTTGCAGACGGCGATCGCCTCGTCGTACATGTGCTTGCCGGCGATCGACTCCTTGTTGTAGACGCGCTTGAGGCCCCAGTAGCCCCACGGGTTGTCCTTGTCCATCGAGAGGAGCTGCTTGAACTCGAAGGTGGCACTGCCGATCTCTTCCTCCGTCAGCGAGAAGCTGCTGGTGAGGGCGAGGTAGGCATAGCCCAGGTCGAAGTGAGTCATCGGGTCTTTCGGGTTCTTTCGGGCGCGGTTCTCGAACTCGTCTCGCAGCTCGCGGAAGCGGTCGTCAACCCGCTCGTCCTTGTCGTACATCAGCTTGTAAGTGTCGATCAACCGCATCCGGTAGGCGCCGTCATCGGGGTTGAGCTCGATGAGGGCCCTGAGGCGGTCGACGGCGGCGGGGTAGTTTCCACTCTTGAGCGCGACCTCGACTAGCCGTTCGTGGGCGAGCAGGTTGTCGGACTCGATACTGAGGACGTGATTGCAGTACTCCTCGACTCGCTGGGGCTGGTTGAGGAAGAGGTAGGCCTGACCGAGCATGTTGCCGGCGATGATGTTCTCCGGCTCTGCCTGCAAGGCCCGGTCGAAGAACTCTACGGACTTGTTGAGGTTCTCCTCTTCGCCCATGCCGGGGTCGAGCTTGAGCATGTGGAAGTAACCGGCGTTGAGCAGGTTCTGGATGTTGCCTGGCTCGCGTGCGGCCGCCTTCTGGTAGCGAGCGGCCACCTGCTGCTGGGTCTCGCCGTCGACCATGGTGCCGCCGTCGATGACGAAGAGGCCCTGGTACTGGTTGATGAGCGTGAAGTGCAGGTCGGGGTTGGCGGGGAAGAAGCGGGCCGCCACCTTGAGCACGGGGATGGCGTGCTCGGCCTCGAACTTCCGGGCGTAGAGCTTGCCCAGGCGTAGCGGCAGGTCGGTGAACTCCTCCTGGTTCGGGTTCATCGTCCAGACCTGGTCGTACTGGAAGATGGCCTCCTCTGTGTTTCCCTTCATCTCCGAGAGGCGGCCGAGATTGAAGCGGGCGCCGACGTGCTGGGGGTCGAGGCCGCAGATTTCGGAGTAGCACTGGTAGGCCGTGTCGACGTGCCCGTTCTCTTCGGAATCAGCCGCCTTGGCCTGGAGCTCGCCGATGGTGGAGGCCAGCTCGTCTTCGCGCTGCTGCTGGAAGAAGTGCTTTACGTCCTCGTTAGTGGGGTCGAGCTTGAAGACCTTTTCGAAGTAGGCCCGGGTACGTTCGGTGTCTCCCGAGTTGCGGCAGATGAGGCCCATCTGGAAGTAGGTGTCGGCCTCCTGCGGCTCCAGCGCCGCGGCGCGCTCCAGCGCTTCGATCGCTTCCTCGGCCTGGCCATCACCGGCCAGGGCCAGACCCAGGTTGTAGAGGCCCGGGTAGAACTCGGCGTCGACGCCGGCCAAGGCCTGGAGGACCTCGACGGCGTTCTCCCAGTCCTGTTCGGACATGCAGAGCTGGCCCAGCTCCAGAAGCGTCTGGACGTGGTCGGGGGCGGCCTCGCGCGCGCGCTCGTAGTGCTCGCGGGCGCGGCGGGCGTCGCCCTGCTGCGCGAAGATGTGTCCGAGGTAATAGAGAGCCTGCGGATGCTTCGGGTCTCTTTCGAGCACGTGCTCGAAGCCCGTGATGGCGTTCTTGATGAGGCCGCGCTCCATGAACGTGCGCGCTTCCTCGAGCTGCTCGGCGACGTCGGCGCCGAACTTCTCGGACTCGGCGCCGTCCAGCCGGCTCTTGTACGTCAGGTTGGAAGGCGAGAGCTCGTAGGCCTTCCGGAAGTTGAGAAGCGCCTCGTCGAGCTCGCCCAGCGAGTGGTGGACCTCGCCCAGGTGAAAGTAAGCACTGGCCTCCGCGGGGTTGACGGCGATGGCGCTCTTGAGCGACTTGACGCCGTCGTTGAAGACCTTCTGGTCCTCGTAGGCGCGGCCCATCTGCACGTACATGCGGCCCAGCTCGGAGAGCGCCTCGCTGTTGTCGGGCTCGGCCTTGACGACCTTGCGCATCTCGTCGACGGCCAGATCGATGTGGCCGCCGCGATCGTGGACGCGCGCAATCGCCATCATCAGGCGGGTCTCACGGGGATGCTCGGCGACCTGGGCGCGCAGCATCGCCATCGCCTCTTCGGTCCGCTCCTCGGAGAGCAGCATGTCGGCCAGCTCGATGACGGGGCGGACATCCCGCGGGTCGACCTCACGTGCCCGCTCGAGCGCCTCGCGCGCGGCGGCCAGGTCGCCACGGTTGGAGTGAGCACGGCCCAGCTCGAGCAGCGCGTCCATGTTCTCCGGATCGTGGCTGAGCGTGCGTTCCAGGATGCCGACCGCTTCGTCGAACATCTCCTGGGAGAGGTAGACGTGGGCCAGCCTGAGCGAGACCTCGACGCTCTTCGGGTTTCTGCGCAGCAGGATCTGATACTGCTCGAGCGCCTTGTCCTGCTTGCCCAGCCGGAAGAAGATCTCCCCCAACCGGCCGTAGAGGTCGAGGTTGTCGGGCTCGATCTCGACGGACTTCTCGAAGGCCTCGATGGCCTGCTCGTGGAGGCCCTGGGCGACGTAAATCTCTCCGAGCCCGCTGAAGAGGGCGGTCTCGTTCCAGCCGAGCTGCCGCGCCTTCTTGTACTCGGCGGCGGCTTTCGTATAGTCCTTCTGCCCGAAGTAGATCTTGCCCAGCTCGAAGTGCGCCTCGGCGTGGTCTGCGTTTCTGTGCAGGACCTGCTGGAAGTTCATCACGGCCTTGCTGTCCAGCCCCTGCCGCGCGAAGATGCGCCCTTGGGCCAGCAGCAGCCGCTCGTTGTCCGGGTCGTCTTCCAGGAGCGACGCGTAGAGCTCTCCGGCCTTCATCAGCAGACCCTTCTTCTCGAAGAGCACCGCCATGTCGAGCTTGAGGCTGTCGTCGTCAGGCGCCAGGTGCACGAGCTTGTCGGCAATCGGCCCCGCCTTTTCGGCCTGGCCCGTGCGGTTGTAGAACATCAGCAGCGACTTCAGCAGGTCGGCGTCGTTCGGAGTGGAGCGATAGGCCGACTCGTAATGCTTCTGCGCCTTGTCGTCGGCCCCGACGTTCTCGTAGACGCCGGCCAGCTTGCGCGACAGGGCGGCGTTCTGCGGGTCGCGCTTGAGGAGCTTCTCCAGATACTCGAGCGCCTTCTTCGGCTCGTTCTGCTCGAGCGCCACGTCGGCGGCGATGGCGATGGCCTTCTCGTCGTCCGGCAGCATCGCCAGCAGCTTCTCGACGTTTGTCTTCGCCTCGTCCAGACGCCCCTCGCCGTAAGTGAGCTGCGCCAGCGAGAGCAGCGCGCCGGCGTCCTTCGGGGCCAGCCGCACGAGCTCGCCGAGCGCCTCGATCTGGCGGACCACGTCGTCGGAGGTCCGGTGGATGCTGAGCATCATCCGCCAGAGTTCCGCCCTGTCCCGGTTCAGCCCAACGGCGCGGGTGAGAAGCTCCAGCGCCCGCTTCTGGTTGCCCTTCTCGAGCGAGATGCGGCCGAGGGTCTCGATCGCCTCGAGGCAGTCCTTGTTCTTCTGCAGCACCGCCTCGAGCCTTTCGGCAGCCTTGTCGGTGATGCCCTTCTTGTAGTAGTCGATGCCGAGCGCCAGCTGCACCTGGAAGTTGTCGGGGTCGATCTCTTCGGCCTTCTTGAACTCGCCGATCGCCTCGAACTCCATCCCGAGCTCCTGGTAAACCAACCCGAGCTGCACGCGCGCCTCGATGTTCTTCGGGAAGAACTCGAGGATCTTGCCGTAGACCTGGCGGGCCTGCGTGAAGTGCGAGAGGTCGTAGTAGGTGCGGCCCAGGAGCAGGAAGTTGTCGATGTTGCGCGGGTTGAGGCCGACGGCGGACTGGAACTGCTCGATGGCACCGTCGGGCTGACCGCTGGAGAGGTAGAGCTTCCCGAGCTTGACGTGCAGGTTGACGTCCTTCGGGTCGAGGGCGAGGATCTTGTGGTAGGTCTCGATGGCGGCTTGGGGCTGGCCGCTGTCGAGGTGGCAGCCAGCCAGTTCTTCCAGCGTGGCCGTGCTGGAGCCGTCCATCTCGACGGCCTTGGAGAGCGCGGTGATGGCGGCCTGGTAGTCGGCCTTCTCGCGGTGGACCTGGCCCTTGAGGCGCAGCGCCTCGAGTTTGAATTCGCGCGCCTTGACGAGCACTTCGAGACACTCGAGCGCCTTGTCCCACTCGCAGTCGAGGATGTGGCTCTTGGCCAGCCAGAGCAGCACGGCCTTCTCGTCGGGCCGCACCTGGCGCGCCTGTTCTAGTGCCTCGACGGCCTGCACGCCCTTCTCGAGGTAGTAGAAGGCCTTGCCCTGCTCGAAGAGCGTCTCGTGGTCCTGCGGGTTCAGGTCCAGCGCACGCTCGAACTCGCCCAGCGCCTTCGCGTACTCCTTACGGCGCATCGCGTCGAGCCCGAGCTTGAAGTAGATCTCGGCGTTGCTGCCCTCGAGCTCCTTGGCGCGCTCGTACTCGCGCGTGGCATCCTCGAGGAAGTTCTTGGCCTCGTAGAGCTTCGCCAGGTGGAAGTGGGCGACCGGGTTGTTCGGATCGACGGCGACTGCCCGCTGATAGATTCGCAGCGCCTGGTCGGTGCTCTTCTTCTCGACCAGCAGGCGACCCAGGTCGAAGTAGACCTCCCGGTGCGTGGCGTCGAGCTGGATGACCTTCTTGAAGGCGGCGATGGCTGCCTCTTCCTGGTCGAGCTCAACGTAGGCTCTCCCCAGCTCGTAGTGGGCGCGCGTGTTCGACGGGAAGATGTCGATCGCCTTCTTGTACATCTTGATGAGCGGGGCGTACATCGCCTTGGCCTTGTAGATGTCGCCCAGGCTGTACATCGCGTCGACGAAGTCGCTGTTCAACTGCAGTGCCCGCTCGTAGCACACCTGCGCGCGGTCGTAGTCCTGGAGATTGCGGCAGGCCTCGCCCAGCTCGAAGTAGAAGAGCGCGTTGGAGGGTGAGCGGCGGACGGCCTTCTCGTAGAGGGCGGCCATCGAATCCCAGTCGAGCTTCTCCTTGTACTTGCTGCCGAGGCGATAGACGACCTTGAGGTTCTCGGGGTGGAGCTCGAGCGCCTTCTCGTAGTGCTCGATCGCCTTCTTGGCCTCCTTCTTCCTGTCCCAGGCCTCGCCGAGGAGATAGTGTGTCACATCATCCGTCGGCTCCAGTCGCAGCGCGGACCCGAAGAGCTCGATGGCGTCGTCGAGCTGACGACGCTCCATGTAGATCTCGCCAAGCGCCCGGTAGGGCGGCGTGAAGCCCAGATCCAGCTCCATCGCGCGGACGAAGCAATCGGCGGCCTTCTCGTCGCCGCCGGACTTGCGGTAGACCGAGCCCAGCTCGAAGTAGGCACGGGCGTGATCGGGGGCGGCCTCGATGGCGGCGGAGAACTCGCGGATCGCCTCCTGGTAACCGTTCTGGCGGGCGTAGGCCAGGCCCAGCTGGAAGCGGACCTCGGCGTCGGCCGGGGCCGACTGAGCAGCGCGCTCCAGACTCGCGACGCTGGAGGCGAGGTCGCCGAGCTGGGCGTGGACGCGGCCCATCTCGAAGTGAGCACGGGTGTGCTCGGGGTCGAGCCGCACGACCTGCTCGAGCTCGTCGATGGCCTCGGAGAAACTGCCCTGGCTGATGTGGGCGCGGGCCAGCTCGAAACGGTACTCGGCGCGCTCGGCGTCGCTGGCGACATGGGGACCGGCCTTGGCCAGGGCCTTCTTGAAGCGGTCGGCGGCCTGCGAGAGCTGACCCTTGTGGACCAGCGCCTTGCCGAGCTCGAACTGGGCGCGCGCGCTGGAGGGGTCGCGGTCGGCGGCCTCGGTGAGCGCCTCGATCGCCTCGTCGACTTTGCCCAGGCGGCGGCGGACCAGTCCAAGGGAGAGGTAGAGATCGGCGCGCGCGGGAGCGGCCTCGATCGCCTTGCGGTACTCGAGCTCGGCCTCGTTGAGCCTCGAAAGCTGCTCGAAGGCCCCGGCCAACTTCAGTCGCAGCTCCACCAGCGGCAAGCCCTTGCCGGTCTCGCCGGCCTCGGCTGCACGACTGAAATACTCCACCGACTCCTCGTGACGGCCCGCGGTCATGCAATGCTCGGCCAGCTCCAGGAGCGCGCCACGGTGCACCCGGTCGAGCTCGACGGCGGCCCGGTAGGCGTCCTCCGCGCGGTCGAGCTCGCCCAGCTCGCGGTAGCTCTCGCCCAGCTCGAAGCGCAGCTCGGCATCGGTCGGAGAGGCCTCGCACGCGCGGAAATAGCTGGCGCTGGCCTCCTTGTGGTCGCCGCGAGCCGCCGCGATGCGACCCAGAGCGCCCAGCGCCTCGGCGTTCTTGAAGTCGCGGTCCAGCACTACCGCGTAGGCCTGCTCGGCGTCGCGGTCGTGCCCCAGCCGCTGATGCAGCCGGGCAATGGAGAGCACGTACTCCACGTCGTCGGAGAGCTCGACCGCCTTGCCAAATGCCTCAAAGGCTCCGTCGTGGTCGTTTCTGGCCTCCATCACCTTGCCGAGCCGCCAGAGCGCCTCGGCGTCCTCGGGGGACTGCGCGGTCAGCTCCGCCAGCACCGTGACGGCGTCCCGCAGGTTGCCCTGCGAGAGCAGGACGTCGGCCAGCCCAAGGTGGCCTTCGCGGTCTCGCGGGTCGACCTCCAGCGCCTTGCGGAACATCCGCTCGGCGTCGAAGGCGCTGCCCTTGGTGTCGAGCAGCCGGCCCAGCATGCGATAGGCGGGCAAGAGCTCGGGGTCGATCGAAATGGCGGTGCGCAGCGACTGCTCGGCCTTGTCGAGGCGACCCTCGGCGGCCTCGAGCTCGCCCAGCTCGAAGTGGGCGGCGGCGTTCTTCGGGTCCGTCAGCAGGATGGAGGCGTACTCCTCGAGCGCTTTCTCGCGGTTGCCCTCGAGCCGATGGCTGCGGGCGTGCTCCATCAGGGCCGGGACGTGCTGGCGGTCGGAGGCCAGCAGCTTCTCCAGCGCCTCGCGCGCGTCCTCGAAGTTGCCGAGCCGGTTCTGGATGCAGCCGACCTTCAGCAGGGCGCCCGCGTGGTCACCGGAGAGGTCGAGCACCTTCTGGTACTGGGCCAGCGCTTTCTCATGCTGGCCGCGGTCGAAGTAGAGCTGACCCGAGAGCACGTAGGCGTCGACGAACCTGGGGTTGGCGTCGATGGCGGCCAGGAGCTCGCCCGAGGCTGCGTCGTAGTCGCCCTTGAGGTAGTAGATCTGGCCGAGCTGGTAGTTGACCCAAGCCTCCTGAGGGCGAAACTGCTGGACCTGCTTGCAGACCTCGACGGCCCGGTCGTACTTGCCCAGCTTGGAGTAGAGGCTGGCCAGCTCGAAATGGGCCGGGAGGTAGGTCTCGTCGAGACGCAGACATTCCTTCAACGCCTTGAGGGCGCGGGGATAGTCCTCGCCGGCGAGGAAGGTGACGCCGAGCTGGTACTGGGCGGCTGCTGAGGCCGGGTCGCGGTCGGTGGTGTGCTGGGTGAGCGACAGGGCGCGCTGGTAATAGGCCTCGTCGGAGGCGCGCATCGCCAGGTAGAGGTCTTTCAACGCCCAGGCGGCCTGGTCGAGCGTCGGATCGATGACGAGGGCCTTCTTCAGCTCGTGGATGGCGCGGGAGCGGTTCTCGTCGCGATGCTCGAAGATCTCGCGCGCCAGGAGCGCGTGGAAGTAGCCGAGCGCAAAGTGCGGCATCGCCGAGTTGGGATCGGTGAAGATGGCGTCGCGGTACTTGTGGAGCGCCCCTTCGAGCTCGGCGGGGTTCTCGCGCGAAAGGGCCATGTCGAGCTCGACGACCCGCATCTGGGCCGTGATGTGGGCCGGTGAGGCAACCAGCGCGCGGTGGAACAGGACGCGGGCGCGCGCCAGCTCGCGGCGCTCGCGGTGCACCTCGGCCAGCTCGTAGGTCACGTCGGCGATGGAGAGGCGCTCCAGGTCGCCGGCGGTGGTGAGCTGCAGGACCGGGAAGTGGCGGAAGCTCTCCCAGCGGCCCAGGAAGAGGTCGTAGTGGAGCACGGCCGGCGCCGCGCGGCCGGCGGCGGCGTGGAGCCGGGCCTGCGAGAGGACGGCCAGGGGCTGCGTGGGGTCGCGGTCGATGACGGTGCGGAAGTGCTCCTCGGCCGTGTCGAACTGGAAAGCGGCCATCTGGAGGAGGCCGAGCCTGAGGTGGGCGGGGAGATGGAAGGGATCGCAGGCGAGCGCTTTGGCGTACTCGACGATGGCAGGCTCGGGCGCGGCGCCCAGGCGCCGGTGGGCGAGCTCGTGGACCTCGCCAAGCTCGAAGAAGGCGTAGGCCGCCGTCGGGTCGAGCTCGATCGCCTTGCGGCAGACCTGCTCGGCCTTCGCGACGCTCTCGGGGGTGACGTCGCGGCCCATGTCGAGATGGCAGTACTTCATGCCCCAGTAGGCCCAGAGATTGAGGGGCTCGATCTCGACAGCGGACTCGAACTCGCGCATCGCGGCCGCGCGGGCCTTGGCGGGGCCGTCGGAGAGCGGCAGGAGCAGGTGGCCCATGCCTAGGGCGAACCGCAGAATGCTGTTCGAGCGGTCCTCGGAGGCGCGCTCGCGGAACCGGTCGAGCACACGGCGGTACATCGTGTCCTGGGAGGGAGAACCGGAGTAGGTGAAGCGGTACTGCCAGATCTGCTTGAGCCAGACCTCGCCCAGGGAGGGGTGGAGAGCCAGCACCTTCCTGTACTGCTCGATCGCCTCCTTGTAGCGCTTCTGCAGGCAGTAGACGTCGCCGGCGCGGAGATGGGCCTTGAAGTACTCGGGGTCCGCGGACTGGGTCTTTAGATACTCGTCCAGGGCGTGCGTAAAGTCGCCGGCGAAGTAGAATCGCTCGCCGTCGATGAAGTAGAGATCGGCGCGCTCCTGGCGCTCCAGCAGCGTCAGGTCCCTGAGGCTCGGCTCGGCCTGAGGCGCGGCGTCGGGGCCCAGCGGCGGGCCGCCGGCCATCATCCCGGCGAACCCGGGGAACGAGAAACCGCCGCCCATGCTGACGAGGCCGCAGGTGCGGTTGACGCGATCGAAGAGCATGCAGCGCTCTTCGAGGCAGCCCGCCATCTCCGGCGATTTCGCCGTCGGCAGCAGGAATGGACAGACCATCTTGGACATAGGGTTCCCCTTATCGACTACAAAAGCTATCGGTTGTCGCGGGGATTTGTCTGAAGGGTTTCACCCAGCTCCGATGGGAAGCCGGATCTCCTAGCTAATGAT
>JACPRK010000094.1 GCA_016190005.1 Candidatus Wallbacteria bacterium | reverse complement strand
GACAAGATCCTTTCCACCGAAGGCATGGTGCGCTATGTTCACGAATCGCCCGCCAGGGAGTTTATCGTGGCCACCGAAACCGGCATCCTTCACCGGATGCGCAAAAGCCATCCCGAGAAACTTTTTATCCCCGCAGCCGAGCTGGCCGTCTGCAGCTTCGGGCGTCCGGGGCGGTTCGCCCAGACCGTCGGCTGTCTCACCGCCAACGGGGCCAACATCCTGAGCGCGCAGGTCTACACCCGCCGGGACGGCCTGGTGATCCGCAATTTCCAGGTGAGCGACGGCAGGGGGGCCGCCATCACCGACGAGCGGGTGTTTGCCCGGGTGCGGGAGGACCTGGAGAAGGTGGTGCGGGGCGAGGCCGAGGTGCGGGAGCTGATCCGG
This sequence comes from Candidatus Wallbacteria bacterium, assembly GCA_016190005.1. GTDB lineage: Bacteria > Muiribacteriota > UBA6191 > JACPRK01 > JACPRK01 > JACPRK01. Next base: position 21,621 of record JACPRK010000094.1, on the reverse strand, counting down.
AGCCGCCGGCGGGACGTGCTGGTGCGCCCGGCCCCCACGGGCCGGGTCATGCCCACCCACGTCGAGTTCGACAACTTCGTCTCCGAGACCCACACCGTCATCGACGTGCGCGCCCAGGACCGGCCCGGGCTCCTCTACATCATCTCCAGCACCCTCTCGGCCCTGGGCCTGGACCTGAGCCTGGCCAAGATCGCCACCGAGGCGGACCAGGTGATCGACGTGTTCTACATCACCGAGGCCGACGGGCGGAAGGTGCAGGGCGAGGGGCGCATGGCCCAGGTCCGGGGGGCGCTGGAGAAGGCCATCGGCGAGGGGTTGCTCTAGATGCCCCGGGTCATCTCGGGGCGGACGCGCCTGTGCGGCGTGCTGGGCTATCCATTGGAGCACACCCTTTCCCCCCCCATGCACAATGCCGCCTTCGCCGCCCTGGGGCTCGACTGGGTCTATCTCCCCTGGCCCGTGGTGCCCGAGCGCTTGGGGGAGGCCCTGCGGGGCCTGCGGGCCCTGGCGAACTTCGCCGGCGCCAACGTGACCGTCCCCCACAAGGAAGCGGTGATCCCGCACCTGGACGAGCTGACGGAGGAGGCCCGCGCCGTCGGGGCGGTGAACACCATCGTCTGTGCCGGCGACCGCCTCACGGGCCACACCACGGACGGGGCGGGTCTCCTGGCGGCCCTGGCCGAGGCGGCGGACTTCCGGCCGGGCGGGGCCAGTGTCGTTATCGTGGGGGCGGGGGGCGCCGGCCGGTCGGCGGCCTTCGCCCTGGCGGTGGCCGGCGCGCGGCAGGTGACGATCCTGAACCGGTCGGAGGCCCGCGCGCGGGCTCTGGCCGCGGACGTGGCGCGGGCGGCGCATGGCGGAAAGGTGCTGGCATACCAGTTGCTAATCACTCCGTCAACTGCCCAGATTCTCGGCGGCGCCGATCTCGTCGTGAACGCGACGTCAGTAGGGATGCGCCCGGGCGATCCGAGTCCGGTGGATCTTGCCCTGTGCCGTCCCGCCGCGGTCGCCTACGACATGGTGTACAACCCGCCCGAGACCCCGTTCCTCCGCCAGGCCCGGTCGCGCGGCTTGCGGGCGGCCAACGGGTTGGGTATGCTACTGTATCAGGGAGCGGCGGCCTTCGCCCTGTGGACGGGGCGGGCCGCGCCGGTGGGCGCCATGCGGGGGGCGCTGGCGGCCGGAGAAACCGCTTGACATCGCCGCCCCCCCGGATAGCATGACATGCTGGCGCGGGGCCGAGCAGCCCCGGGGGCTTTGGGCGAGGCACACGTCATGGCCAATGGATCCTCCACCCGGCTGGGTGAGTTGCTGGTCAAGCACAACCTGATCACCAAGGACCAGCTCACCAAGGCCCTGGCCCAGCAGGAGACCAGCGGCGGCCGCATCGGCGCCAACCTGGTCAAGCTGGGCTTCATCTCCGAGGACGAGATCACCGCCTTCCTGAGCCGGCAGTACGGCGTCCCCTCCATCAACCTCAACCAGTTCGAAGTCGACGCCAACGTCACCAAGCTCATCGACGCCGACATGGCCCAGAAGTACCAGGTCCTGCCCATCAACCGGGCGGGCGGCGTGCTCACCGTGGCCATGGCCGATCCCAGCAACATCTTCGCCATCGACGACATCAAGTTCAAGACCGGCCTGCGGGTGGAACCCGTGGTGGCGGCCGAAAGCGCCATCCGCAACGCCATCAACAAGTACTACGACAACGCGGGCATGGTGGACGAGCTCCTCACGAAGACCGTGGAGGACGTGGACACGGTGGCGGAGGGCGAGGACCAGGTCAACCTCGCCGAGCTGGCCCAGGCTACCGAAGACGCCCCCGTGGTGAAGCTGGTGAACCTGATCCTCACCGACGCCATCAAGAAGGGCGCGTCGGACATCCACGTGGAGCCCTACGAGAAGTCCTATCGCGTCCGGTACCGGATCGACGGCGTGCTCTACGACGTGATGCAGCCCCCCATGAAGCTGAAGGCCGCCATCACGTCGCGCATCAAGATCATGTCCCAGATGGACATCGCCGAGCGCCGCCTCCCCCAGGACGGGCGCATCAAGATCAAGGTGAACAATCGCGCCATCGACCTTCGCGTCAGCACGCTGCCGACCGTCTGGGGCGAGAAGATCGTCATGCGAATCCTCGACCAGACGGGCCTTCGCGTGAACCTTGAGGACCTGGGGTTCGAGCCGAGCACCTTCGAACGGTTCAAGAAGGGCATCGCCGTCCCCTACGGCATCATCCTGGTCACGGGCCCCACGGGAAGCGGAAAGACCACCACGCTCTACTCGGCACTCTCGACGTTGAACGAGCCGAAGGTCAACATCATGACGGCCGAGGACCCGGTGGAGTACCAGCTCACGGGAATCAACCAGGTGCAGTGCCGGCCCGACATCGGACTGACGTTCGCCGCCGCCCTGAGGTCGTTCCTGCGGCAGGACCCCGACATCATCATGGTGGGCGAGATCCGCGACCGCGAGACGGCCGAGATCGCCATCAAGGCATCGATGACGGGCCACCTGGTGCTCTCCACGCTCCATACCAACGATGCGCCGAGCACCATCGCGCGCTTGATCGACATGGGCATTGAAGGATTCATGGTCACCAGCTCCGTGGTGCTGGTGCAGGCCCAGCGTCTCGTCCGGACGATTTGCAAGGACTGCAAGATGGAGTACCGCCCCAAGAAGGAGATGATCGACGGCTTCGGCATCACCGCCGATCTGCTCCGGCGTCTGGACCTGCCGCACATCGACGAGAAGAACATCAAGTTCTACAAGGGAAAGGGCTGCGAGAGCTGCGGAAACGATGGCTACCGCGGCCGCATGGGCATCTACGAGGTCATGGAGATGACCGAGAACATGCGCCAGTGCATCCTGAAGGGCGGTTCGACCACCGACATGTCGCGCCTGGCGCGCACCGAGGGCATGCTGACGCTGCGCGAAAGCGCCGTCCGCAAAGCGCTGCTCGGCATGACGACCGTCGAGGAAGTCGTGCGCGTCACCGCCGCGGACAGGTGAGTAGCGAGTAGCGAGTAGCGAGTAGTGAGTAGCGAGTAGGCGGCGTGGGAAAGCCGGTTGCGACTGTGCCGACTGGCTCACCGGCCTATCCGTCCCTGCTGCCGCGATCTGATGCCAGCAGTCGTTTCCCATGGCGGGGGCGCCGTGTTCCTGCTCGCTACTCACTACTCGCTACTCGCTACTGCCTCGCCGTGTGTTACCATTCCCTGCGACGCCCGGTGCGCGCCTCTGGGGAGCTATTCTCCGGACGGGTCGCGGACCGGCATTTTGACGCTCTGCTCGGGAAAAACACCGCATGTTCGTACTCAATGATCTCCTGAACCTGGTCGTCGACAACGACGCATCGGACCTCCACCTGACGGTAGGAACGCCGCCCATCATCCGCGTCGACGGCGAGCTCATCGCCACCGACCTCGACGTGCTGACGCCGATGGACACCCGCAGCCTGGTTTACAACATGCTCACGGCCGAGCAGCAGAAGACGTTCGAAGTCGACTTGGAGCTGGACATCAGCTACTCCGTGCACGGCTTCGGCCGGTTCCGCGTCAACGTCTACAAGCAGCGCGGGTGCGTCGCCGCGGCGTTTCGAATCATCCCCTCGAAGATCCCGACGCTCGAAGAGCTTCGGCTCTCCTCGGTCATCTCCGAGTTCTCGAAGCTGACGCGCGGCCTGGTGCTCATCACTGGTCCCACCGGCTCGGGCAAATCGACGACGCTGGCAGCGGTCATCGACCTCATCAACGAGACCCGGCGTTGCCACATCGTCACCATCGAGGACCCGATCGAGTACCTGCACTACCACAAGAAATCGATCATCAATCAGCGCGAGCTCCACGTCGACACGCACAGCTTCCCGAGCGCGCTCAAGCACGTGTTGCGCGAAGATCCGGATGTCATCCTCGTCGGTGAGATGAGAGACTTCGAGACCATCGAGACGGCGCTGACGCTGGCGGAGACGGGCCACTTGGTGTTCGGGACCCTGCACACCAACGACGCAGCCCAGACCATCAACCGCATCGTCGACACCTTCCCGCCGCACCAGCAGGGCCAGGCCCGGACCCAGCTCAGCTTCGTGCTCAGGTCCGTGGTCGCCCAGCAGCTCCTGCAGACCGCCAGCGGCAAGGGACGCGTGGTCGCCGAGGAGATCCTCATCATCAACCCGGCGGTGCAGAACATCATCCGTGAGCAGAAGATCCAGCAGCTCTACACCGTGATGCAGACCGGCCAGAACCTGGGTATGAAAACTTTCGAGCAGTCGCTGCGGGACCTCTACAGCCGAGGCGAGATCACCTACCAGGAGGCCATGACGCACACCGTTCGACCCGACGAGCTGGCGCGCATGCTGAAGGGCTGAAATTCGCGGGGAACAAAAGGATGCTAGTCCGGCTCTCAAGAGACGTAACGATCCCGGAGGGACTGCCGCGGCTGTCGCGTGCTTAGACGGAGACTATCATGGCCACATTTGCCTACAAGGCCCGGAACTGGGAAGGCAAGATCGTCACGAGCGAGATGGATGGCGACTCCAAGGAGAGCGTCATCAGCAAGCTCCGCGAAAAGGGCTACTTCGTCACGCAGATCCAGGAGAAAAAATCGAGCGGGACGATGAACCTCTTCGGAGGCGGGCGGGTCGCCTCCAAGGACGTGGCCATCTTCGCCCAGATGTTCTCCGTGATGATCGGTAGCGGAGTACCGCTGGTGCGCTGTCTTTCGATTCTGCAGGTACAGCTCGAAAACCCCGCCTTCTCCAAAGTCGTGGCGCAGATCCGGAGCGACGTGGAAGGCGGCTCGACCTTCTCCGGGGCGCTGGCCAAGCACCCCAGAGTCTTCGACAATCTCTTCGTCAACCTGGTGAAGGCCGGCGAGGCCGGCGGTATCCTCGACAAGATCCTCCAGAGACTGGCGGGCTACCTCGAGAAGAGCGAAGAGCTGAAGGCCAAGGTGAAGGGCGCACTCACCTACCCGGTCGTCGTGCTCTCGATCGCATTCCTGGTCGTGCTCGCCCTGGTGATGTTCGTGCTTCCCCAGTTCAAGAGCATCTTCGCGTCGATGAACGTGGAGCTGCCCGCCGTCACGAAGCTCCTGCTGGCGCTTTCCGACACGATGCAGGACTGGTGGATCGTCATCATCCCGAGCCTGGGCCTGGTGCCCTTTGCCATCGTGCAGTTCTTCCGCTCCAGCCAGGGCCAGAGAGTCTGGGACACCAACATCCTGCGGGTGCCGGCCATCGGTATCCTGATGCGCAAGGTGGCCGTGGCGCGGTTCACCCGGACCCTGGGCACGATGATCAGCTCGGGCGTGCCCATCTTGCAGGCGCTGGAAGTGACGGCTGCCACCGCCGGCAACCTCGTCATCAAGGAGGCCGTCGACAAGACGCGCGCCAGCATCCGGGAAGGCGAGAGCATCGCCGACCCGCTGCGCAACAGCGGCGTCTTCCCGCCGATGGTGGTGCAGATGATCGCGGTCGGTGAGGAAACCGGCGAGCTGGACAAGATGTTGATGAAGATCGCCGAGTTCTACGACACCGAGGTCGACGTGGCGGTCAAGGGCCTCACGTCCATCATCGAGCCGATCGTCATCGTGTTCATGGGCCTCGTCATCGGCGGCATCGTGCTGGCCGTGTTCATGCCCATGCTCAAGCTGGTGAACAACGTCGGTTGACGGCCGGCCGCCCTTGCTGCAAAAAAAGATTTGAACCCGCGTTCGCAACGAGCGTCTCCAAGGTGCGAGCAACGAAACGATTGCGAAGCGGAACCCCGAAGAGTAGGATAGTCTCGTAACGGAAACACCAACCAGCTCGGAGAGAGGAGGTGCAACAATGAGAGCAATGAGAAGGAACCTGGCGCGCAAGGGCTTCACCCTCATCGAACTCATGATCGTCATCGCTATCATCGGAGTCCTCGCCGCCATCGCGGTCCCCAACTTCAAGGCCGCTCGCGAACGCGCCAACACGCGCGCTTGCTACGCCAACCAGAAGACGATCGCCGGTGCGCTCGAGATGTACAATCTCGACAACAACACCAAGATCGACAAGCTGGATGACAGCGTCGGTGGCGACCTCGTCAAGGGCGGTTACCTGCAGTCGCTGGTCGACGATCCCGGTTCCGGAGGCAAGACCTTCGGTAAGTACAAGCTCGGGACGGGCGGACTGGTCTACTGCGAGATCCACGGCGCCATCCAGGATGACGCCGCCGCCAAGACCAACTGAGCCCGAAAGGCTCCGGAAGTATCCTCGACCCGCCCGCGGAAACGCGGGCGGGTTTGCATTCCGTCGGACCTCCGACGGGCCCCGTCACCTCGGCGGGGCAAGGCGCTCCAGGAGCTGGACGCCGCCCTCCAGAGCAGGGTTGAGCGCCAGGGCGCGCTTCAACTCTCGAATTGCCAGCCTGGGCTTCCGCCAGCGCAGGAAAATCTGCGCGAGCTGCGCGTGCGCCTCCGCGTCGCCCGTGATCTCCCAGACCCAGATGCCGTAACCGATGCGCGCCAGTGGCTTGCGGGAGAGCAGCCAGCCGTAGTCGGCCCGCAGCCGCGGCGGCCAGAGGCCCTGGAGGTTCGACGCGCTCACGGCTATCACGTGGCGGCTCGAGCCTTCCGGAAACGGATCGGCCGGGTCCTCGTCGGGGTCCTTGTCGTTCCAGGTCGGATTGCCCGGCAGCGCGCGATATCGCAGGCCGTAGAAGCTCGGCGGGACGCTTCCGAAATAGCTGAGGTAGAGAGTCTCGAGTTTCTCGCGCGCGACGAAGTCCCGCAGCCCCTTCAGGTCCTGACCCCAATCGAGGTTGGAGTCGAGCAAGTAGAGATGTCCGGCCTCGGGACCTCCGGCGAGCTCGTTGAAGTACGCCAGTTGATGCGGCGTCACCGCGAGCGACGAGACGCCCGCCCCCAGCACCAGCACGGCCACGCCCAGGCGGCCCGCCGGTCCCCAGGTCACACACCGGGCCGCCAGGATCCAGAGACACGCGTAGACCGGCATCAAGTGGCGAGCTCCCAGGGCCACCTTGGAGGCGGAGGCTGCGGCAAAGAAGAGGGTGGCCGGGAGGACGAGGGCCAGCGTCGCGGCGCGATCGGGCCGGGTCCCCCGCTGCCAGAGCGCGAGCGAGGCGATCGCTAGCACCAGGGTGGAGAGCGGGGTCTTGACCAGCAGGACGAACGGGTAGAACAGCCACCAGCCCGTGAGCGAGTAATCGCCTAGAAGGAAGGAGGGATGCCCGACCGCCACGTGCTGCCGCACGACGTCTAGCCCCTCGAGCCAGGTCCCGAATCCGAAGCTCCCCACGAAGAAGTGGCACGGGGGGATTGCCGCAACGGCCGGCAGGAGGATCAGCCCGAGCGACGCGAGCGCTTCCAGGCCCGGGCCGCGGCCCCCGGGCGGCAGTTCCCGGCGCACGAGCGGCCGGCGATCGAGAAGCCATGCGGCGCACGCCAGGAGCAGGCAGGGCAGTACCAGGAGAGCCGTGTGCTTGGACACGATCGCCAGCCCCGCTGCTACCCCCACGGCCGCCAGCCGTTGCCAGCCGGGCGCCCGGAAGGTCTCCCAGAGTGCGTAGAGCGCGAGCAGGACGAAGAACGCCGCCGGGACGTCGGAATTCACGGTCGCCGAGTGCGCGATCAGGTTGGGATCGCAGGCGGCCAGCGCAAGCGCCGCTGCTCCGGCTTGCCATCCCCAGAGCCGGGCAGCCCACCAACCCGATAGCAGCGCCAGAAGGAGTCCCAGCGCCACCATCGGCGCCCGCGCCAGCGCCATCAGCCGGTCCGGCGGCACGCCGGAATCGAAGACCAACCGGGTGCCGAGCCCGAACTGGTCTCCCCACTCCCAGAGCTTCGGGTCAGGCCGGAAATCGGGCCGCTCGAACACCAGCACCGGAAGCGCCGCAAGCAGCTTGGTCAGCGGGGGAACGTCCTGGTCCAGCCGAAAATCGCGTCGAGTCCAGTAGGTGTAGCCAGCCACCAGGTGCGCGGGCTCGTCGTAAGTCGGAGAGCAATACTCGACGCACCGCCACGCCGCCCAGAGGAAGAGCGCCGGCGGCAGCACGAACCAGAGCCAAACCCGGGACGTCTTGGTTTCGCTCATGCCCACGCAGTGTAGCGCCGCCGCCCCCTGCTGACTCGGGGCGAAGAAAAATGGGGCCACTCGACTTTCCCCAGTTTGCTGCCGCAAATTGGGGAAAGTCGAGTGGCCCCATTCACCAAAAAAAAGTTCTCGCCTCGTCTGGCGAATCTGGGGCGCTCGACGGTATACAAGAATGTCAACGTGCTAGAGCGAGCACGGGAACCATTCGGGGCGAAAAGTCGTATCAGATCGGGGACACTGGAGATGCGAATGAACGATCGAATGCTGGCCCACCCGGAATCCGGTACGCACTGCTGCTCCGTCTGCGGAGACGACCTTCGGGCGTCGTTCACGACGTGCCCCCGCTGCCGGGCGGCGCACCATGACGACTGCTGGGAGTTCAACGACGGTTGTGGCGCCTACGGCTGCAAGAGCGGCAAGCCGGCGACCCCGCCCATGCCTTCGGCGTCGCACCGCTGGCTGCGCGCAGCGGCCGGCGTCTGCATGCTGGGCGCCGTGAGCGCGTCCATGGCGCTCTGGTCGCCGCCGGAGCCGGTGCGGCGCTCCGTCGAGATGCGCGCGACGAGGACCGTGACGGTCTCCCGCGCCTCGAAGGACCGCCGGATCGTCTACTACGGCGGGCCTCGCAGCCTAGTCACCTACGGCAACCTGGGCAACGCCTACGCCCGCAGCGGCGAGTACGATCTGGCCATCGCCTGCTACGAGAAGGTGCTGGACCTCGACCCGAACTTCTCCTACGGCTACTTCAACCTGGGCAACCTCCACTTCAAGAAGGGCGACGGCGACACCGCCATCCGCTGCTACCAGAAGGCGCTCTGGCTCGACCCCGGCATGACCGAGGCCTACTGCAATCTGGGGATCGTCTGTCAGAAGCAGGGGCAGTACGATCGCGCGACTTCGTACTTCCGCAAGGCGCTCGAGATCGACCCCCAGTACGCGGGCACCTACTACAGCCACCTGGGCGAGATCGCTTACGAGAAGGGCGATCCTTCGATGGCCATGGAGGCATTCGCACGTGCCATCGAGGAGGACCGGTCGTTGGCCATCCCGAAGAACAACCTCGCCTACCTCTACGCCGAGCGGAACACCAACCTCCCCGAGGCCATGACGCTGGTCGACGAGGCACTGGCCGCCGAGGCGAACAACGCCTTCTTCCTCGACACCAAGGGCTGGATCTTCTATCGCCAGGGCAACCTTGCCAAGGCCGAGGAGTACCTGGAGCGCGCCCACAATCGCGCCCCCGACGATATGGAGATTCGCGGTCACCTGGTCGAGGTCTGGGCGAAGCTGCTTCACTAGGAGTGAGTAGTGAGTAGTGAGTAGCGAGTAGGGTGCCTACTGGCTACTGACCACTCCTGCGGCTGCGTGTTCAGAAGCTGTCCTCGCGCGAGAGGATTTCGTCCTCGTAGCGTTGCAGCAGCTCGTCGTGCGAGTAGACGGTCAGCTTGTCGCGCCTCTGGCTGCGGATCGAGGCGATGGCGGTCGGGCGGAACCCGTAGTCGGGGCCGAGTGGGAAGGCCTCCACCTGCTTCCTGCAACGCAAGCCGTTCTCGCAGACCCGGCAAATATAGCAGTCCTCGAGAGCGAACTTGACCAGGAATCGCGCGGTCCGGCGGCCGCACATGAAGCAGGCGGGAACGACCATTGGGGGCACCTCCTGCAAGTCAATACTGCCCGGTCCGGACGATGTCAAAGCGGTCTGTATTCCGCTGGCTCGACCTCGCAGGTCGAGTTGTCCATTGCTCTCGGCCGGTGCAAGGTATTACGGTCCAGATGTCCGTGAATGAACCGACATCGAGGGTCCAGGAGCAACCTCTGCGCGACCTCGCGCGCTGGTGGGCTTTCATGCGGCCATTCACCCTGGCCCCGCCCGCAGTCGGCATGCTGAGCGGTGCGATCACCGCTTTCGGCGCCCAGCCTCCGATCACCCCGGAGCTCCACCTCATCGGATACGCTCTCGCCGGTGCCTTCGTCGGCAGCCTGCTCAACGGCGCCTCCAACGGGCTCAACCAGATCTACGACCTCGAAATCGACCGCGTAAATAAGCCCGAGAGGCTCCTCCCCTCGGAGCGCATCACGCCGGGCGAGGCCTGGGCCACCGTGGGAGTCGGCTACCTGATCTCGGTGGCCATCGCCGCACAGATCTCCGAGGAGTTTCTGCTGCTCGTTCTAGTGGCAGCGCTGATGACGATCGCTTACTCCGCCCCGCCCCTGAGGACCAAGCGCTTCACCTTCCTGGCGAACTTCACGATTGCGCTTCCCAGGGGTGTCTTGCTCAAGGTGGCCGGCTGGTCGACCGTGCGCTCAGCCACGACGCTGGAGCCCTGGTACATCGGCTTCGTGTTCGGCTCGTTCCTTCTTGGGGCGGCTTCGACCAAGGATTTTTCGGACATGCGCGGCGACGCACTCTTCGGATGCAAGACCTTGCCGGTGCGCTTCGGACCCAAGAAGGCGGCCTGGATGATCGCGCCCTTCTTTGTCTGGCCCTTCCTGCTCATCCCGCTGGGCGTACGGGCTGGCATCCTGACGGGCAATCCCCATCTGCTCGACATGCTTGGATTCGGATTGGCGCTCTGGGGGCTCTACGTGGCGCACCTCATGGTCCGCAACCCGCTCGAGCTGGCCGTGAAGGAGAACCACCCCTCCTGGACCCACATGTACCTGATGATGATGGCCTGCCAGGTCGGCTTCGCGCTGGCGTATTATCTCTGAAACAACTCCTCGGGCAGCGAGAGGTGCGATGAACTGGGACGTCGGACGGAACCCCGGGCTGCTGAAGCTCGAGCTCTATTGCCGTGGCATGCGGATTGACCCGTCGTGCGACTTGGCCGACGACGGCAGGCAGATCTTGCGCACCCGCGCCGGCCTGGGGAGCGGCCTGGAGCTGCTGCTGCCGGAGGGGCTCTGGACCAACGTGCCCGTCGTGGAAGGGTTCGCGGCTCAGTCGCCCTTTTCGCTCCTTTTCAGCTCGGGTCAGTACTGGGTGCACAAGGACGGCAAGCCGGTGACGCCGGTCCGGCTTTCACCCTGCCCCTCCTGGTATTCGAAGAGCACCGGCTCCGGCAAGGCGATGACCAGCATCGGTACGCTCCAGGGCACCTACCTGGGGATCTACCTGGGGCGTGCTTGCGACTTCTGGCGCGAGAAGCCGAAGAAGGTCAACTGCAAGTTCTGTTCGACCGGGATGAACATTGGCAATGACGACGACCCCGAGAAGCGCGTCGAGGAGGTCCTCGAGGTCGTTCGCGCGGCCCGAGCCGAGTCGGGCGTCACGTACATCGACTTCAACACCGGGTTCCTGGTCGGGGACAACTACCTGGAAGTGCTCGAGCCGTACGTCAAGGCGGTCAAGCAGGAGACCGGGCTCCTGGTCGGCGTGCAGTGCCCGCCCGAGGCCGACTTCGAGCGCTACCACCGGCTGCGGGCCCTGGGCGTCAATCGCGTCAGCTTCTGTTTCGAGATCTTCGACCCCGAGCGCTTCGCAGAGGTCTGTCCGGGCAAGGCGCTCCACCATGGACTGAAGCGCTACCTGGAGGCCATCGAGTACTGTGTGCCGATCTTCGACACCACCAACGGCGAGATCATCGCCGGCCTGGAGCCGCCCCAGAGCAGCATCGCCGCCATCGACTGGCTCACCGAGCGGGGAGCGATTCCTACGGTCTGCGTCTTCCGGCCGCTGGTCAGCACGGACTACAAGCACCTGCCTCCACCGGATCCCGAGGCGATGGTGCCGGTCTTCCGCCGCCTGTACGAAGCCTGCATGGAACGGGGGTTGCCGATCGGCATCGCGCCCAACGTCAACGTCAGCCTCGTGCTCCTTCCGGACGAGGGGCGATACTTCACCGAAGACCCGGGCCGCTTCTGGTGGAACGAGACGAAGCTGGCCATGATGAAGGCGGCCTTCCGCACCCGCTTTTACGTCGGGCAGTGGCTGCGCGCCTAGGCGCTGGTCACGGACGACGCGGCCTGATATAATTCGCCGCTCCCCAGTCGGGGACGGAGGCGAGCCCATGCGCGAGTATCGAGTGAAGAGGGTCATGCTCCTGGTGGCGATGGTCGGGGCGCTGGTTGCGGGAACGTGCCAGGCCGCGGTCTGGTCGCTGGATACGTCGGCGCTGGATCTTCCGGGTCTGGAGCGACTCAAGCGCGAGCCCGGTGTGGTCGACTGGATGGAGCTGGGAGACCGGCTTCTGGTCGCCGGTGAGGCCGGGTTGAGCCTGCGCTGGCAAGAGCGGGGGCTTGCTGCCAGCGAGGTCCGCGGGATGTCCGACCTCGAGGGGACGGTCCTGGTCCTCTCGAAGCATTCGGGCGTGGAGCGCATCCTGGCCAAGCGCACACGCGTCATCGCGCACGAGGGCCCTTTCTTCGTGATCCGGCCGAGTGGCCCGGCGCTCAACCGGCTGCTGCAGGAAGCCGATCATCAGCTCCGGTTCGTGCGCGCCGGCCGCCGGACGGTGGTCTTCCGCAGCCCGGCGCACCTTGCGCGCGTGGCGCCCGCGAGCGCGGCGTTGGCTCCGATAGCTGGGGCGATCGACAAGTCGAGGTACACCGAAACGCTCCGCAAGCTGATCGCCTTCAAGACGCGCTACACCTATTCGCAGGCCATTCAGCAGGCGGCGGCCTGGGCTGTCGACGCCTTCAAGGCGGCGGGATGCGAGGCGAAGGTAGTCCCCTACTCCAGCCGCGGGAAGCAGTTGCCGAACGTGGTCGCCGAGCTGAGGGGTTCGGCCCGGCCCGACGAGATCTACGTCGTCGGCGCACACCTCGACAGCATCTCCTGGGACAGCCAGAACTCGGCCCCCGGTGCCGACGACAACGCCAGCGGCTCAGCCGGAGTGATCGAGATGGCCCGCGTCCTTGCAGGCCGCAAGCCGCAGGCGACCATCCGGTTTGTTCTGTTCAGCGGCGAGGAGCAGGGTCTCTTGGGCAGCATTGCCTTGGTCAACCAGATGAAGTCCGCCGGCGAGCTGGCCAAGGTCAAGGCCATGATCAACCTCGACATGATCGCCTTCGACCCGACCGCGCCTTTGGACGTGATGCTCGAGGGCAAGGTGATCTCGCATGCCCTGTCCGATCGTCTGCAGGCCGCGGCAGGGGCCTTTGCGCCCGCGCTGAAGGTCTATCGGACCGACAACGCCTGGGGCAGCGACCACGTCAGCTTCTTGGACGCTGGGGTCCCCTCGACCCTGACCATCGAGTACGAATACGACGGCAACGGCAACGAGCACAGCCCAAAGGACGTCTTCGAGATCTGCAACATCGATCTCGCCGTCGCCATCCTGCGAATGGATGTCGCCGCGTTGGCCGAACTGGCAGGGGTGGCGGGGAAGTAGGCAGTAGTCAGTAGCCAGTAGCCAGTAGAAGCAGTGGGGCGTCGCTGCGTCCCTGAGGCGGCAGCGTTCGAGTGCTCCACGGCGAAGGCCCGCTCTGTGGAACGACCCCGGGCGGCGAAACTGCTCGCTTCGGCCGACCGGCCCGGCCCTCTACTGGCTACTGACTACTGGCTACTGGCTACTGCTTTCCCTACTTCGGGCGCGCGTCGACGATGCGCTTCTCCTTGAGCTCGGTCTCCATGCCGAGCCGCTGCAGGATTTCGGGCAGCGGGCAGAAACGGATCTCGTTGGGGCTGACCTCGATGTCGTTGACGATCGCCTTTCGGAGGCGATCCTCGAAGGCGACCGTGTCGACCCCGTCCTTGACGGCAAGGTAGAGCACCAGCAAGTCCATTTCGAGGGGATCGTCGTCCTTCTTGCGGATCTCGACCTGCCACTCTTCGACCTCTTTCATGTCGGAGAGGAGGAACTGCAGGTTGTTCAGGTTGACCAGCGTCCCCTTGATCTTGGAGAACTGCATGCTGCGCACGTTGGAGACACGGCTGATGTCGCTGGAGATGCGCGGGATGGTGCGCCGGCAGTACGGGCACGGCTCCCACGTCATGCCGCCTCGAGCCAGGTCGCCCGTCCGATAGCGGAAGACGACGCTGCCGCGCCCGTCGATGGAACTGTAGACGATTTCGCCCGGCTCGCCCTCGCCGACCTGCTCGCCGGTCTCGGGATTGACGATCTCGAAGACCTCCAGGTCGGGGTACGTGTGATAGCCGCTGGAGACGCCGAGTTTCGCCGGGCACTCGCCCCAGGCCATCTTCGACTCGGTGAATCCGTACGTGCCGAAGATCTGAGGGTCCTTCGCACCCATCGAGGTCATCAGCTCGTACATCCGCTCCTTGAGCCCGGGTGGTACCTTCTCGGCGCCCAGCGCCAGCAGCTTGACGCTGGAGAGGTCGGTCCCTTGTGTCTGGGCCGTGCGCAGCAGGTGGTACATGTAGCCCGGTATGCCGGCGATGACCTCCGGCTTGAGCCGCTGCATGAACCCGATGTTGCCGGCCGTTCCCATGACCTTGCCGCCGCCCGTCGAGACTGCGAGCACTCCGGCTTCCATCGCGCCGAACACCACGGCCCAAAAGGCCAGGTGGGGCGCGTAGGGGAAGAGGCTCACCATCCGCGCGCCCGCCTTGACGCTGAAGATGTCGAGCAGCCGGGCGCCGGCCTCGCGAAGGTTCATGATGTCGTGGTTGGAGTAGAGGAATGAGACCGGCTGGTAGGTGCGGCCGGTCGTGGCCGTCAGGAAGATCGGCCGGTACTCGAGCCCGAGCTTGTCCTGGATGAACTTCTCGCCGTGGAGGATGCGATCGAACGCCAGCTTCAGCTTCTTGCTGGTCGGCCAGTACTTCCGGATCAGCGCGGGGTCCGGCTTCAGCACGAAATCGAGCGACTTCTGCGGCTCTTCCGGCGTGGCCAACAGGCTCTCCTTGGTCGAGAAGGGAACGTGGCGCATGTCGCTCACGCGCCGCAACTTCTTGGGGTCCAGCTTGTTCTTCTGGAACAGCTTCCGGTAGTTGGCGCTGAACGGATAGAGGTGTTCGTTGACGAAGCGGTGCAACTGCTCGTCGCGGATCGCCTGGAGCTCCGATTTGCGCGCGTGCTGCAGTCTTTGCCAGTTCTGCATGTCTCGGACGAACCTCCTGAGTACCGCGCCATTCCCGGTGTTGTCCGGAGCGGTCCGGTCGAGTGTAGCCTGCACAGAATGCCGAGTCAACGTGCTCCCCCTCTCGAGCTCTCGCGATTGAGACTTCGGGCCGGGCGTGATAGGGTTCTCGGGCCCAGCGCCACCCGGAGCCGAACGTGCAGATATACCTTCTAGCGCGCCGCAGGAACGCCTACACGACCCGCCGCTTCGTCAAGACCGCGGACGAAATGGGCCACGAGCTGACCGTCCTCGATCCGCTCAAGTGCACGCTGCTGCTCGCCGAGCAGGGCTGCCGGATCTTCTACGAAGCCAGGCCACTGGCGCTGCCCGGCCTGCTGCTCGGCCGCGTGTCGAGCTCCACCTGGAGCTACGGCCTCGCCGTCATCGAGCAGTTCGAGCTCCTGGACGTGCCGGTCGTCAACCGCTCCGTCGCCATCTCCCGCGCGCTCGACAGCGTGCGTTCGCTGCAAATGCTCGCGGCAGCCGGCGTCCCGGTCGCCGGGTCCGTCATGCTGCGGTCGCCCAGGCGCCTGGCCGAAGCGCTCGAGCTAGTGGGCGGCCCGCCCGTTGTGCTCAAACTCCTCAAGGGGAACTTCGAGATCGGATCCATCCTGACCGATTCACACCCGGCGGCCGAGTCGACGCTCGAAACGCTCTGGGAGCTGGGCCAGAACATCCTGCTGCAACAGTTCCTGCCCAATCGCGAGCGCGGCGACATCCGGGTCCTGGTGGTCGACGGCCGTGCCCTCGCCGCCATTCGCCGCCCGCCGCTCACCGGCGTCTTCCGGGCGGACATCCACCAAAAGTCGGGCGGGGAGGCCGTGGAGCTGACCCCCGAGCTCACCCAGATCGCCGTCCGGGCGGCCGCGGTGCTCGAGCTTGGCTTCGCCGGCGTCGACATGCAGGAAGGGCCGGAGGGCCTGGTCGTCACCGGCATCCACGCCTCGCCCGGGATGAAGTGGATCGACCGTCTGGGCAAGATCGACGCGGCTGCCGCAGTCCTGGAGTTTGCCGTCCGGACCGCAGCGGGCGGCCCGGCGCGCCCCCAGGAGGCGAGCGCATGAGCGACGGCAAGCTAAAGCTGCGGCCGCGGCTGCACGACGGCGACCTGGAGCAGGAGCTCGTCGCGATCTTCGGCGCTGGCGCAGTCTCGGGGCGCACCGAGGAGCGGATCGCCTACGGCCGGGACCTCTGGCCTCGCGGCCATCTCTGGATGCGTCAGGGCCGCGTGCCCTATCCGGCGGATTGGGTCGTCTGGCCGTCTACTGAGCGGCAGCTGGTGGAGCTCGTGGCGCTGGCCAACCGGCGGCGGGTCCCACTGATTCCCTACGGCGCTGGCAGCGGCGTCTGCGGCGGCACGGTTCCGATCCAGGGTGGCGTCATGGTCGACCTGAAGCGGATGTCCGCGATTCTCTCCGTCGAGGAGCGGTCGCTGTTGGTGCGCGCGCAGGCGGGCATCCTCGGGCAAGTCCTGGAGACCCACCTGAACGCGCGCGGCCTGACGATGGGCCACTTCCCGTCGTCCATCTACTGCTCGACGCTCGGGGGCTACCTGGCGACCCGCTCGGCCGGCCAGCTCTCGACCCGCTACGGGAAGATCGAGGACATGGCGCTCGGGCTGAAGGCGGTGCTGGCCAGCGGCGAGATCTACGAGACACGCGCCGCGCCGCGGAGCGCGACCGGTCCGGACCTGCTTCAGTTGCTCATCGGCTCAGAGGGCACGCTCGCCATCATCACGGAGGGGCTGATGCGAGTACACCGGATGCCCCAGAGCCGACGCTTCCGCGGCGTGATGTTCAACGAGATCGAGGCCGGGATGGAGGCGATCCGGCTGGTGCTGCAGAAGGGGCTTCGGCCCGCGGCGGTGCGTCTCTACGACGAGCTCGACACGTTCATCGTCGGTGCCAAGCCCCGCGAGGCCGAAAAGAAGGGATTCGCGGCCTTCCTCTCCCGGATTCAAAAGAGCGTCGAGTACCGGATGCTGGCCTGGCCCGAGGTGGTCGGGTTCTTCGAGAAGATGCTGGGCGGCAAGTGCCTGCTGGTGCTGACGTTCGAGGGCGCAGCCGAGATGACGCGGCTGGAGGAATCGCTGGCGCTGGAGGTCGCAGCCGAGGCCGGGGGGCGCGACCTAGGCCCGGAGCCGGGCAAGCACTGGTGGGAGCATCGCTACGACGTCAGCTACCGGCAGTCGCCGCTCTTGGAGGAGGGCTACTTCGTCGACACCTTCGAGGTGGCCGCCACCTGGGAGCATCTTTCGACTCTCTATAGAAACGTCCGGCAGGCGCTGTCGGGCAAGGTCGTCGTGATGGCCCACTTTTCCCACGCCTACGCGGAAGGCTGCAGCATCTACTTCACTTTCGCGGGCAGGGGTGCCGACGAGGTTGCCACGGAGGCGCTCTACGAGGAGGTCTGGCGTGTGGCCATGGAGGCCGCGCTAGCCTCGGGAGCGACGCTGTCGCACCACCACGGCGTCGGGCTCTCCAAGGCGGCCTTCATGCGCCAGCAGCTGGGGGCGGGGCTGGACATGCTGAAGGCGATCAAGAAGGCGCTCGACCCCAACGGTATCCTGAACCCTGGAAAGCTGGGAGTCTCCGAATGAAGCAGAAGCTGGTCGAGCTGCCCGAGTACGGCCACGAGACGGCGACGTGCACCTTCTGCCCCAAGATGTGCCGCTTCGCCTGTCCGGTGGATCGGGTGGAGGGGAGCGAGGCTTCGAGCCCGTGGGGGAAGATGACGATGCTGCGCCACCTGCAGACCGGAGAGGTGCCGCTGGACCAGGGGGTGCTGGCGAGCGCCTACAAGTGCACGGGCTGCCTGGCGTGCAAGCAGGCGTGCCTCCACGGTCAGGAGCTGCCGCCCGTCTTCGAGGCGGTGCGAGCGCTAGCGGCGTCGCGGGGGCTGGCGCATCCGAAGCTGGCCGAGAAGGACGAGGCGATGCGGCTCTGGGGCAATCCGGTAGGGCCGAAGCTCTCCGAAGAGCTGGCGAGGCGCGTGCCGCCGAGCCGGTTCCTGAGGCCGGCGCCGGTGCTGGTCTTCTTCGGCTGCACGACCGTGAAGCGCTTCCCCAACGTGCTCGAGGAGACGGTGCGCGTGCTCGAGGCAGCCGGTCTCGACTTCGCCGTGGCGGGGCCAGAAAAGCTCTGCTCGGGGCTGCCGAGCTTGAGCCACGGGTATCCTGACCGGTTCCGTGAGGTGGCGCTGCGCAACATCGCGCTGTTTGCCAACCACGCGCGCATCGTGAGCGACTGTCCCGGTGCGGTGTCGACCTTTGCACGCAAGTACCCGGAGCTGGGATTGCCCGCGCACAGCAAGCCGGAGCACCTGAGCGTGCTCTTGCTGGAGCTCGTCCGCGCGGGCCGGCTGTCGCCGCGGCTGGGGCGCGTGCGGCGCGCCTTCTACCACGACGCCTGCCACCTGGGCCGCTATCTGGGCGTCTACGACCAGCCACGCGAGCTCCTCGAGCGAGGGTTGGGTCGCAAGGTGGAGGAGCTGGCGTTTCACCGGGAGATGGGCCTCTGCAGCGGGGGCGGTGGCGGGCTGCCGCTCACCAACCCGGAGCTGGCCGCGGGGATCGCCCGGCTTCCGGTCGAAGAGGTGCGGGCCCGCGGCGGTGACCTGCTGGTGAGCGCGTGTCCCTCGGCGCGGAGGCGCTTCCAGAAGGCCGATCCCGATCTGGAGATCGTGGACCCAGTGAGTCTTTTGGCCGCAGCGCTCTAGCGAGGGCGATGCCGGGATGGCCTCACGGCTGGTGGGTCGTGCATCATGGCTCCAGTGACAGGTGGTGACGGGTCTTCAGGCCCGCCCTCCGGCCCGCAACTCGGGCAGATCCAAGAAACTACCTCCACCGGATTGAGCCGATAGCATGACGAAGGGAAATCTCTCCACCTGCGACGGGCCCGGATTGACCGGCTCCGGCGCGGAAGCGGCTCCGACGGCATGCGGCCTGCGGCGGGCACTGGCGCCGTCGGTGCCGGCGATCGTGTTCATCAGCTGCTTCCTGTTCGTGCTTTCGACGGGGCCGAGCTACATGTTCGGCGACGGGGACACGGGGTGGCACCTGGCGACCGGCCGGCGGATCGTGACCTCCGGAGAGCTGCCGCGGGCGGACAGCTACTCCTGGTCTGCGGCCGGGACGCCGTGGGTCGCCTTCGAGTGGCTGACGGATGTCGTCTACTATCAGCTGTACCAGTGGCGTGGCTACCTGGCATTGCTGGTTCTCGACGCGGCCTCGATTGCGCTGGCGTATTCGCTGGTGGCGCAGGCGGCCCTCACGGCCGGAAGCGAGCGCGTTTCGACCTTGGCGCTGACCGGATGGGCGTTCTACCTATCGTCTATCCACTGGTTCGTCCGGCCGCACGTGCGGACGTGGGTGTTTCTGGCGCTCTGGAGCTGGTTGCTGTTGCGACGCTGGAGGCACGAGGACCGGTGGATTTGGGTGATCCCGGCCAGCATGACGCTCTGGGTGAACCTGCACGGCGGATGGCCTGCGGGGCTGATCCTCCTGGCCCTCTTCGGCGTGGCAGACCTGGCGGCGGCGAGCGTGGCCGCTGAGGACGCGCGGGGGCGGGCGTTTGCGGAGGCGAGGCGGTGGGGGGCTCTTGTCGCCATCACGGCGGCGGCGACGTTGCTCAACCCGTACGGTCCCGGGCTCCACGCCGACATGCTCGAGCAGGTGACGGCGGCGCCGGTCCAGAACATCACCCAGGAGTGGCAGTCCCCCGACTTCCGCGGGGCGGCCCGTCCCTTCCGGCCCTTCATCTTGGCCGTGCTGGCTAGCCTGGCCTTCCTCTCGGGGCGGGAGAAGATTCTCGGCTGGGCGCTCGGGCTGACGGGTCTCTACATGGTGTTCGAGTCGGTGAGGCACCTGACCGTCTTTCTTCTCTGGATGACGCCGATCCTGCTGCTGGGAGTCAAAGGCGCGATGGACTCGTGTTTTGGCAGGGGCGCGGCGTGCGGGCGGAGCGGGGCGGGCGGCGGCGCCGGCGGCTGGGCCCTCTGCTTGTGCGTGGTGGCGGCTGCGCTGGCCGGCGTCTTTCCGGCGGCCTTGCGATCCACGCCGGCCGGATTCGGGGTCGGACAGTTCCCCGTCGAGGCCGTGGAGTACCTGCGGACGCACAAGCCCGAGGGGCGGATGCTCAACGAGTACGGCTGGGGCGGGTACGTGATCTGGGAGCTGGGGGACGGGTACCCGGTTTTCATCGACGGCCGCAACATCATGTACGGTCGCAAGATCACCGAGGACTCGCTCACGTTCCAGTTCACGGCGGGAGGCTGGGAGGAGCTTCTGCAGCGCTACCGCATCGACTGGACGCTTTACCCGACCGGCTCTCGGCTGACCCGCGCGTTGAAGGCGCGCGGCTGGAGGGTGCTCCATGAGGACCCCACCGCGACCGTGCTGGCCAGGCCCTAGGAAATGTGGGGACACACGACTCATTTTCAGCCGAAAATGAGTCGTGTGTCCCCACATTTCCGGCGAGGGGGGGCGCTTGCGCGCTCGGGCGGGGCCGGAGTATCCTCGGCGCATCATGCGAGTTGCGCTAGGCGCCGACCACGGCGGGTTCGCCCTCAAAGAAGCGATCAAGCAGTACATCGTCAAGGAGCTGGGTCACGAGGTGAAGGACTTCGGCGTCGACAACCCGGCGCCGGTCGACTATCCGGACCTGGCTCTCCTGGTGGCGCAGTCGGTGGCGCGCGGCGAGTGCGCGCTCGGGATCATGGTCGACGGGGCGGGCATCGGCAGTGCGATGGTAGCCAACAAGGTCCCCGGGGTGCGGGCGGCCAACGGCTACGACCTCTACTCGGTGAACAACAGCCGGGAGCACAACGACGCCAACGTGCTGACGCTGGGCGGTCAAACGCTGGGCCCCGGGCACGCGAAGGTGCTGGTCAAGAAGTGGCTGGAGACGCCCTTTGGGGGCGGGCGGCACCAGAAGCGGATCGACAAGATCGTGGCGATCGAGCGCAGCTTTCTCGGGGGGGGGCGCTAGCGTGTTCCTGGGCCGCGTGATCGGCAACGTGGTCGTCACCGCCAAGGATCCGGGTCTCCACGGTTTTCCACTGCTTCTGCTGCAACCCCTGGATCACAGGGGCAAGCCGCGCGGGGCGCCGATCATCGTGCTCGACCGCGTCGGCGTCGGCCCCGGAGAAACCGTACTGCTGGAGACCAGCCGCGAAGCCAGCTTCAAGCTGCGCAATCCCCTCGTCCCCACCGATTGCTCCATCGTCGCCCGCGTCGACGTCTCGACAGTAGAGGCTTGAGGCTCGAGGGATCAGGCTTCAGGCTTCAGGGATCAGGACGCGGAGATCGGGCCGCAGATCCGCCCTCGAGTCTCACTTCTCGAGCCTAGAGCCTCAGGCCTAGGAGCGCGTCGGAGAACTCGATCCGGCCCGCGCGTCTGGTCCCAGTCGAACAGGGAACAGGGAGCCGGGAACAGGGAGCCGGGAACCGGCAATGAAGAATCGAGCACAGCGAAGGCTCAACCAGGGAAATGGGAGATCTGTTCGCTGGTCTGGGG